>JAJTGH010000052.1 GCA_021299555.1 Comamonadaceae bacterium
CTGGACTGGCGTCTGCTCAGATTCTTGGTGCCATGCGGGCTGGTGGGCACGCTTCTGGGCTATTTTTTGTTTCGCGCGCTTTCCCCGAACGTGGTGGCCGCCATGGTGGGGGGCTTTACCCTGCTGTTTCTGGCCCAGCGCCTTTTGTTCAAGCCCAAGCCCGATGCGCCGCCCCCGCCACGCTGGGTTGGAGCTTTGCTGACCATGACCTCAGGCTTTACCAGCTTCATTGCACACGCCGGTGGACCCCCGATCACGGCCTATGTCATACCGCTGCGGCTGAGCCCGCTGCTGTTCACATCGACCATGGCGTTTTTCTTCTTCATCATCAACCTGTCGAAGTGGATCCCCTACGGCATGCTTGGACTGCTGGACATGCGCAACATGCTCACTTCGCTGACGCTGCTGCCGCTGGTCCCCGTGGGAGTGTGGATCGGCGTGCGCATGGCCAGGCGGATCGAGCCGGAGCTGTTTTACAAGTTCATCTATGCCGGCATGTTTTTGACCGGCCTCAAGCTCTTGTGGGATGGGCTGCGCTGAGTTTGCCGACTCAGACCGGTTGGGCGCCGTCAAAGCCGCATTGGCGCCAGGCCTCGAATACGGTCACGGCCACAGCGTTGGACAGGTTCAAGCTGCGTTGACCGGCGCGCATGGGCAGGCGCAGTCGCTGATCGGGCGCAAAACTCTCTCGCAGATCGGGCGGCAGGCCTGCGGTTTCCGAGCCAAACACCAGCCAGTCGCCGGCGGCAAACCCGAGGTCGTGGGCAGGCCGTGAACCGCGGGTGGTCAGAGCGAACATGCGCCGGCGGGCTGGGTTTTCCAGCTCCAGCAGGGCCTGCCAGCTTTTGTGCCGGCGCACTGTGGCGTACTCGTGATAGTCCAGGCCGGCCCGGCGCAGTTGCCGATCGTCCATGTCAAAACCCAAGGGCTCGACCAGGTGGAGCTGGCAGCCCGTGTTGGCGGCCAGTCGTATGACGTTGCCCGTATTGGGCGGAATTTCGGGATGAACCAGCACGATATTGAACATGGGCGCGATTATGCGCAGCCCGGCCGCATGCTCGCCGCCAATGGCTCAGGCCGGTGTTCGCGCCACCACAATGGCCCGCACGCTGGCTGCACCCGCTTGGCGCAGGGCCTGCGCGGCCGAGGCCAGCGATGCACCGCTGGTCATCACGTCATCGATCAGCACAACCTGTCGACCCTGCACCTGGCGCGCCATGAGCGGATCGACCAGAAAAGCCCCGCGCACATTGGCCAGCCTGTCTTGACGCGGCAGACGGCTTTGTGCTTCGGTGTGGCGCAGGCGCAGCAGCAACCGCGCATGCGAAGCGGCGGGGCTACGGCTTTGGAGGTGCAGGGCTTGTGCCAGCTCCCAGGCCTGATTGAAGCCGCGTTCGGCCAAGCGCTGGGGCGACAGGGGCAGGGGCAGCAGCCAGTCTTCTGGGTTCAGGGCCGCCAGGCACGGGCCTACAGCCAAATCTCGCAGCAGCAACTGGGCAAACAGATCGGCGTAGCCGGTTTGCTTTTGAAACTTGAAGCGGGTCAGCAAGTCGCTCCAAGGATAGGCGTAGTCCACTGCAGCAAAGCAGGCGTCCAATGGCCAGGATTGGCCCTGGCATTGAGGGCAGCCGGACTGACCCGCGCCCACAGTCAGGACCAGTGCGCAGCGCGCGCAGCGCGGCCGCGGGCTGGCAAAACGCGACAGGCAGGCCTGGCACAGCCGTTGGCTCGGCCAGCTGCGACAGACCGCGCACTGGCTGGGCAGGCGCATCGGATGGTTGGATCCAAACAGGGACAACATGGGGCCATATACTGGCCGCCTTTTGCTGCCCTGTCCATGGGGCGCGAGCGCCTGTGCGGTTGCCATCTTGAGCCAAAGCGACATCCCTCCGACCTACGACCCGCCTGCCGTGCTGCGCTGGCAGCGCTTGGCCGCGCCTCAGACCCCTTGGCTGCATGGCGAGGTGGCTCGGCGCATGTTTGAGCGCTTGCAATGGATACGCGTCAAGCCCCAGGTGTGGACCCATTGGTCCCCGTCGCTGAGCGGACGGGCGGCCCATGACAGTCTGACTGGCTTGCTGGGTTCGCAGGTGAGCCTTTGGGAGGACGAGAGCGATCGGATGGACCACGCTCGGCGCCTCTTCGATCGCCCCTGGTGGCACTGGCGGCGCTGGCTGCAGCCTTGGTCTTGGCAGGAGCCCGCCGAACGGTCACAGGATATGGTGTGGGCCAATATGGCGCTGCACACGAGCCTTGAGCCTCAGGCGCTGCTGGCGCGCTGGCACCGTTTGCTGCGGGTCGATGGCTTTTTGATGTTCTCCTGCCTGGGGCCCGACACCGCTGTCGAGTTGCGCAAGCTCTACGAGGAGCTGGGTTGGCCGCCGATCGGCGCACAGCTGACCGACATGCACGATTGGGGCGACATGCTGGTGGGCAGCGGCTTTGCCGAGCCGGTGATGGACATGGAGCGTTTGACCTTGACCTTCGAGTCGGCAGAGCGCCTGCTGGCCGAGTTGCGCCAGTGGGGGCGCAATGTTCACCCGGGGCGCTTTTCGGCTCTGCGTGGGCGCCGCTGGCGGGCGCAACTTCTCGACGCCATCGACAAGCGCTGCCCGCGTCAGGCAGATGGCAGGCTGGCGCTGACGGTGGAGCTGATTTATGGCCATGCCCTGCGCCCGCCCGCCCGGCTTGCTGTGCATACCGTCAGCGCCGTGCCCTTGGACGACATGCGCCGCATGCTCAAGGGATCAAAGCCACATTGATCGGCGGGATCTTCGAATGACTCTACACTCGGATGCAGTCTCAATCAGGTGCACGGTCGTTCGAGCTTTCCAGGCTTTTTAGGTCCTTCATACTGTGTCTTTCTCAGGCCCTCCATTTCTTCTCGCCTCGCAGGGCGGCAGCCCGGCGCAAGGCCGAGCCGACGTCCTGGAGTGGTCGCTTCGGCGCAATTGCAGCCTCACCCCTGCGCAATTGATGCGATGCTATCTGGGGCTGTGCTTTTTGTCGCTCACTGTGGCCAGCCTGTTTTGGGTCTGGGGTGCGCGTTTGGTGATGCCCTTTGCCTGGCTCGAGTTGATTGCGGTTGGCGCTGCGCTGCTGGTTTATGCCCGGCATGCCCGCGACGGCGAAAAGATCATCCTCAGTGGACCTGTTCTGGTGGTCGAACGCGAACACGGCGGGCGCACCGAGCGAACCGAGTTTCCCAGGCAGTGGGTGCGTGTGGAGCCTTGTAGCGGTGACGGGTCTTTGATCGAGGTCTCTGGCCAGGGGCGCAGTGTGTTGGTCGGCCGGCATCTGCGTCCGCAACTCAGGCCTGCACTGGCGCGCGAGATCCGGATGGCCTTGCGCATGGCATGAAGTCAAACACCTGACACCAAACTTGCCGATTTCAGCCCGCCGACGGTTTCGCACTGCCTATAATCAGCGGGTTTGACAGGTTTCAGATCATCCTTAAAAAAGCAAAGACGATGAACGCGAGCAATACCCAGGGCACAGGCGTGAAACGCGCGAAACGCGCGCACGCGCCGGTTCACTTCCTCCAGGATGCGGCGCTGGCTGCCTCCGCCAAGGTTTCAGCCGGGCTGGCAGTGGCGGGTTGGGCGACCTGCGCCTCTGCCGCCCCTTCCTACAACCTGCCCGGAGGCCCTCAGCCCTTCCAGCTCAACCTGCCCGAGTCGGCCACGCGCATCGCCGCTGAGCAAAACTGGCTGCACTGGGCCATGATGATCATCTGCTTGGTGATCTTCATAGCGGTTTTCGGTGTGATGTTTTACTCGATCTGGAAACACCGCAAATCGCTTGGTCACAAGCCGGCAACTTTCCACGAGTCGACGACCGTCGAGATTGCCTGGACCGTGATCCCGTTTCTCATCGTCATCGGTATGGCGCTCATGGCCACCAAGTTGTTGGTGGCTCAAAAAGACACTACCAATGCCGACCTGACCATCAAGGTCACCGGCATCCAGTGGAAGTGGGGCTACGAATACATCAAGGGGGAGGGCGAGGGAATTGCCTTTGTCTCCACGCTCGATGCCAGCCACCGGGCCATGTCCAACGCAGGCGGCCCCAAGAAGGGCGAAATCGTCAGCGACTACCTGCTCAAGGTTGACAAGCCCCTGGTGGTGCCTGTCAACCAGAAAATCCGCATCATCACCACAGCCAACGACGTGATTCACGCGTTTGCGGTGCCGCAGTTTGGCATCAAGCAAGACGCCATTCCCGGTTTTGTGCGCGACACCTGGTTCCGTGCTGAAAAAACCGGTGACTTTTACGGTCAGTGCCAGGAGTTGTGTGGCAAGGAACACGCTTACATGCCCATCCACGTGAAGGTGGTGTCGGCCGAGCAGTACAGCGCCTGGACCAAGGAGAGGCTCAAGGAGGCAGCGGCCCTCGCCGATGATCCGAGCAAGGTCTGGCAGCAGGCCGATCTGGTGGCCCGCGGCGAGAAGGTCTATGCCGCCAACTGTGCGGCCTGCCACCAAGCCAGCGGCAAGGGCGCCGGCCCGATCAAGGCGCTCGACGGCTCGGCCATCGTGCTCGATGCCGACCACCTCAAGACGGTCAATATTTTGCTCAACGGTGCTGCCGGCGGCGCCATGCCCGCGTGGAAGCAGCTGAGCGACACGGAAATCGCTGCCGTCATCACTTACACCAAGAACAACTGGTCCAACAAGACGGGACAGCTGGTCCAGCCGGCGCAAGTTCAGGCTGCACGCAAGTAAATCCAAAAGTCGAACGAGTCAAGATAAAAGGGTAGCCACATGAGTGCAGTTCTCGATCACCACGATCACGCACATGACCACGACCACCATGCCCCGACGGGCTGGCGCCGTTGGGTGTTCGCGACCAACCACAAGGACATTGGCACGCTGTATCTGCTGTTTGCCTTTTTCATGTTCATGGTCGGCGGCGTTTTGGCTTTGCTCATTCGCGCCGAGCTGTTCCAGCCTGGTCTGCAACTGGTCAACCCCGAGCTGTTCAACCAGCTCACCACGATGCATGGCCTGATCATGGTGTTTGGCGCCATCATGCCGGCCTTCGTGGGCTTTGCCAACTGGATGATCCCACTGCAAATTGGTGCGGGCGACATGGCTTTTGCCCGCATGAACAACTTCAGTTTCTGGCTGATGATTCCTGCGGCCATCATGCTCGGTGGCTCGTTCTTCATGCCCGGTGGTGCACCGGCCGCTGGCTGGACGCTCTACGCCCCATTGACCCTGCAGATGGGTCCTTCGATGGATGCCGGTATTTTTGCCCTGCACATCCTTGGTGCTTCGTCCATCATGGGCTCGATCAACATCATCGTGACCATCCTGAACATGCGCGCTCCGGGCATGACCCTGATGAAGATGCCCATGTTCGTCTGGACCTGGCTGATCACGGCCTACCTGCTGATCGCCGTGATGCCGGTGCTCGCTGGCGCCATCACGATGACCCTGACCGACCGCCACTTTGGCACGAGTTTCTTTAACCCGGCCGGCGGTGGTGATCCGGTGATGTACCAGCACATTTTCTGGTTCTTCGGTCACCCCGAGGTCTACATCATGATCTTGCCGGCCTTCGGCATCGTCAGCCACATCATCCCGGCTTTTTCCCGCAAGCGTCTGTTTGGCTATGCCTCCATGGTCTATGCCACCGGCTCGATTGCCATCCTTAGCTTCATCGTCTGGGCCCACCACATGTTCACCACCGGCATGCCGGTGACCGGTCAGTTGTTCTTCATGTACGCCACCATGCTCATCGCCGTCCCGACGGGTGTCAAGGTGTTCAACTGGATTGCCACCATGTGGAAGGGCTCGATGACCTTCGAGACGCCCATGCTGTTTGCAGTCGGCTTCCTGTTCGTGTTCACCATGGGCGGCTTCACGGGCCTGATCTTGTCGATTGCGCCGGTGGATACGCAGTTGCAAGACGGCTACTATGTCGTGGCCCACTTCCACTATGTCTTGGTGGCAGGATCCCTCTACGCCATGTTCGCCGGTTTTTACTATTGGGCGCCCAAGTGGACCGGCGTGATGTACCCACTTCTGGTGGTCGCTCATTTCGTTCAACGTCACCTTCTTTCCCATGCACTTCCTGGGCTTGGCGGGCATGCCGCGTCGCTATGCCGACTACCCGATGCAGTTTGCCGATTTCAACATGTGGGCGTCGGTCGGTGCCTTCGCCTTCGGAATCGCACAGGTTTACTTCTTCCTTTTCGTGGTCTGGCCCGTGATGCGTGGTGTGGGTGAGAAAGCCTCTGCCAAGCCCTGGGAGGCGGCCGAAGGTCTGGAGTGGGAAGTCCCCTCACCTGCGCCGTTCCATACGTTTGAAACCCCGCCCAAGCTCGACGCCACGGCCACCCGTGTGATCGGCTGATCGTCTGCACCCCGTGACACCCGAACAAATCAAGAGCAATCGCCGCCTGGGCCTGATCCTGGCGTCGGTTGCCGTGACCTTCTTTGTGGGCTTCATGGTGCGCATGGTGCTGCTAGGCGGCTGAGCGGTCAAAGTTCTGGCGAGACAACACACCATGGGACCTCGGCGCGATAACCTGCGGATGCTGGGCAAGCTCTGTGTCATTGTGCTGGGCATGTTTGGCTTTGGCTACGCCCTGGTGCCGCTGTACATAGCCATTTGCGAGATGACCGGCATCAACGTGCTGGCCTTGGGTGAAAAGCTCATTCCCGGGGCCTCGGTGCAGTCTGCCAACACCCAGGTCGATACCACGCGCACCATCACGATTGAGTTCGACGCCAACGCCCGTGGGCCCTGGGACTTCAAGCCCGCTGTGCGCTCCGTTCAGGTCCATCCGGGTGAGCTGACCACCGTGATGTACGAGTTCCAGAATGTGCAGGATCGGACCATGGCCGCGCAGGCCATTCCCAGCTATGCACCTCGGCAGGCGTCGCCGCATTTCAACAAGCTCGAGTGTTTCTGCTTTAACCAGTACACCTTGGCGCCCGGTGAAAAGAAGCTCTGGCCCGTTGCCTTTGTGATCGACCCCAAGTTGCCCAAGGATGTGACCACGATCACGCTGTCGTACACCTTTTTTGAAGTCGGCGGCAAGACGCCGCCGGCGCCGGCCGGATCCGTGGGTTTGGGTAAGACGGTTTCGCGCAGCGTGGCTGTCGGATCGGCTGGGGCATGAGCGCGGTGACTGGCTGGGCGGGCACTGTCAAGGCGGTGGCCTGGTCCTTCCTGGGCTTGCGTGGCAAGCACGCCATGGAGCGGGATGTGCAGCAACTCAAGCCGCTGCAGGTCATTGCGGTGGGTTTGTTGGGAGTATTTTTTTTCGTGGGCGCCCTGGCAGCCCTGGTCCATTGGATCGTGCCAGGTTGATGGAGTGGAACGGACCATCGTTTTGACGGTCAGTTTTTTGCAGAGTATTTCAGGATAAGAGGAAAGAGCATGTCTTCAGCCACCCAGGGCAGCACGCCGTACTACTACGTGCCCGGCCCGTCGCGCCACCCCGTGATGGCCGCTACCGGTCTGTTCTTTGTGATTCTCGGCGCCGGCCAGTGGATCAATGGTGCTGGCTGGGGCGCCTATTCGCTGCTGTTCGGACTGGCGCTGTGGCTGGGCGTGCTGTATCAGTGGTTCCGTGAAGCGATTTCCGAGAGTCAGGGCGGCCTGTATGGCGAACGCATCGACATGTCGTTCCGTTGGAGCATGAGCTGGTTCATCTTCTCGGAGGTCATGTTCTTCGGCGCCTTCTTCTCTGCCCTGTGGTGGGCCCGCGCACATTCCTTGCCGGAGCTGGGCAGTCTGGAAAACTCCCTGCTGTGGCCAGACTTCAAGGCGGTCTGGCCGACCCTGCAAGCGGGCGCCACCGCTTCGCCGGCCGGCATTGTGGAGCCCTTCACCACCGTCGGACCCTTTTGGCTGCCCACCATCAACACAGCCTTGCTCTTGACCTCGGGCGTGACCCTGACCATTGCTCACCATGCCCTGCGTGAGGGCCACCGTGCCAAGACCATCCAGTACATGTGGCTCACGGTGCTGCTTGGCCTGATCTTCCTGGGCGTGCAGGCGTACGAGTACGCGCACCTTTACAGCGACCTGAACCTCAAGCTCAACTCCGGCATCTACGGCTCGACCTTCTACATGCTGACGGGCTTTCACGGCTTTCACGTCTTCGTTGGCATGCTGATGCTGCTGTTCATCACCTTGCGCCTGCAAAAAGGCCATTTCACTGCGGATCGTCATTTTGGTTTCGAAGGTGCAGCCTGGTACTGGCACTTCGTGGATGTGGTTTGGCTGGGTCTGTACATCCTGGTGTACTGGATGTAAGCGGGCACGCCGGCCAGGCTTGGCCGGCCCGCATGCGCGCAACAAGCAAAGGCCGCTCATCCCGCGGCCTTTTTTGCGTTCAGGTCCTCACTGCCCGACGGGCAGGCCGGTCGGACGGATGTAGCCGAGCTTCCAGGCCAGAAGGACGCACAGAAAGAGCAGGATGGAAAAGCCCACCCGAAATGCCAAGGCGCGTGCCATGTGACTGGTCTTGGGCTTGCCGCGACCGTCTTTGAGCATGAAGTACAGGGCGCTGGCCAGCGCGCCCAAAATGGCCACAAAAGCCAGGCCGATCAAGTAGGACATTGAGCAATTATCTTCGCATGACCCAAGACGCCCAACCCGTGCATTCTGGCTCGCGTGGCATTCGCTCGCCGCGTTGGTGGCTGCTGACCGTGAGCACATGGTTCATGATCGCGCTGACGTTTTCCCTGGGTCGCTGGCAGATGGGCCGGGCCGACTACAAGATTGCGTTGGCCGCCAGCATCGAGGCGCGCGGCCGGGAGCCGGCGCTCGATCAGATGGCATTGCTTGGGCAGACCGACCTGGCTGGGCAGTTGCATCGCTCGGTGCGGATACAGGGCCAATGGCTGGCCCAGAACACGGTATACCTGGACAACCGGCCCATGGGTGGGCGTGCCGGTTTTTGGGTGCTCACGCCGCTGCAGCTCGAGGGCAGCAACCAGGTGATCTTGGTCCAGCGCGGCTGGATTGCGCGCGACTTCATTGACCGTCAACGCCTGGCACCGGTGCAAACGCCCGCGGGCGCGGTCCAGGTCAGCGGCCGTTTGGCCCTGTGGCCAGGCAAGCTTTACGAATTGGGCGCCGATGAGCGTGGCCCGATACGGCAAAATCTGGACATCGCGCAATTTCGAGTCGAAACCGGCCTGCCTTTGATCAACGCGCTGGTGGTGCAAGTTGGGCCATCCAGCGAAGGTCTGCAGCGCAACTGGGATGCGCCCAATCTGGGCGTGGACAAGCATCACGGTTACGCATTCCAGTGGTTTGGGCTGTCCGCCTTGCTGCTGACCTTGTATGTCTGGTTTCAGTGGATTGCCCCGCGTCGACGCAAAGGCAGGGATTAAACGTTTTCATGAATTCCTCGTCTCCATCCCCATCCCCTGGCCCCCAGGCCGCGGCCGATCAGCCCCTGGGCTTGACCGTCCACGGTTTGCCTTCGCCCGAGCGGGCCAGCAGCGCGGCCGCAGTGGCCGGGCGCTGGCGCATGCTGCTCATTTTGCTGGTTTGCGCTGCCCCGGTGATCGCCTCATACTTCACGTACTACGTGATCCGGCCTGAGGCCCGTCGCAGCTTTGGCGAGCTCATTGAGCCGCAGCGTCCCTTGCCAGTGGCCTCGGGTCTGTCGCTCGACGGCCCAAGCGTGCCGCTGGCCAGCCTGCAGAAGCAGTGGTTGCTGATCAGTGTGGCCGGTGGCGCTTGCGATGGTGCCTGTCAGAACCATCTGTACTTGCAGCGCCAACTTCGCGAGTCGCTCGGCAGAGAGAAGGAGCGCTTGGACTGGGTTTGGCTGATCAATGACGATGCGCCGGTGGCGCCCGAGTTGCAGGCGGCGCTGCGAGGCGCGACCGTACTGCGCGTTTCCAGTGCCACAGTGTCTGCATGGCTCGAGCCGGCTGCGGGTGCGGCGCTTTCTGACCACTTGTACGTGGTCGATCCTCTGGGTCACTGGATGATGCGCATGCCGCCCAGGCTGACCATCGAGTCTGCGGGCAAGGCCAAGCGTGACCTCGAGCGCCTGCTGCGTGCGTCGAACAGCTGGGACCAGCCCGGACGCTGAAATCACCATGCCCGAGACCGTTGCCCTCTACGACTTTGGACCGACCGGCCGCCTCATGCTCATGGGCGTGCTGCTGGCGCTTGGCCCTCTGGCCTGGGTCTGGTTGCGCCGGCGCAGCGCGGCCCCGGCGCAGCGTTTGCGCTCGCTCACCCTGGTCACTTTGTTCTTGACTTTCGACCTGGTGATTTTTGGCGCCTTCACGCGGCTAAGCGATTCGGGCCTGGGCTGCCCCGATTGGCCGGGTTGCTACGGCAGCGCCAGCCCTGTGGGCGCGCATGCGCAGATCACGCAGGCCCAGACCGCACTGCCCAGTGGACCGGTGACGCACGGCAAGGCCTGGATTGAAATGATTCATCGCTACCTGGCCACGGCTGTGGGTGTGTTGATCCTCACCTTGATGGCGGCCACGTTCTGGAGCGCACGGCAGCGGCGTGACGGCGGTGCCGCACCGCTGGCGGTCTCGCCCCTGTGGCCTGCGTTGACCCTGATTTGGGTCTGCCTGCAAGGCGCTTTTGGTGCGCTGACCGTGACCATGAAGCTGTTTCCGGCCATCGTCACGCTGCACTTGTTGGGTGGCATGGTGCTGCTGGCCTTGTTGCAGGCGCAGGCCAGCCGTTATGCGTTGGCCGCTGGCCAGGTGCAAGTGTTGCCTGTGCCTGCGCGGGTCAGGGCCATGCTCCTGC
Organism: Comamonadaceae bacterium; assembly: GCA_021299555.1. Lineage (GTDB taxonomy): Bacteria > Pseudomonadota > Gammaproteobacteria > Burkholderiales > Burkholderiaceae_C > Polaromonas. Next base: position 10,756 of record JAJTGH010000052.1, read on the forward strand.
TCTGCTTTGCTTTGCTGGGTGTGCAGATCGCCCTCGGTGGGTGGGTCAGCACCAACTATGCGGTGCTCGCCTGTACGGACTTTCCCAGCTGCCAGGGCTCGATGTGGCCAAACATGGATTTCAGCCAAGGCTTTACCCTGTGGCGCGAGCTCGGTGCCACCCGTGACGGCGGCAACATCAGCTTTGCCGGCCTGACGGCCATACACTACGTTCACCGGCTGGCCGCCTATGCCGTGATGCTGGCCTTGTTGATCCTGGCCGGCTGGCTCGGACGCGATCCGGGTACCCGTCGGGCCAGTTACTCGATACTCGCCTTGGTGCTGTGGCAATTTGCCAGCGGGCTGAGTAACGTGGTGCTGGGCTGGCCTTTGGTGGCCGCATTGGCCCACACGGCTGGCGCTGCGGCGCTGGTGATCGTGCTGACCGCCACCGTCTGCTGCACGCGCAGCGCCACGGGTATTCGTAAACCGTCTTTTTCATCTGCATCGCAGCTGTCCGCATGAGCTCCCAAGACGCCCCCGCTGCCGTGGTCCTGCCACCTCAGTCGAGCTGGTCTCAGTTTTACGCGCTGACCAAGCCGCGCGTGGTTCAGCTGATCGTGTTTTGCGCCCTCATCGGCATGGTGCTGGCCGTCCCAGGCGTGCCCCGCTGGGCCGATGTTTGGCTTGCTGCGATCGCCTGCGTGGGCATCTGGCTGGTTGCCGGAGCCGCTGCTGCTTTCAACTGCATCGTCGAGCAGCACATCGACGCCCGCATGCGCCGCACTTCCTGGCGACCGACAGCCAAAGGCCAGCTGAGCAACACGCAGACGCTGATTTTTTCGGGAGCTCTGTGCGCCTTGGGTTCGGTTGTTTTGTATGTGTGGGTCAATCCATTGACCATGTGGCTGACCTTCGCCACCTTTGTGGGCTACGCCGTGATTTACACCGTGGTGCTCAAGCCGCTGACGCCGCAAAACATCGTCATTGGCGGTGCGTCTGGAGCCATGCCGCCGGTGCTGGGCTGGGCCGCCATGACAGGGCAAATTGGTCCTGAGGCGCTGATCTTGTTTTTGATCATTTTCCTCTGGACCCCGCCGCACTTCTGGGCGCTGGCCCTCTACCGGGTCGAGGACTACCGCAAGTCCGGTCTGCCCATGCTGCCGGTGACGCACGGCAACGAGTTCACCCGCTTGCAAATCCTGCTCTACACCATCGTGCTGTTTGCGGCCTGCCTCATGCCCTTTGTGTTTCAGATGAGTGGCTGGTTTTATCTGTTGGTCGCCACTGTGCTCAGCGTGATGTTTTGTGCCTATGGTTGGGCGCTGTGGCGTGAGTATTCCGATGCGCTGGCGCGCAAGACCTTCCGCTTCTCATTGATCCATCTGTCTGTGCTGTTTGCCGCATTCCTGATCGATCACTACATCCCATGAAGACCCTGTTGGTTTCCCGCCGCCTGGCCGTGCTCATGGCCGCGGTTGTGGCATTGGGCGCCTGCTCGCCGGGCAAGCCATCGTTTCGCAGCATCGACATCACCGGCGCCGACTACGCGCGCGACTTCAAGTGGGCCGATCACAATGGTCAGTTGCGCAGCATCGCCGACTTTCGGGGCAAGGTGGTGGTCATATTTTTTGGCTTCGTCCAGTGTCCGGACGTCTGTCCCACGGCAATGGCCGAGCTCGCTGAGGTCAAGGGTCTGCTCGGTGCAGACGCCGACAAATTACAGGGCCTGTTCGTCACGCTCGATCCCGAGCGTGACACGCCGCAGGTGCTCAAGGCCTATATGGCCAACTTTGACCCCGCTTTCCTGGCCCTGCGGCCCTCGGCCGAGCAGTTGCCCGAGCTGGCCAAGCACTTCAGAATTTTCTTCAAGAAGAACGAAGGCAAGACCGCGGGCAGCTACACCCTGGACCACACCGCTGGCAGCTATGTCTTCGATCTGCAAGGCCGGGTGCGGCTCTACACCCGACCCGGCATGGGCGCGCCGGCCTTGGCCGAGGATGTGAAGGTCTTGCTCAAAGGCGCCTGACCCCGGCCGCCCCGGCTGTGCTCAGGGCTGTATCTTTTGCTCGCGAATGATCTGACCGAGCTCCTGGGTGTCGGCCGCGATCCGGGTCTTGAGCTCCTCTGGCCCCGAGCCGATCGGCTGCCAGCCTTGCTGCAGCAGCTTGGCGCGCACATCGGCAGAGCGCACGATCTCGGTCACCACGGTGCTCAGGCGCTGCAACTGTGCGGCCGGCTGCGTGGCTGGCGCTGCCACGGCATTCCAGATTTCGAGCCGGTAGTTTTTTACGCCCGCCTCAGCCAGGCTGGGCACATCGGGCGCCAAGGCGCTGCGCCCGGCGCTGGTGCTGCCCAGCACGCGCAGCTTGCCGCTGCGCGCCTGGGCCGCGGCCAAAGCCGGTGGCAGCAAGGCGGCCTGGATCTGTGCGCCCAAGATGGCCGTGATCACCTGCGGGTTGCCAGGGTAGGGCACGTGCACCGGCGCGATGCCGGTGCGCGCCTTGAGCAGCTCCATGCCCAGGTGGCCCACGGTGCCCACACCCGGAGATCCGTAGCTCGCTGTTGTGCCGCTTTGGCGCATCTGGGCCAGCCACTGGGCGGCATCGGCGCCGGGCGCATCTGCGGGCACGGCCAGCACCAGAGGAGCGGTGCCGATCAGGCTGACTGGCGCGAGGTCTTTCTGCGGGTCATAAGGCAGTTTGGGGTTGAGCAAGCCGGCAATCGTCATGTTGCCGTTGATCATCAGACCCAGCGTGTGGCCATCGGTGGCCTTGGCCACATAGTCCGCTGCAATGTTGCCGCCCGCGCCAACCTTGTTGTCAACGATCACGGGTTGGCCCAGCGCCTTGGACAGCGGCTCGGCCAGCAGGCGGGCGGTCAGATCCGGGCTGGAGCCCGCCGGAAAACCCACCACCAAGCGCACCGTCTTATTGGGCCAGTCGGCCGTTTGCGCGCCCACACCCGCAGCGGTCAGAGCCAGAGCGAGCAAAGCGCCCAGCGAGAGTCGTCGGCTGTACAGGCAAAGGGTCGGCATCTTCATCTCCTTGGAGGGGTCTTTGGGGCCATGGGGGGTCTCAAGCGCCCTATTGTCATCCACGCGCTCGATGGCGTGGCCCGCAGCGTCTCATGAAAAACCCGGCCTTGGCCGGGTTTGCATCGGACAGTCTGCACGCTTTCAAGCGTAGGCTGCGAGCGCTTTGCGCATTTTTTTCATGGCCGCCACCTCGATCTGGCGAATGCGCTCGGCACTGACCTGGTATTCCGCGGCCAGTTCGTGCAGCGTCATGCCGCCCGAACCGTCGTCATTGACCTTGAGCCAGCGCTCCTGCACGATGCGCCGCGAGCGCGGATCGAGCTCGGCCATGGCCGCTGCAATCCCCTCGCTGGCCAACACATCGCGCTGGTGCGATTCGATCAGAGCCGTGGGCTCGTGGCTGGCATCTGCCAGGTAGGAGATGGGGCCAAAGGTTTCTTCACCGTCGTCGCCCGGAGTCGGGTCGAGCAGGACATCGCCGCCGGCCATGCGCTGCTCCATCTCGATGACTTCTTCGCGCTTGACATTGAGCGTGCGCGCCATGGTGTCGATCTGGTCTTCGCTCAGCGTATCGCGGTGAGTGGCAACCAGGGCATCGTCCTTGAAGCCTTGCTTCATGGAGCGCAGGTTGAAGAACAGCTTGCGCTGCGCCTTGGTCGTGGCCGTCTTGACCATGCGCCAGTTGCGCAAAATGTATTCGTGGATTTCCGCCTTGATCCAGTGCAGCGCGTAGCTGACCAGGCGCACGCCCTGGTCAGGGTCAAAGCGCTTGACCGCCTTCATCAGGCCGATGTTGCCCTCCTGGATCAGGTCCCCGTGCGGCAGGCCGTAGCCCAGGTATTTGCGCGAAACCGATACCACCAGGCGCAGGTGCGACAGCACCATGCGGCTGGCCGCTTCAAGGTCGTTTTGCTCGCGCAGGCGCCGCGCGCACTCCTGCTCCTCTTCCAGGCTGAGCATGGGCAGGCGGTTGACCGCAGTGATGTAGGCGTCCAGATTGCCCAGTGGCGGCAGCAAACTGGCGCTGGCCCACGGATTGGCGATCGTCAGGGCACCCGGATTCGCAGACAGGCTTGTCATGAGTGGCTCCTTGGTTGGATTGAACTGATTTTAGCACTCTCTAAGCTCGAGTGCTAACAACCCCGCTTTCCCTGCTGGATAGGGGCGGGCGCCCCAAGATGCCGAAAAAATACCCGGCTTCAACGACGCTCGGGCGGCAATTCGCGGGCCTGCACGTCCTGAACCTCACCGCCCTGACGGCGAAGCAACCCTTGCTCGTCAGGGCTTGCGCCGGCCTGGCGTGGCCAGTTGCCGGTGCGGATCACGGTCTGGCTCAGATCCTTAAACCCCTGCATGCTATTGAAGTGTGCGCTAACTTTTATATTTGCTCGGCGCCCGAACAGCAGGCGCAAGATCAGCCAGACCATGAAGAAAACAAATAAAGCGGCCACCAGGGCCAGCGCCAGGGCCAGGGTGATGAGTCTGAGAACGAAGCGCAGGATCGCGCCGGCCGCATGGAGCACAAGGTTCACCAGGCCACCCCTGCTCGCCGCATGAGCCGGCTGATGACGAACAGGGGGCCGACCCACAGATACTGGATGTCCTCAAAAAACGAGGGTTTGCGCCCTTCGATCTTGTGGCCCACAAATTGGGCGATCCAACCGCCAATAAACAGGGCTGTGCAAAGGGCCACACGTTGCTCACCCATGGCCTGCACAAGTGCAAGCATGAGGGCCGAAACCACCAGCATGATGAGCAAAAAAACGCGCGAGAGTCGAAGATAGTAGACCAGGCTCGCCGCCACGAAGGCCACGGCCACGGCCGGATGCAGGGCATAGAGCAGCCCCACAATGGAGAGCATGATCAGCGGAATGGCCAGCATGTGTATGGCCTCGTTGTGCGGGTGCTGGTGACTGCCTTGATAGTGCGCCAGCAATTGGTCAACGCGTCGCTCGGGTGTGTTCGCAGGGTCGATCTGGCTCATGGTGTGCTCAAGCCTGGGTGTCAATGGAGCGAGTTTCAAGCATAGGGCGCAATCGTGTCAAACCCAGGTGTGAAGCCCTTGGCTGATGCGCGTCCGATGGACAATGGCCGGATCATGGCTGTTCAACCCTGGCTCAGCATCGTCATGCCTGTGCTCAATGAGGGCGACGGCCTGGATGCGGCCTTGCAAGCTTTACAGCCCTGGCGTCAAAGCGGGGCCGAGGTGATTGTGGTCGACGGGGGCAGCACCGACCAGAGCTTGGCCTTGGCCGCACGAGGGGCGGACCAGGCCGTGAGCGCGCCGCGTGGCCGAGCGCTCCAGATGAATGCCGGCGCTGCCCTGGCCCGAGCCGATTGGTTGCTTTTTTTGCATGCCGACACCCGTTTGCCTGAGCAGGGCATTGAGCGGCTGCGCAGCCTGATCCAGACCGACGCCGTTTGGGGCCGTTTTGACGTGCGCATCGACAGCGGCCATGCCCTTTTGCGTCTGGTGGGTTTCATGATGAATCTGCGCTCACGCATCAGCGCCATCGCCACGGGGGATCAGGCCCTGTTCGTGCGGCGGCAGGTCTTTGAGCGCGTGGGCGCCTTCCCCGACATAGCGCTGATGGAAGACATTGCTTTGTCGCGGCGACTCAAGTCGCTGGCCAGACCGGCGTGCTTGCGCCCGCCGGTACTGACCAGCGCGCGGCGCTGGCAGCGCCATGGCATCGGGTCCACCATCTGGCTGATGTGGCGCTTGCGGGCCGCCTATTTTTTTGGGGCCGATCCGGATCAACTGGCTGTGCGCTATGGATACCCGCCGCGAAAAAACTGAGCTCCGCACGGTGGATGTGGCCGTGCTGGCCAAGGCACCCTTGGCGGGGCAGGCCAAAACCCGGCTGGCCGCTTTGCTGGGCCCGCACGGTGCGGCCCGTGCCCACCGCCAGATGGTGTTGCGCGCCCTGTGCACCGTGCGGCAGGCTGGCATGGTGCCCCAACTTTGGTGCACGCCCTCGACCGACCATCGTTTCTTTTCAGCGCTCAGGCGCACACAGGCCCTGGCGTGCTGGACTCAGGTGCAAGGCGATATCGGCGCGCGCATGCATGCGGCCTTTGCCGAGCAGGCGCTGCGCAGCGCACGGCCCATGCTGCTCATCGGTACCGATTGCCCGGTGCTCGACGCCAATCATTTGCGCGAGGTCGCCCGGCGCTTGCTCGCCGGTGACGAGGCCGTGTTCACGCCGGCCGAAGATGGGGGTTATGTGCTCGTGGGTCTGCGCCGACCGACGCCCGCTCTGTTTGAGCGGATCGACTGGGGTGGCGAGCAGGTGATGTCACAGACGCTCAATCGCCTGACCCAACTGGGGCTGCGTCACAGCCAAATGCCGACCCTGTGGGACGTCGACCGTCCAGCCGATTGGCTGCGTTGGCAGACCTTGCAGAGCGCCTGCGGCCAGCGCGATCAGCCCAACAGGGCCTGAGAAAATTCGCGGGCGTTGAAGGTTTCGAGGTCCTCGAGCTTTTCGCCCACCCCGATGAAGTACACCGGCACAGCACGCCAGTCGGGGTGCAGCTTTTGCCGCTGTTGAGCCCAAAGCGCAATGGCGGCCAACACGCCGCCTTTGGCTGTGCCGTCGAGTTTGGTGACGATCAGGCCAGTGAGCTGCAAGGCTTCGTCGAACGCTTTGACCTGCGCCAGTGCGTTTTGACCGGTGTTGCCGTCGATCACCAGCAGCACCTCGTCAGGTGCGTGGGGGTCGGCCTTGGTGATCACCCGCTTGATCTTCTTGAGCTCCTCCATCAGGTGTAACTGCGTGGGCAGGCGGCCGGCGGTATCGACCAGCACCACGTCTTTGCCACGCGCCTTGCCGGCGGCGACCGCGTCAAAGCTCACCGCAGCCGGGTCGCCGTCGGCCTGGCTGACGATCTCCACCGTGTTGCGCTCGGCCCAGACCATGAGTTGCTCGCGCGCCGCAGCCCGAAAGGTGTCGGCGGCAGCAAGCAGCACGCTGGCGCCGCTGTCTGCCAGATGACGCGTGAGTTTTCCGATCGATGTCGTCTTGCCCGCTCCGTTGACACCGGTGACCATGATCACGGTGGGCTGATGACGCCCAATGACCAAGGGTTGTTCGAGCGGCTTGAGCAAATCCGTCAATGCATCGGCCAGCAATTCCTTGAGGGCGGCCGGCTCGCTGACTGCGCCGCGCTTGACCCGCTGTTTGAGCTCGGCGAGCAGGTGCTCCGTGGCTGCCACGCCAGCGTCGGCCATAAGCAAGGCGCTTTCAAGGTCTTCGTAAAGCGCCTCGTCGATCCGGCTGCCACCCAATACACTGGTGATGTTGGCGCCAGTTTTGCGCAGGCCTTCACGCAGTCGGCCCAACCAGCC
>JAJTGH010000053.1 GCA_021299555.1 Comamonadaceae bacterium
GGCTTTGTTGGCCGTGATGCTGACCACCGAGGAGGAGGCCGCCTTGGCCGCAGCGCTCAGGCTGCCGGCCGCTGCGGCTTTGTGGGCGCCGCCCGGTGCGGCCTGGATCACAGCCACCGCTGCCCTGGGTGCGCCCAGCCACTGGGGCTTGAGGGTGGCCACCACGAAGTAGGCCGCCAGCAAAACTGTGACGGCTTGGGAAAACAACAACCAGTGTTTGCGCATGGGGTGGGTCGGGGCAGGGCTTGGGGCGTTGCGTGTCAGATGGCGCCTAGCCTGCTATTTTCAACCATGGGCGCGATGGGTCGGCGGGGCGGTCGGATAATGCGCGCATGAGCGAGTTCACCCCATCGGCCCTTGGATCGAAGGCATTGCCATCTGTCAGCCGCCAGCAGCTGCTTTCGCGCTTTGATCAGTTGTTGCAGCCCGAGCGTTTCAAGGATTACGGCCCCAATGGTTTGCAGGTTGAGGGCAAGCCGCAGGTCAGCACGATCGTCTCTGGAGTGACCGCCAGTGTGGCGCTGATTGAGGCGGCTGTCGAGCGGGGTGCCGATGCCATCTTTGTGCACCATGGCCTGTTTTGGCGCGGTCAGGACGGCCGCGTGACCGGCTGGATGCGCCAGCGGCTGGCCTTGCTGCTGGCCCATGACATCAATTTGCTGGCCTACCACTTGCCGCTGGACGCTCACCCTGAACTGGGCAACAACGCGCAGCTGGGTCAGCACCTGGGGCTGCGAGCCTTTGAAGGCGAGGCGGGGCGTTTTGGTGAAGGCCAGCTGGGTTTTATGGGTGGCCGTGCCGACGGGCGCGTGCCCTCTGGCCCGCGCGAGCTGGCCGACGGCATCGAAAAGGCCTTGGGGCGGAGCGTGACTTTGGTGGCCGGCCGAAACGAGCCGCTGCGCACCATCGCCTGGTGCACGGGCGGTGCCCAGGGTTATTTTGAGGCCGCCATTGCCGCCGGGGCGCAGGCCTTCATCACCGGTGAGATTTCTGAACCCCAGGCCCACTATGCCCGCGAGATGGGGGTCAGTTTCATCGCCTGTGGCCACCATGCGTCCGAGCGCTACGGCGCTGCGGCCGTGGCCGCGTGCGTGGCCGCAGAGTTTGGGTTGGTCCATGAATTTGTGGACATCGACAATCCCGCATGAAGCCCATTGTCATCAGCATGGGCGATGCCGCAGGCATCGGCCCGGAGATCATCCTCAAAGGTCTGGGTCGCGCCCCAGCGCAGGCCCGGGGCTGTGTGGTGCTGGGCGACCTGGCCGCGATGCGCCGCGCCAAGGCCTTGCCCGGCTTGGCTGAACTGCCCTTGGCGCTGGCTCAGTTGACGGCCCTCGATCAGGTCGATCTCATCCCGCCAGGCTGCCTGGGAGTCCTGCAAGCCTGCCAACTGCCCCGCTTGCCAGCATGGGGCCAGGTCAGTGGCGACGCCGGGCGCGCGGCCGGGCAGTGCATTTCAGCCGGGGCCCGCGCCGTTCTTTCAGGCCAGGCCCGCGCATTGGTGACTGCGCCCATCCACAAAGAGGCCTTGTCCGCCGCTGGCCCTCCCTGGTCCGAGTTTCCTGGTCACACCGAATTGCTCCAGGACGAGGCGGCCCGGTTTCTGGGCTGCCCGGTGGACGCGCTCCCGGTGCGCATGATGCTGGTCAGTCCCCAGTTGCGCACCATCTTGGTCAGCATCCATGTCTCACTTCGCCAGGCCCTGGACTTGGTGACCACGCAGCGCGTGCTGCAGACCCTGCAAGTCGCCCACACCGCCTTGCACAGAGCCCTCGGACGAGCGCCCAGCCTGGCTGTTGCGGGCTTGAATCCGCACGCCGGAGAGGGCGGTTTGTTCGGTCGGGAGGAACTCGAGGTGATCGCTCCGGCCGTCGCCATGGCTCGTCAGGCCGGCATCGACGCCAGCGGCCCGCATCCGCCCGACACGGTGTTCATGCGGGCGCGGTCGGGCCAGTTTGATGCGGTGATTGCCATGTACCACGACCAGGGACTGATCCCCGTCAAATACCTGGGCTTGGAAGAGGGGGTCAATGTCACGCTCGGTTTGCCCTTGCTGCGCACCAGTCCGGATCACGGTACGGCATTCGATATTGCGGGCACCGGAAGCGCCGACCCCACGAGTTTGCTCGCTGCTCTGGCCCTGGCACGCCAGTGGTCTGAGCCGCCCGGCGCCTAAGCGCTGCGATGGCTCAGCGCTTGTGACCCGGGGATGCAAGACCCTATAGAAATTCTTCTTCGGCCTTCGCTACAATACCGGGTTGACCCTAGTACGCCTTTCACGCGCGAGTTCCTGAGGAATTTCATGACCCAAAGCAGCCAAGCCAGCGCGGCCCCCGCACCCGGGCCCTTAGACCCTACAAAAAGAAACTGGATCCTGACAACCGCCGCAGTCGGCGGCGCCGGGGCGGCCGCAGTGGCCGTGCCTTTTGTGAGCACCTTCCAGCCGTCTGAGCGGGCCAAGGCCGCCGGAGCCGCTGTCGAAGTGGATATTTCTGCCCTCAAGCCCGGCGAAAAGCTCACCGTCGAGTGGCGTGGCAAGCCGGTCTGGATCATCAAGCGCACGCCCGAACAGCTCGAAAGCCTGAAAAAAACCGAGAGCCAGTTGGCCGATCCCAAGTCCGAGCGCAACCCGGACGAGCTGACCCCCGCCTACGCCCGGAATGCAGCCCGCTCCATCAAGCCCGAGGTGCTCGTGGCCGTGGGAATCTGCTCTCATTTGGGTTGCTCTCCTGTGGACAAATTCCAGACAGGAGCGCAGCCGTCCCTGCCCGACGACTGGACCGGGGGTTTTCTGTGCCCCTGCCACGGCTCGACGTTTGACATGGCTGGCCGTGTCTTTAAAAACAAGCCTGCTCCCGACAACCTTGAGGTACCCCCTCACATGTACCTGTCAGAGAGCAAACTGGTGATCGGTGAAGACAAAAAGGCCTGACGTGCGTGCGGGCTGTTTTTGCAGCCGCCGGCAGCCGTCATCGCGCTAAATCAGTAGGAAACCAACATGGCAGAATTCAAAGAAATCTCCTCCGACGCACCGGTCGGCTCCAAGCTCATGAACTGGGTGGACAACCGATTTCCGGCCACCAAAATGTTCAAGGAGCATCTGAGCGAGTATTACGCGCCCAAGAACCTCAACATCTGGTACATGTTCGGTTCGCTGTCCTTGCTGGTGCTCGTGATCCAGATCGTCACCGGCATCTTCCTGACCATGAACTACAAGCCCGATGCGGCCGTGGCCTTTGGTTCAGTCGAGTACATCATGCGTGACGTGCCTTGGGGCTGGTTGATCCGATACATGCACTCCACCGGCGCATCGGCCTTTTTCATTGTGGTGTACCTGCACATGTTCCGGGGACTGATTTATGGCAGCTACCGCAAACCGCGTGAGTTGATCTGGGTTTTCGGCTGCGCCATTTTTCTGGCCTTGATGGCCGAGGCCTTCATGGGCTATCTGCTCCCCTGGGGCCAGATGAGTTATTGGGGCGCACAGGTGATCGTGAACCTGTTTGCTGCCATTCCCTTTATCGGCCCGGATCTGGCGCTGCTCATTCGCGGTGACTACGTGGTGGGCGATGCCACCCTGAACCGCTTTTTTGCCTTTCACGTGATCGCTGTTCCCCTGGTTCTGCTGGGTCTGGTGGTGGCGCACATCATCGCTTTGCATGAAGTGGGTTCCAACAACCCCGACGGTGTGGAGATCAAGGCCACGAAAGATGCTAACGGCAAGCCCCTGGACGGCATTGCCTTTCACCCCTTCTACACCGTGCACGACATCTTTGGCGTGAGCGTCTTTTTGTTGGTGTTCTCAGCGGTTGTGTTTTTCGCACCTGAGGCCGGCGGCTACTTCCTGGAGTACAACAACTTCATCCCTGCCGATCCGCTCAAGACCCCGGCCCACATTGCCCCCGTCTGGTACTTCACGCCCTTTTACTCCATGTTGCGCGCCATCACTTCCGAGATGATGTACGTCTTGGTGCTGTGTGTGGTGGTGGCTGCTGCCCTGGGCGTGCTCAAGGGTCAAATGGCTGGCCTGTTCAAGGCCGCTGTGCTCGGTGGCACGGTCGTGGTGGTGGCCATGATGCTGAGCATCGATGCCAAATTCTGGGGCGTGGTGGTCATGGGCGGTGCTGTGATCATTCTGTTTTTCCTGCCATGGCTGGACAACAGCCCCGTCAAGTCGATCCGCTACCGCCCGTCCTGGCACAAGTGGCTCTACGGTATTTTTGTGATCAATTTCCTGGTTCTTGGTTACCTGGGCATCAAGCCGCCTTCGCCGCTGAATGAGAGGGTTTCTCAGATCGGTACCCTGTTTTACTTTGGCTTTTTCTTGCTCATGCCATGGTGGAGTCGCATCGGCAGCTTCAAAAGCGTGCCCGACCGTGTGACTTTCGCGGCCCATTGACCCGTTGGAGCACCCCTGACATGAAACAACTCAAAAAACTGGCTCTGGGATTGCTGGCGAGCGTCTTTGTTGCGGCTGCAAACGCTGCTGGCGGCGGCTTTCCTTGGGACAAAGCGCCCGATCGAACCAACGACATGGCGGCTTTGCAAAATGGAGCCAAGCTGTTTGTCAATTACTGCCTGAACTGTCACTCAGCGGCATTCATGCGATACAACCGCTTGACCGATATTGGCTTGACTGAAAAGCAGATCAAGGAAAACCTGTTGTTCACCACCGAAAAGGTTGGTGAAACCATGAAGGCGGCCATCGACCCCAAGCAGGCCAAGGATTGGTTTGGTGGCAACCCGCCCGATCTGACCGTGATCGCGCGGTCCCGCTCGGCGGCAGGTCAAGGCAGCGGTGCTGACTACCTCTACACCTACCTCAGAACCTACTACCGCGACGACAGCAAGGCCACCGGCTGGAACAACTTGGCCTTTCCCAATGTGGGCATGCCTCACGTTCTCTGGGAGTTGCAGGGCGAGCGCGAGCCGATCTTTGAAAAAGCCATGAACCACGGGCAGGAAGTGCAAGTGCTCAAGGGCTGGAAGCAGGTCACCCCGGGTACCCTGTCAGCGCGCGAGTATGACTCTGCTGCGGCCGATCTGGTGGCCTACCTGCAGTGGATGGGCGAGCCTTCTCAAAACACGCGTGTGCGTGTGGGCGCCTGGGTGCTGCTCTTTCTGGGCTTGTTCGTCTTAGTGGCCTGGCGCCTGAACGCGGCCTATTGGAAAGACATCAAGTAATCGAACAAGCCGGGCCCCAGGACCCGGCACCATTGGGAGTGGCAGCCACGGGTCTTCTCGCCGGCTTCCACTCCTTCGTTATCTAGGAGATCGCCTGTCATGATGGTTTTGTACTCCGGCACAACCTGCCCTTTTTCCCACCGTTGCCGCTTTGTCTTGTTTGAAAAAGGCATGGACTTCGAGATCCGCGATGTGGATCTGTACAACAAGCCCGAGGACATCAGCGTCATGAACCCCTATGGGCAGGTTCCGATTCTGGTTGAGCGCGATTTGATTTTGTACGAGTCAAACATCATTAACGAGTACATCGATGAGCGCTTCCCCCATCCGCAGCTCATGCCGGGCGATCCGGTGGACCGTGCCCGTGTGCGCCTGTTCTTGCTCAACTTCGAGAAAGAGCTCTTTGTTCATGTCAGCACGCTCGAGTCACGCGCCAGCAAAGGCAATGAGAAGGCACTTGAAAAGGCCCGCTCCCACATCCGCGACCGGCTGACTCAGCTGGCCCCCGTGTTTCTAAAGAACAAGTACATGCTTGGCGAGAACTTCTCGATGCTAGACGTGGCCATTGCGCCGCTGCTCTGGCGCCTTGACTACTATGGCATCGATTTGTCCAAGAACGCAGCGCCGCTGCTCAAGTATGCTGAACGCATCTTTTCGCGGCCGGCCTACATTGAGGCGCTGACGCCGTCAGAAAAAGTCATGCGCAAGTGAGTGTGAGGTTCGCTTGACTGAACTGATGAAGGGGCCCGAGACCAGCTCCACCCGGCCCTACCTGATCCGGGCGCTCTACGAGTGGTGCACCGACAATGGCTTGACGCCCTACGTGGCGGTGCAGGTCGATGAGAGCGTGCAGGTGCCGCGCGAGTTCGTTAAGAACAATGAGATCGTGCTCAATGTGAGCTTCGATGCGACCAGTTCGCTCAAACTCGGCGATCAATTCATCGAATTCAAAGCCCGCTTCGGCGGCGTGGCCCGCGAAATCATTGTGCCGGTCGAGCGGGTGGTGGCCATCTATGCCCGTGAAAACGGTCAGGGCATGGCGTTCCCAACCGTGCCTGCTCCTGGCACGGGTCTGACCAGCGGCTCTGCCACTTCTTCGGATCTTGTCAGCGCCCCGATGCGCTCCATTGGCCCAGCTCCCGCGCCGGGTGGTGAGGGCAAGGTCAGCCCGATTTACCTGCCCGCACCATCGGGTTCTGCAACCGATGGCTCACCAGACGATCAGCCCGAGCCTCCCTCCAGGCCACCGGCTGGAGGCGGGCGACCAGCGCTCAAGCGCATCAAGTGAACGCCCAGGTCTGCTGAAGTACACTTCGGTCCGTGCCGGCTTAGCTCAGTTGGTAGAGCAACCGCCTTGTAAGCGGTAGGTCATCAGTTCGAATCCGATAGCCGGCACCATTTCTTGAGCGTCAGAAGTGTTCGTACCCGCATTGCCGCGGCCGACCTGGAGACAGACTCATCTGGGTTTGTGGCAGCCGACTCAAAAGCAGCGGTCAGCCTCTCGGTGGCCCCACCCGCTTGCCCGCTTCAGCCCCCGTGACCCAAATACGCCTGCTGAATGCGGACATCGCCCGCGAGATCGCTGGCTGAGCCGGAGATGCTGACGCGGCCCGATTCGAGCACATAGCCGTGGTCGGAGATGGCCAGGGCCATGTTGGCGTTTTGTTCGACCAGCAAGATGGCGCAGCCATCCTCGCGGATGCGCGCGATGGTGTCGAAGATTTCCTGCACGATGCGTGGCGCCAGGCCGAGCGAGGGTTCGTCAAGCATGAGCAGCTTGGGCCGGCCCATTAGTGCGCGGGCAATGGCCAACATCTGCTGCTGGCCGCCGCTGAGGGTGCCGGCATCCTGCCTGTATTTTTCCTTGAGGATGGGGAACATGGCATAGGCTTTATCGGCGTCGTTGCGGATCTCGGCCGCATCGCGGCGCGAATAAGCGCCCAGCTCCAGGTTTTCATCGACCGACAGCTCCGGAAACAGCAGCCGGCCCTGTGGCACCAGAGCCAGGCCCAGGCCTATCATGCGATCGGGGCCCAGTTTGTCGATGCGCTGGCCATCAAACTCAATCATCCCGCTGCTTGAGGGCGTAAGGCCGGTGATGGTGCGCACAGTGGTGGTTTTGCCTGCGCCATTGGCGCCCAGCAGGGTGACGATGCTGCGCTCGGGCACCTGCAGGCTCACACCCTTGAGCACCTCGATGCTGCCGTAGCCCCCTTGAACCTGATCGAGTTTGAGCATCTCAGGCCGCCTTGCCCAGATAGGCTTCAATGACTTTTGGGTTCTGTTGTACCTGCTCAGGTGTGCCGCTGGCGATCACCTCGCCGTGATCGAGCACGGTAATGTGATCGGCAATGTCCATCACGAAGTTCATATTGTGTTCAATCACCAATATAGCCACGCCCAGTTGCGATCGTATGGTGCGCATGACCTCCAGCAGGTGGGTGATCTCGCCTTTGCTCAGACCGGAGGCAGGCTCGTCAAGCAGCAGCAGCATGGGGTCAGCAGCCAGGGCCCGTGCCATTTCCAGGTGGCGCTGTTGCCCAAAAGAGAGTGAGCCAGCGGGCCGATCGGCCAGATGGGCCAGGTCCATGGATTGCAGCAGAGTCATTGCACGGGCGCGCGCGTCGGCATTTTCGAGCCGCGCCGAGGGCAGCTTGAGCGCTGATGCAAACACGCCTTGCCCCAATTGGGTGTGCATACCGACCATGACGTTTTCAATGACCGACATCTTGGCAAACAGACGCACATTTTGGAAGGTGCGCACAATGCCCAAACTGGCCAAGTCATGAGAACTGAGCTCTAGCAGGGGTTTGCCGCGAAAAACCATGGACCCGGTGTCGGGCGTATAGACGCGGGTCAAGGAATTGATGAAGGTGGTCTTGCCTGCGCCGTTGGGGCCGATGAGCGCGCGGATCTCGCCACCTTTCATGCTCAGGTGTGCGCCCTGCAGAGCCTTCAGGCCTCCAAAGGACAGGGTGAGATCCTTGACCTCCAGCAAGACCTCTTGCGCCGAAGCCTGTGCGTGACGCGACTTGAGTTCGATTTTTTTGACACCGCTGCTCTCAACAGGTGCAGCCGGAGCCGGCGCAAAGCGGCGCTGAAAATAGCCATGTACTGCACCTGCGATGCCCTGGGGCATAAAGATCAGGGTGAGCAGCAGTACCAGCGCAAAAAACAGCTGGCGGTATTCGGCAAAGGCACGCAGCAGTTCAGGCAGGGCCACCAGCACCAGGGGGCCAAGAATGGAGCCGAGGATGGTGCCCAGGCCACCGACGACGATATACAGCAGATGCCAGATCGAGGGCCAGAGGCCGAACTCATAAGGGTCGATGAAGGTGACCAAGCCAGTGTGCAGACCGCCTGCCACCGCGCAGAAGAAGGCATTGATGGCAAAGGCCAGGGTCTTGTAGTTGGCCAGGTTCACGCCCATGATCTCGGCCGCATTTTCGTTATCGCGGATGGCCATGAAAGCCCGCCCGACCTTGGATGCAATCAGGTTATGCGCGATCCAGATCATCAGTGCGGTGACCAGCAAGATCACTACGAAATACATGTGATCGTTCAGGTAGCCAATCTTCAGACCCTCACGGGTGGTGTTGAAGCCGGGCGAGCCGCCAGTCATCGAGGCCCAGTCGATCAGCACCACCTGCACTGTCCAGACAAAAGCCAGAGTGGCCAAGGCCAGGTAATGGCTGCTCACCCGCAGGGCAGGCAGGCCCACCACGAAGCCCACTGCGGCGGTGACGAAGGCAGCCACTGGCATCGCCAGCCAATAGGGAACGCCATAGCGGTTACCTAATATCGCCACGATATAGGCACCAATGCCGAAGAAGGCGGCATTGGCCAGAGACACCTGGCCAGCATAGCCCATCAGCAGGTTCAGACCCAGTGCCAGGATCACCGCGATCCCGACCATGGACATGATGTGCAAAGAATACGAGCCCAGCACAAACGGCAGTGCTGCCAGTACGACCAGCAGGCTGATGATGGCAACAAGACGCGAAGCTGAAGATTCAAGCATGGTCATGAATTCGGGGTGGCTATGTCTTAGACCATCTTGCGCGGCGGCTTGCCGAACAAACCGGCCGGTCGGATCATCAGTACCGCAATCAGGATGATGAACGAGGTCACACGCTTGAAACTCGAGGAAACGAAGACGCCGCCCAGATTCTCCAGCACCCCCACCATGAGGCCGCCGACGATGGCGCCGGGGATGCTGGTAAAGCCACCAACGATGGCCGCAACAAATCCCGGAATCAGCACGCCGCCAAGTTCGGTATTGATGCCCACCAAAGGGGCGATCAGCATGCCAGCGATCCCGCCCAGGGCCGAGCCCAAGGCCCAGGTCTTGGAAAAGATCGAGGGCACGCTGATGCCCATGAGCGAGGCTGCCTCCTGGCTCTGAGCGGTGGCCCGCATGGCTTTGCCCAGCTTGTTGTAGCGAAAGAACAGCATCAGCAGAGCCACCACGATCACCACCGTGACCATGATGCCCAGTCGCTCGGGCGTGATCAGCACACCACCGAATTCCAGGGGCTCGGTGCTAAGCACGCCGGGGATGTTGCGCGGCGTGTCCTGAAACACCAGGCGGATCATGTTGGTGATCAGCAGGCCGATGGCCAGCGTCGCCAGAATGACCGTGAAGGGCGGCGACTTGATCAGCGGCCGGTAGGCGATGCGCTCGACCAGCATGCCCACCAGGGCCGAGCCAATGAGCACCATCACCATTGCCGGCAGGTAAGGCATCTGGAATTCAGCGACCATCAGCCAGCCCATGTAAGCACCGACGGTGACCGACTCGCCCTGAGCAAAGTTCACGATATCCGTGGCTTTGTAGATCAGGACCAGTCCGATCGCCACCAGGGCGTACAGGCAGCCAGCGGCAATCCCGCTGACGATCAGCTGTGGCAGTAAATCCATGATGTCAGACCCAAAGACGCTGAATCAAGCCCGATCTCACCAAGTCAGCGCCGAAAGCGGCGGAATCGCTGCCTGCGAATTGACGCCCTTGAACTCGGTCACCGGCCTGAACTGACCACCTGTCACCTTGAACTGCGTCATCTTGCGGTTGCCGGCCCGGGTCTGGTTAAAACTGAGCAGCTGAATCACATTGACCGCCTTGGCGGAAAAATCGGAGGCCTTGAAATTGACCAAGGTCTCCAAGGCCTCGGCGAGCTTGCGGCGATCCAGATTGGGGCCCATGCGCTTGAGGCCTTCGGCCAGCGCGTACATGGTGCCGTAGTTGTAGGTATCCACATAGTTGGGACGGTCTGCCGGATAGCGCGGATACATCTTT
Organism: Comamonadaceae bacterium; assembly: GCA_021299555.1. Classification (GTDB taxonomy): domain Bacteria; phylum Pseudomonadota; class Gammaproteobacteria; order Burkholderiales; family Burkholderiaceae_C; genus Polaromonas. The sequence continues at coordinate 10,481 of JAJTGH010000053.1, forward strand.
TTGTAGCGCGCCTCAAAGTCCTGCATGTCCTTGCTTGGATCTCCGTTGAAGTAGGGGTTTGCAAAGCCGTGGTAGCAACCCTCGGCGGCCGGGCCGGCGATGGTTAGAAAGCCCTTGTTCATGGTCGAGGTGTCGCCCTTGAAGGCTACCCGTATGCCCAGCTCGCGCGCCTGCTTGACGATGCGGCCGGCCTCCACATAGAGCGCATTGAGAACAATCAGATCCGGATTGGCCTTGCGGATCTCCAGCAACTGGGAGCTGAAGTCGGTATCGCCCGGATTGAACTTTTGGCGCGCCAACGGCTCGAGGTTGTAACGCTCCTTGAGCTGCCTGAAAACAGTATCAGACAGCGACTGGGAGAACTCGTCGACCGAATTAATGCCGGCCACACGCTTGGCCTTGAGAAACTCGCCCACAAACGCCGACTCGTTCTCGCTGATGTCGCGAACATCGATGGTCGCACCGGTAAAAACCCAGCGGCTCTTAATGTCCAGGATCTTGGGGCTGGCTGCCGGCGCGTTCATGTAGGGGACCTTGGCTTTATGGGCCGTCTCGGCTGCCGGAATCGCGGTGGAGCTGACGCCGCCGCCCATGATGGCGAACACCTTGTCGCCTTCAATCATTTTCTTGGTGACCGCTTCTGATTCCGACGGCTTGCCGCCGTCGTCATAGGAGATCAGACGGATCTTGCGGCCATTGATACCGCCTTCGGCATTGATCTCTTCAATGGCCATCAAAGTGCCGTCACGCGCACCCAGGCCCACCCAGCTGGCAGGACCGGTCATTGGGCCGTGCAGGCCCAGCAGGATCTCGCCGGATGCCTGCGACCAGGCGCAGGGCGCTCCCAGCACTGCCAGGCCAGGCGCCATTTTGAGTATCGAGCGGCGTTTCATGTGTTTCTCCCTCATGCGTTGATGTAATGACTTTCAGACCCACCGGAGCATGCCGCCCGTATGGGCAGCTGCAGCCCGCGGTGCAGCAGGGGCAGACTAGGTGGGATCCGTCACGGTTGCATTGGTGATTTCACCTAGGCTGCTCACTGGATGGCACTGCAGAGTCACCTTGGCGAAAGCTTTATCAAACATTTCGAAAAATCGAAATTTTTTTCACTTATGCGGATTCATTATCAGGCCAAGCGGACTTAAAATCTATCGCCCAGGCGACGCACTGAAGAGATGCCAGGCGCGGCTTTGGTGTAGATTCATCAGCAGGGGCAGCAGCCTGCTGCACCCCACGGCCAGGACAACGCCACCAGGACAGGAGAGCGGCATGAGCAAGACACCCGACCTGCAGCATCTGCACAGCCTGCTCGAGCAGGCCAGGCAACTGGCCCAGGACGAGCACATCATGGTGCGGGTCAGTGGGGAGAGGATCGCGGTGATCCTGGCCGACCTGCTCTATGAGATTGAGCCCGATCGGGCCGAAGTATTTTCCCTGCTGCCTGAGCAGCGGCGCGACGCTGCCTGAGCCCATCGCCTTAACCGTCTGCGCAGCAATACCGCCATGGACTCCACTGCCCGCCGCATGGTCAATCCGCAGATTGAAACACTGAGCCGGGCCGAATTGCTTGCGCTGCAGGAGCGACGCCTGGTGGCCCAGGTGCGCAGGGCCTACGAGCGCATCCCGTTTTACCGCAAG
>JAJTGH010000054.1 GCA_021299555.1 Comamonadaceae bacterium
TTTGGGCTGGCGTCGCTGGGCGCGCTCGGCCGGTGTTCGCAGTTGCTCGATTTCTTCGCCGACTGCTTGCAGGTCTTCTTCTAGCGAATCTTGCAGCAGGCTGCGCTGCTCGGCATTGAGCGCCTCGCTCTTGGCGGCAAACTTGGCCCGCTTGAGGACGGCCATCTCGTAGGTGAGCTTGTCCACCAAGGCCGTCTTGTGTTTGAGCTCGCCAGCCTGGCGCTCAATGACGATCGCATGCTGCTGCGCCAGAGCAGTTTGTTGTGCGATTTTCTCGAGCAGCTGCTGCACCACTTGACGCGCTGCGGCGTCCAGGTTGTGCAGATCGAGCGATTCAGACATGGGCATGATCGTCGCTCATCGCAGCGCCCTTGCCCATTGGCGCATTCACGCATTGCACCGCAGTGCGCGCGCCCTCAAGATTCACAACATCGTGATCACTGCGCCTGGCCCCAGCCCTTGCCAGGGCAGGCCGATGAGCAGAGCCTGCAGTTGTTCGGCGCTCAGTGTCGTCCTCGCGCCGTGCGTTTGATCACCCCAGGCAAAGCGCCCCCGGTTGAGCCGCCGGGCTGCCAGCCACAGCCCAAAGCCATCGTGCACCAGTACCTTCATGCGGTTGCTGCGGGCGTTGGCAAACAGGTAAGCATGATGGGGGTGCGCTGCGCCAAAGACCTGCACCACCCGCGCCAGGGCTTTGTCAAAGCCGGCGCGCATGTCCAGCGGCTCGGTGGCCATCCAGATCGCGTCGATGCGGATCACCGCAGCAGCTCGCGCAGCATGCTCGCACAGTGTTCGGCTGCCTCGATCGGCCAGCTAATCTTGATACAGGCCCCCCGACGCTGAAGCTCAAGGGTGATGGGCGCAACTGGCGCGCCTGGGCTGACAGCCAGTGGCACGAAGGCGGGAGCCTTTGCCTGCGCGCTCAAGATCGCCACGCAAGGCTGAACGGCCGCAGCGGGCATTCGACTCGCGCCAGCCTCAGTCACCCACTTGCGCACCATGTTCGCATTGAGGCCATGGGTCAGGGCTACTGCCGACAAGGATGCTCCGGGCTGCCTGCACGCAGCCACAACACGAGCCTTGAAAGCCGGCTCATGCCGCCTTCGCACCGGCCGCCGGGGAATCTGATCTGGGTTAAGAGTGTCCATGTGTCCGCTAAAAAATGAAGCGGACGCCAGCATCGCTCAAGCGTCAGGATGACTCAAGATGGGTTGGCCGGACGGATACCGGTCTACTACCAGCCGCGGCCGACCAGCGATGCCGACTTGGCACTCATGCGTCGAATTGACGAGCTGCACCTGGAGCACCCATTCATGGGTGCCCGGATGCTTCGCCGCGTGTTGGATCGCCAAGGCATCTTCGTAGGCCGCCGTCACCTGGGCACATTGATGCTGCGCATGGGCATCCAGGCCCTGTGCCCGCAGCCGGGCACCAGTCAGCGGCATCGGCAACACAAGGTCTATCCCTACCTGCTGCGCAAGGTGGTCATCAGCCGTGCCAATCAGGTCTGGGCGCTGGACACCACCTACATTCCGATGGCGCGAGGCTTCGTCTATCTCACCGCCGTCGTGGACGTGGCCACGGTAGGATTCGAAGTCACACTACCTTATTCATTGCCCTTTAATTGATTCTCACACCGACTGTTTTTCCAGAGACATGCATGCGTCTTGCTGTTACTCCTCCCTCGCCGTCATGAACCACAGCGCACAGAAACTTCCTGTAGCGTCGGACCAGTTCCGGCGGCGCTCGTACCCTAGTCGCCTCAGCACGATGCCCAGTTCTCCTGGGTGGCACTTCCCGCGCCACTTGCCAGCGAGCATATTGCGGATTGCTGGTAGGGACAGCCCCTGGCTCTTGATCTCCGACGGGATGGTTGCCAGCAGTTTGACTAGGCGGTCTTCCAGAGGGGTGAGACGTTCAGTCCATTCAGCGGTTGCTTTGGCGCTAGCCATGATGTCTGTCTGTGTTTTGGCGGCCCTGAGTTGCTCGAAGTGAGCATGAGTGGTTTCCAAATACGTGGCCATTAAAGCCCTCCTGTGGTGATTATTTCCAACGTCCGTTCGGGTCAGCTACAGCTAGCGCCTGTTGGGTGATGTAGACAGCCTCTTCCATTATTGGTTTTAGTAAGTGACATGTGTACAGCGTATCGCGGCCAGCATCATGAAGCGCAGAGTCCATCCTTTGTGTAAGGGCCTCGCATCGTTGCAATAGGTCGATGTACGCTTTACACACAGTGTGGGGAGATGCTTGCGACCGAGGCTGTGTGCCACATTAAAAGGCATGTTTCTGATCCACACGTGTGCATCTTCCTCTGTGCAGTGGCGTAGTCTGCCCGGGGAAACTTTGCGCATACGTACCCCCCTTATTCGGTCAATCTCTGCAGGCATATCCGAAAACTCAGTAATGGTTTCTCGTATCTTGTAGCACCCCTGGAACAAAGGTGAGTTGCGGCGGCTCTGCTGACCGTCATAAAGTTGCTGATTGCATGTTGTTTTAGGCATTTTTATCCTCTGTATTCGATGTGTTTGGACATGTTGGGCAGGATGTTGGGCTGTTTCCGGAAACTTCTTTAGTTGATTTTTTCATATTGGGACTTTGCCCGAAGTAGTAGACATCCCGTCCAACATGTCCAAATTGCCCCCCCGTGTTGGTAAAACACCCCCGCCACCCCCTTCGTGCAAGGCCAAACCGACGTAATACCGGTTGCTGCCACTTTTCGCTTCCGAAAATCCGCGCTCCATCAGCCTCTGCGTGAATTGTTTTTTTGAGATGGGGCGTACGCAGCTTTCCATGCGCCAATGTGAGTAGCGGCTGAACAACAACTGTTGAGGAACCTGCGCTGACGAGTCAAATCGAGTTTTGTCTGCAAGGAACTCGCCTAATAAATCGCTGTCTTGCCGGTAAGTGCGTAATTCTGCTTGCATCGATTTGCTTGGTTTGATCCCATCTGCCAGGTATTTTTGGGCGCCCTCGACCATCCAACGCAATATCCCGTTACATTCCGTCAAGAGCGTGTCTTCCAAATGCGGATCCTGCTGCGCTTGTGTAAATCTTCGGCTGAACTTCAGCATGACCAGTCTCCGCCAAATTCCGTCATCCTCACCTGTGATGATGGGCTTGTGGTTCGTTCTCAACCAAGGGGTGAAGCTTGGTAAAAACTGGAAGAAATCTCGGTACATGAACCGGGCAGCGATCGGCTCGCGGCCAGCGATGGCCTTCACGACCTGCTCGTCGAGTCGGTCGCCAGCTTGTAGCTCGTTAATTGATACGTACCGCGCCCCCGCCAAGGCTGCGAGATCGCTGCGCGGGCCTGTGTCATCTGCACGGCGGGCTGTCAGTAGTGTTGAGGGCGCAGTGACTGCATATCCGCCCATGATGTGGTGCACCACATTACTAAACACGCTCTTGCCGTTGGCGCCGTGTCCGTAGCAGATGATTAGCACCTCCTCGTTGGGGATGCCAAGGAGGGTCAGACCGAGTAAACGCTGAACGCAGGCGATGGTTTCCGCATCGCCCGCAAAGATCTCATCCAAGAAGATGAGCCAGCGTTCGCAAGTTGCGGCAGGATCAAACGATGCATTGCAATAGCGGGTGATGTGCAGACCAGGATGGTTCGGATGGTTAGTGCCCGTACGCAGGTCGACGACGCCATTGCGGACGCCAAGACGATAGGGGTCGCTGTCCAGCTCTCGGTCTGTAACCGCCATATCCGGCTCAGATATGGCTAACTTGAGCATCGCTGTGATTCTCGTAAGCGTGTGTGCTTGTTCCGCTTCACGGAGTAAGCGTTTCCCGCGCTCAGGTTCATGAACCCAAACCGCATGTGCAGCCGTCAGCATTTGGGCGCAGACTTGCTTGGCCTTGGCGACCTCTTCTTGTTTTTCACAGACGTGCCACTGATCATTCTTCCAGTGCAACCAGCTATCGCGAGTGCTGACGTGCAGAAACTCACTCCGGGCCGCTTGTGCAAAGGCTTTTGCATTGCGAATGTCACCTTGTGAATCAAGAAGAAGTGCAGGGGAGGGGGTGGACGTCGAAGTTGTACCACTGGCGCGAATCGCTGCATCAATTGTCCTTGATCGGTAGTCCGGCCTATACGTCCACTTATCGCGTGTCCCCAAGCCAGAGCGCCCAAAGATATGCTCAACTGTTGCAGACAGGTCCGCTGAGTGAACCCCATGCTGCAGACACGCTTTTACGATGCCGTTTGCGAGCGCCATGTCGGCTTCGCTCTGGCTAGGGTATGTCTGCTGCCCAAATTGTCCGATCGCTTGCCAGTTGCCTGCCCAAAGCTGCCGTTCGGTTGATGCAACTGCCCGCTCAATAGCATTTACCAGTTGAGTTGAGAGGTCCGATGCTGCTGGGAGTTGTTGGTTGATCGTGACTGGTGTCGCCCGCGTTTTTGTCAGCGTCGTCTGTGGCGGGAAGGCAGCCCGAATTTCATCCGCCGTGTAGGTTGCACCCGAATACACAGCCGAGACAGAAGGGGTGCGTCCTTCCTGTCTGTACTTCATATGCTTGAACCCTGCAATTCGCAACAGTCTTGAAGAATCAACGGCAGCCTTGTCGGCACCGTACCCCACCAGACGCTGGTTGATTGCTTTGGCTTCGTCTTTCTGAAGAACCTCGTCAGCTTTTAAAAGCCAATAGAGCTGCTGCCGCTCTGGTGCGCTGCTTTGCACAGTGATTGATGGCACGAGAACAGCCGCTACGGCAGAGAGTTGGTCTGGGGTGACGTCATCCATATCCGCATGAATTCCGCGGATACGCGTTACTGTCTGTTCGTTTAGCTTCTCCAGCTCAGGAATCAAACCTTCGACCTGACCGATGGCGAGTGTGGGGTACCTCCTCAGCAGCGGGTCGGGCTTTGGCTTATCTACGCCTTTTGGTGCGTCCGTGTAGCACTCAATGTTGAATGTGGCACTAGGCGACGGGTCGAGTTGGTGCAGGAATTCAAGGCAGGCGTGCATCATTTTGCACCTCCGTTTTTCAGAGCCTGATTGACCCAGGCATCAACTTCGGAGGGGACCCACCTTGCAGAGCGGCCGAACTTTATTGGCTTGGGGGCACCGTTGCGGTACATGAGCGTGTACCACTTGGCTCGCGAAAAATCGAGTCGTACCCAAGGTTGGGCTTCAAGCGTCTTTGACTGGTGTAGGGGGGGTGCTTCGGCGTGTGCATTCACGCCAACTTCTGCGGGGTTAGAACTTTTTAAGTTCATTCTCAGCTCCAGTGGGAGCTGCGCAAAAAAAAACGGCGCAGCTACTGCTGCGCCGTCTAGCCGTAGTGCACTTATCACACACGACCTTTGTTCATGCCTACTCCATGCTTTTACCCGGGGCTTACGGCGCGGCGGGAAGACACAATGGAGAGGTCCCCACATTCGAGGAACCTGAATGATAGCACTTGTTTTGAGGAGGGTGCAATTGTTGCCCTTAGGTGTCCATAGTGCTGCTCGATCATCCTGACTGATGTGCCGGCGAGTTGCGCCACGCTTAGCAGGTCTAGGCCCTGATGGACCAGATCGGTAATGACAGAGTGTCTAAACGTGTATGCCGTGGCATTTGAGGGCAGGCTGCTGGCTGCACTTGCAGCCAGTACGGCCTCGTGGATTGGACCCTTCCACTTGTCCTTGTTCCATGCCTTGCCATCAGATGAGCTGAAGATGTAGGCGTTTCCGATCTTGTCACCCGCCATCCGCTTGATGAACTCTGAGGTTTCGGCGGGCAAGGTGAGCCTGCGCGAGCCAGTTTTGTCATGGTTGACCGTCAACTGGTTCAGCCGTTTGTCAAAATCACATGCCCGTAGTTCCGCAAGGGCGCCAGGTCTCAGGGGAAGGATGCATAGGCCTTGAATGAACTCTTTTATTGCAGGCCCAGCGTGATTAACAATGGCGCGCCGTTGGTCGATGTCGAGGTACAACTCTCTTTTTTTGTCAGCGGTCGGAATTGGTCTCAGCTTGTTGCGCCAAGCGGAGTCACGACCTATCCACTCGTCTTTGTGCGCGAGGTTGAGGGCGGCCCGAAATGGCGTCATGTCGCGATTTATGGTGCCTGGTGATCTCTTCGCGCCAGAGATGTCGACATCTCCTTTGGCCGCTTGCTCAAATCGGCTTTTGCCACGAATACCCTTGGCTTTAGGCATCGACTCGATTCGTTTACGCCACTCACCAATAAGCGCAGGTGTTAGCTTGGCGAGTTGTATTGACGCGAATTTACGATCATCTAAGACGTAGCGACGAAAGCGTGTTTCTGCATCATCCGCAGCCTTCGTCCCCTTGGTGACGCGCAGGTGTTCAACGTAGTGATTGCATGCGTCCTCTACCGTTTTTGATTCAGGTGAGCCGCCGTCATGTATGTGCTTGAACCAAGCGCGCGCCATCTCCGTTGCTCCGTCTCTTCGTTGACTGGCGGGTAGGGCGGCGAAATCGCCCAGCGGGTGCGTTACTACCTTGTAGGTCCCCGGCGTTGTGAATCGGGCAATCCATGTGCCAGGGGTTTGCTTGCTACTTTTACGATACCCAAGATGTTGCCCCCGGGCGAGTTGCTCCCAGTATGGCTCCCTGCGAGGCTTCAGCGCGGCCCTGTCGGATACCGTCAGGATTGATTTTTTGATCATGTTCGCCACGCCTTTTTGTACGGGAAAAATACGAGAAACATGGGGGTATTTTACGATGTATCACGGATAAATGTTCAATTAAAACAAGACGTTAGAAGACATACATGGACTGAACCGCCCTACCTTGACATGGTGGGGGTCGTTGGTTCGAGTCCAATTGCGCCTACCAAACAAGCCCTTGCAAGTCGCTGATTTGCGAGGGTTTTTTCATCCGGGGCATATCCCTTTGCCCCAATTGAAAAACCTGGCAGTGCCTGACTTTGACTCTCCTACTCCCCGCTTCTCGAAAGTCGGTGTCCTTGTCCGGCTGAGCAGAGCGCAGAGGGTTGGACCTAATCGCAAAGCCTTTTCCTCTTACTTGATGAAGTCGTAGTCTTCGGGTTTAAACCTGCCTGTCAGATTCCAGTAGTCAAGCATGCCGAAGGGCCAAGTCTGGGATGCGCGTCCCTTTTTATTCTTGTACCAGCTGCTGGCGCGGGGGGAGCCCCATGAACGCTTCAGGTTGCCCGCATCGATCCACTTGTTGTATTCAAGGAAGGGGGCCTCTTTGCAGTTCAGCGCTTTGTTTCCGGTCTCGAGCAGGTGGCGTATCGCCCTCAGGCTGTACTCGACCTGGCATTCTGATGAAAAGATCGTACTGCCGTTGATGACGACTGCCGTGTTCGGGCCGCCCGCCATGAACAAGTTGGGAAAGCCTGGCACGCTGATGCCCAGGTAGGCTCGGCAATCACCATCCCAGCAGTCCCTGTGCAGTTCACGTCCATTGGATCCGGTGATCTTCATGGGTGCCAAAAAGTCGGAGGCCTTGAAGCCGGTGGCGCAGATGACCACATCGAAGGCGTGGACCACGCCATCCTTGGTGCGGATGCCCTCGGGTGTGAATCGCTCGATGCCCGTGGTGTTGAGTTCGACATGGGGCCTTTTCAGCATGGCCGCCCATACACCGTTGTCGCGCAACATGCGTTTTGAGGTGGGCGGATAGTTCGGCGTCATCTTTTCCAGCAGGTCTGGCCGGTCGTGGTATTGGGTCGCGAGCCACTTCAGGCAGCCCTGGCGCAGCACCTCGTTGGCGCGGCCCACCGACACCGGGTGATCCCAGTCGTCCTCTACCGCAGTCAGAGGCAGGCGACCTTCGATGGAGATGCAGAACTGCCAGAAACGCAGCCACCGGCCGTAGTAGGGAACGTGCTTAAGCAGCCATTGCATGCCGGGCGCAATGTCGTCGTGGTATGTGGGTGTGGGCAGCATCCAGGGTGGGTTGCGCTGGAAGATCTCGAGGCTGGCCACGCGGTCAACGATGGAGGGACCGATCTGAAATGCGCTTGCACCCGTGCCGACCATCGCAACCCGCTTGCCCGCCAGATCCAGGCCCTCTGGCCAGACCGCGGAGTGGACGATGCGCCCCTTGAACGTATCCAGCCCCGCAATGTCCGGCAGACTGGGCCGACTGAGGATACCAACCGCCGTAATGACCGCGTTGAACTCTTCCTCGGTCACACCACCGCTGCGGTCCCTGACGGTGAGCGTCCAGGTCGCGCGGTCTTCATTGAAGCGCATTGCATCGACCTCGGTGCCAAAGCGGATTTGGCGCTTGAGTCCCGAGGCGCTGGCCACTGTGGCGAGGTAGGACTGGATTTCCGGCTGGCGTGAGAACTGCTGCGGCCAGTCCTGCTTTTGCGCAAAGGACAAGCTGTAGGCAAAATTGGGCGTGTCCAGTCGGCAACCCGGATAACGGTTTTCCCACCAGACGCCGCCGACGTCCTCATTCTTTTCGTAGATCGTGAAGTCGAGGCGGGCTTGCTGCAAGCGGTAACCTGCCGCAATGCCCGACACGCCCGCTCCGATCACGGCGACTCGGAAGGGCACATGGGGCGCCACGCTTTCCCGCGTCCAGTCCGGCGCGCCGGGGTCTTTGGTGAAACCCATTTCGTGCTCGAGCAAAGGCCGCAGTTGGTCAATGTCACGCGGAACCAAAAACTTCATGCATTCGGTCAGCAAGGCCGCCGAAGGCATCGCAGCCTCGGGCTGGCCTTTGTCGCGGTAAGCAATGAGGGCTGCCACCGCAAGACGCCTGGCTTGCGCTTGAACTTCCCTGCTCATTCCGCCCTGTTGGGCGATCTCCACGCCCATGGACGGCACCGGCGGCTTGATCTCTGGCCCAATGAGCGACGTGTCGCCGGTCAACATGGCCAGCGTCACCATAAGAGAAGGCAGGTCGGCTTGCTCAACAGCTTGACGGATGAATTCGTCAGACGCGTTCATGGGTTCGACCCGGTTGAATACGTTCATGTCTAAGACGGGCTCGTGCGCTGCGGCGTGTGTCGCTGAATCCATGTGTTGAATCCTCAGTCTTTCAAATTTTCAAGAATGCAGCGGCTGGCAGAACAATTGCCCGACGGGCCGCAGGCTGTTGAACCCGAGGCACACTAATCCGCGCTGTGCGAGCCTCTGACGGCAACGGTCATCTCGCCGATCTGGTCTATCCAGGCGTGCATGGTGTCCCCTGGCAGCACCGGGCCAACCCCCTCGGGCGTGCCCGTCATGATGATGTCGCCCGGATACAGCGTGTAAGCCTGGCTGGCGTAGGAAATGAGTTTTTGCACATTCCAGATCAACTGGCCTGTGTTGGCTTTTTGACGGGTTTGTTGGTTGACCTGAAGCTCAAAGTCCAGTCGGTTGGGGTCGCTGATCTCGTCGGCGGTCACCACGTGCGGGCCGAACACGGTGAAGGTGTCCAGGGACTTGCGAAAGGAGCGGTCTTCGGTGCCGCGTATGGTCATGTCCAGTCCGATCATGTAACCGGCCACATGCGCAAGTGCCTGGTCTTCGGCGATCCTGAAGCCTTTTTTGCCAACCACCAGCGCCAACTCGATCTCGTGGTCAATGCGGCGCTCAGGCCAGTCGGCCACCACGGCCTGGCCTGCGCCAATCATGGAGCTTGCAGCCTTGAGAAACACGCCGTAATCGGAAATGGTTTTGACCTGGTTGCCAAAGTTGATGGCTTTGTCGGCGCGCGACTCGTCCAGGTGCAACTGGTAATTCACTGGCGCGGCGACGATCTTGCCCGGATTGGCCACGGGCGAGAGCAGGCGCACCGATGACACCGGCACGCCCGGTAAGGCATCGGCCAGCGTCTGCATGCGTGGCCGCAAGGATTCGAAATGGTTGAAGAAATGGTCACCCTGCGGGGTGGGCCAGCGCAGCGGGGGCAGGCCATCGAGCACGGCGGTGACGTCGTGTACCAGGGCGTCCCGGACCACGCCGAGCCGGTGGTCATTGAAGCGGCAAAAACGCATGAGGATTCATCCTTTTGTACCGATGCTCAGCTTGCATCGGTCTATTGCTCTTTCAGGTCCGTCCCGATACCGATTCGGCCGACACGCGGGCGAGGTCCTTGCGTCGGTCGGCTAGGCCCACAGCCGTGACCGCCACCGCCATCGCGGCGCCCAGCACGTTGGCATAGACGACCCAACCGGCCATCCCGATGGGCACCAGCAAAAGCGCGCCGGCCGTGATGGAGGCGGTGCGCAGCCAGGCGCTCATGAGGCGCAGCCCGTAGCCGACCATGCCCGCCGAGACGAACCACACACCGATGATGGCCATGGTGATGCTGAAGGCGGTTTCTGCCCACGAGGTGCCTTGCAGCAGCAGGCTGGGCGAAAACACGAAGATGAAGGGCACGATGTAGGCGGTCCAGGAAAAGCGCATCGAGATCCAGCCTGTGCGCATCGGGTCAGCCCCGGCCAGGTTGGCGGCAAAAAAGGCTGCGATCGCCACGGGCGGCGTGACGAAGGACATCATGCCCAGATACAGGATGAACATATGAGCCGCCATGGGCGAGACGCCCACTTCCACAAAGGCCGGCACAAACAGCACCGCCAGCAGCACGTAGACGCCCAGCGTGGGCATGCCCATGCCCAGCACGATGCACAGCACGCCCGAGATCAGCAGCAGCAAAAAGACATTGCCCTGGCCCAACTCCACCAGATAAAGCGTCAGCGCAAAGCCCAGGCCGGTGATTTGCAAGATGCCCATGATGAAGCCGGCCGCCGCCGAGATCATGATGATGTCGGCCGAAGACACGCCGGTGCGCACCACGCATTGCCACAACTCCCTCATCGACAAGCGATCTGCTCCATAGCCAAACACAAAGCCGATCAGCATCACGGCCAGACTGGCAAAGATGGCAGCATTTTCAGGTTCCCGGTTTTCCCAGAACAGCGCGTAGACCAGCACGGCAAAGGGCAGCATGAACAGCCAACCCTTGGACAGCACCTTGAGCAAGTTGGGGATGTCTTTGGCCGGGACCCTCAAAATCTTGCCCTTGGCCGCCTCAAGGTCGGCCTGTATGAACAGAGCGATGTAGTACAGGAGCGAAGGCACGAGCGCGGCGATGGCCACTTCGGCGTAGCTGATCTGCAGGAAGTCGGCCATCAAAAAGGCCACCGCGCCCATGACGGGAGGCATCATCTGCCCGCCATTGGAAGCGGTTGCCTCGACGGCTGCGGCCTCCTCGGGCTTGAAGCCCGATCGCTTCATCATGGGAATGGTGACCACGCCCGTGGCCAGGATGTTGGACACCACGATGCCGTTGATCGAGCCAAACAGCGAGGAAGCCAAAATGGAAATTTTGGCGGCGCCGCCGCGAAAGCGCCCCATCAGGCCCACCGAAATATCGTTGAAAAAATTCGCCCCGCCAGACGAAGCCAGCAACTGGCCGAAGAACACAAAGGGAATGACCACCGTCACCCCGATCAGAAGCACCAGACCGAACAGGCCGCTCGAATCCAGGCCCAGGTAGACCAGCAGACCGCTCAGATTGACCTCGCGGGTCTGCAGCGCCCCGCTAACCTTGTGCCCGGCCAGGGCGTAAGCAAAAAACACCAGCACCACAATCACCAGCGCCCAGCCCGAGGCGCGGCGCAGGCCCTCGACCACCAGCACGAACAGCAGCGTGGAGCACACCACCACATCCAGAGGCGAATTGAAAAATTCACCGAGCATGCGCGGATAGTGCCAGCCCAGGTACACGCCCAGCGCGACCGACCCAAGTGCCAGGACCCAGTCATACCATGGGGCCGAGCCGCGCGTGGGGCCGGTGCTGCTGCGCAGGGGCTTGATCAGGAAGATGATGCCCATGGCCAGCCCGAGCACCACCGCCAGGAACTGCTCGGCCAAGAAGTTCCAGCCGACCAGGCGGTAGAGGTCGGCGCCCCAAGCGATTCCGCCCAGGCCGATCAGGGCGCCCATCGCAGTCGTCGCGATCGACAGCGCTGTCCCCTCGGGGGCTTGCAGACCTTCTTCGCCGGGCATGGCCATGTTGGTTCTCCTGTTTTAAGCTTGTTTTACTGGGCGGCGTTTCAGTCAGGCGTTTACTTAACCGGCCAGATGCCGGCTTCTTTGTAGTAGCGGATCGCGCCTGGGTGGTAGGTGATCCCGGGCTGCTGTAGGGCCAGCTGAGCCGGATCCATGGCCATGAACGAAGGATGGGAGGCAACCAATTCGGTTTTGTTCTGGTGCAGGGCTTTGACCACCTTGTAGACCGACTCTTCATCGGCGTCGGCACTGGTGCCCACGGTCATCGCGTACTGCATCAGGTTGGTCGTCCCGATCACCCCGTTAAGCGGAGGTGCGGGCGTTTGTGCGGCCACGGTGTATTCAGGCCGGATGGCGGCCATGGCGGCCTTGGCCTTGTCGCTGCCGTCCAGGCTCAAAAAGCGGATGCCCACGGCCGCGTCCACCTCGGCCATTTTGGGCGCACCAATGGCAAAGAGGGTGGCGTCCAGGCGCCCGGCCTTGAAGTCGTCCGCGGCACGCAGCAAGTTGGCGGTCGGCCCGCCGTCCATGTCCTTGAGCGAGAGCCCAGCGGTAGCCAGCATGGCATTGGCCAGCGCGATGCCTTGCGGAAAGCCTTGCCAGCCGGTCGGGAAACGCTTGCCCTTGAGGTCGGCCACCGAGTTGATGCCTGAGTCCTTGCGCACCAAGATACCCACCTTGAAGGGGAACACCACAGCGGCCAATCGCAGTTTGTCCATCGGCTTGCCCTGGTGTTCGTCTATGCCACGCACCGCAATGCCCAGCTCGTCATTGGACATGAAGGTAAAGGCCGCCTGACCGGCTTGAACGGCGCCCATGGAGGCGTGCGGAGAATTGAAGGTCACCACGCGCATTTGTATGCCTGCGGCTTTTTGCACCACTTTGGCGATCGCTTGGGTCTGCACATTGTTGACCGAGCCTGGTGGCAGGGTGGAAATGCTGACGGTTTGCGCCCAGGCCGCGCCCGCCACCATGCAGGCGGCACTCAGGCTGACTGCGCTAAGAAGAAAAGATTTCATGTTCATCGTCCCCAGTTGTCCCGCCATGGCGGGGATTGCTTGAATGCCGGGCGGCGCGTGGCGGGCTTTCGCCTGCATCGCCCCACCGGAACTGCAGCTGATTGAGCGCACGGATGCTGCGCATCAATCAGACTCCGACCGCGGCGTTCGACTGCGCCGCTTCCATAGGCACGCGCAGCAGCTGCTGCGCAACCGAACTTATAAACCCAATTGCGCGGTGCGCAGCCGACAGGCTGCTTGGCGCGCCGTATGGCCAGTGGGGCAAGGCTGCGGCTCAAAGCCGCAGCTGAACACGAACCCATCCGGCTGTTATCGCCCAGACCCAGCTTGCGCGGCCTATGCCGGGCCCTGCAGGCCAAGCGGCAGGAGAAAGAATGATCTGACATTTGGCTCTACTCGTGAGTGTGTCCCGCGCGCATGGCAGCAAGGCGCTCTGCTTTGTCAAAAGCCGCTGAGATCGCGGCATGCCGCCGATCCAGCCACGGCCTGGTTTGCGGATGGGTGAAGATGTAAAGGTCCCTGGCCTCTATGGCCTCGACGACCCGGTCACCGACCGCGTCTGGCGACATGCTGCCCTTGAGCAGATCGCCCATGAAATGGTTTTGCGGCCTGACGGTGGCCCCGCCGAGCCGGTCGGGTCGGCTTCGCTCTGACAAGTGGATGCGGGTGTCGACGGCGGCGGGAGCGAGGATGGAGACGCCCACTTGCGTGCCCTGCAGCTCGTTATGCAGGCCCTCTGAGAGGGCGACCACCGCGTACTTGGTCATTGAGTAAGCGGCGGTCAGGAAATTTGGGTTCACCTGAAAGCCGCCGATGGAGGCCGTGTTGACCACGTGCGCCGGCCGCTGGGTGGCCAGCATGCGCGGCACCAAAGCCTGTATGCCGTGAATGACGCCCTGGATGTTGACCCCGATCACCCATTCCCAATCGCCTGCACTGATCTCGTGCAGTGGTACGCCGTGTAGAGAGATGCCAGCGTTGTTACAAGAAATGGCGATCTCACCAAAGGCGCGTTCCACGGTCTGCACGGCCGTTTCGACCGACGAATGCACAGACACATCCACCCCGACCGCCATGGCTTTGCCGCCGGCGAGCTCGATCTGGCGGACGGTTTCGGCTGCATCACTTTCGCGAATGTCGCAGACGCCGACCTGCACACCCCGCCGCGCCAGCGCCAGCGCCATTCCTCGGCCTATGCCCGATCCGGCACCGGTCACAAAGGCAGTCATTCCTGGCTCAATGATCATGAAGCACCCCTTTGAATCTCCCCCATTCTGGGCCTTGGGCCAGGACAGAGTCGGCCTATACTGCGGCCGGCCAAGGATCCATGGGCTTTTGCCAGCGCATTGCCGCTCCCCTTTTGCCGACCCCACACCGACGCATGACTCCACAGGACGACCCCATCAGCCGCGCCAGCGAAAGCAGCGGCGCCGTCGAGAGCGCGTACCGGCACATCAGGGGCATCATCATCCGGGGCGAGCTGACGTCGGGCGAGGTCTTGCTGGAATCCCGCCTGGCTGAGCGAATCGGCGTGAGCCGTACGCCCGTCAGAGAGGCGCTGTCGCGCTTGGCCAACGAAGGACTTGTGGTGCTGGGGCGCTACCGGCGAGCCCAGGTCGCGAGCTTTTCGATGGCCGACGTGGCCGAGGTGTTTCGGCTGCGCGGCAAGCTCGAAGGGCACGCCGCACGCCGTGCCTGTCTGCGCATGACCGCCGCCGACATCCTGCGGCTCGAGGCCATCGAGAGCGAGCTGGAGGCGGCTTTTGCCGAGCTTGGCTGGCACAAACACTTGCCGAGCTTTGACAAGCTCAACAACGAGTTTCACGGCATCATTGCCCGGGCCGCCGACAGCCCGCGGCTGGAGAAAATATTGGCTTCGTCCCTGGAGTTGCCGGCGTCTATCTTCAACCACTACACAGAAACCTTTGACGAGCGCACCGAGCGTACCCACCGTCAACACCGCGAGATCATTGCGGCGCTCAAAGCGCGCAATCCTGACTGGGCCGAAGCAGCGATGAGTGCGCATCTGTTTTCTATCCTCAACGATCCTGCGCCTGCGGACCCCGAGTGAGGCAGACCTCACCGGATGGCTGATGGCGAGTCCGCTGCGTCAGCTCTCTCATTTGGCGAGTCGGGCGAGTCGGACGTCTGGCCAATGAGGTGCTCGCGCACAAGTCTCTCAGGATCCCGCGCGGCGGCTTCAGGCACATCATGCGGCGCGTCAAGATGCAACGCCCTGGGTAAAGTCAAGCAGCTTGCGGCAAAACTCCTGAGCCTTTTCGACATGGGGCAGGTGACCGCATTGCGCAAAAACCTCGAGCGAGGACGAGGGGATCAGGTCCCGATAAGCAGCTCCGTAGGCCACGGGCAGGACCTGGTCGTCATCACCCCAGATGATCAGGCTGGGGACCTTGATGCGGTGCAACCATTTGCGCAGATGCGGGTTGTGCATTCTCGTGCTCCAGCCCAGCTTGGCCGTCGTCAGCCTGTTTTTCAGTGCCCGCATCAACTCTTCCTCGGTGGAAGGCTTGGGCGCGGCCTTGGCGAGTTCCGGGTCATGAAACAGCTTGCGGCTCAACTCCTCGGGAGTCCACATGAACATGTCCGGCCGGCGCACGCCAGCCACCGATAAACCTGCGGGTGCCACCAAGGTCAGTGATTTGAGTTTTTCGCCGCTAAAGCTCGCCAACTCGGCAGCGATCCAGCCGCCCAGAGAGGTCCCCACCAGGTGTACCCCGTTCAGGCCGAGGTGGTCGATCAAGTCCCGGTAGAAATGAGCCAGGTCTGCCACGTTATCCAGCCAATCGGGCATCTCAGAGGCGCCAAACCCCGGGTGCTCGGGAACGATCACGTCATGGCTGTGTGCCAGCGATTCCATGAAAGGCAGCCAGCGCTGCGCTCCAGCGGCGCCATGCAGAAAAAGCAGCGGCTCACCCCGACCGCCTCGCATGAGTCGGATTCGGCATCCGGTGACTGTCTCAAATGCCTCTGTGTGCGCCATGACGGTCTGGATCTCCCGTTGAACCTTGCACTTTTCCCAATCGCGGGCTTGGCATGGCGGCTGAAAGTGTACATCTTTCGGGCCTGCCCTTGATTGCAGAAATGCTTCATGGAAACCCTGATATTTTGTTTTTTCTTCTGAAATTCGGTGAAAAAAGAGTCGTCACTTGCATTTTCTACACAGCGTGACGGTGTGGAAAACCTGTATATTTGTATACCTTTTGAGGAGATGCCTGATGATCGAGGAGCTTTTTGACATGCGGGGCCAAGTGGCCGCCGTTACGGGGGCGGCCAGTGGGCTGGGCCTGGCCACGGCAGAGGTACTCGCCCGTGCAGGCGCCCGGGTCGTGTTGCTGGACGTGGATGCACGTGGCCTGCAAGCCGCCAAACAAGCCATCGAATCGGAAGCAGGCCATGCCGAGACGGCAGTGCTCGATGTGTCGGACCGGGCAGCCGTACGTGCTGCGATCGACGACATCGCCCACCGCCACGGTCGTCTGGATGCGGTGGTCGCCAATGCCGGCGTTTCTGCGGGCCCCGGATACCGCACCGAGATCGGCCAGATCAATGCCGTGCAGGACGAACAATGGGACCGGGTGCTGGCCATCAACCTTTCAGGCGTGTTCGTGACCTTGCAGGCTGCGGCAGCGCACATGAAAAAGCAACGCTCAGGCCGGATCGTGGCCATGGCCTCGGTCGCGGGGCTGAAGTCAGAGGTCATGTGCGGCTATGCCTACACTGCGACCAAGGCGGCCGTGGTGAATCTGGTGCGGCAGACAGCCATGGAGCTGGCGCCTTACAACGTGATGGTCAACGGCATCGCGCCGGGACCTTTTCGCACCCAAATTGCCAACGGACGCATTCGTCAGCCCGAGGTGGAGGCCGAGTTTGCCAACCTGGAGACGCAGGGCCGAGATCGGCCCATGCCGGTTATTTCCTTCATGCTCTGGTGTTCTTTATTGGGTACCGGGGCTCGCACGCGGCCAGTTGTTGGACGATCAGCCTGCCCAGGAGCTCCAGCGGCGCATGATTCTTCGGTCAGCCCGCGTGTGCCTCGATGAATTCGAGGATGTATCGACCCAACGTTTCTTCAGCCGTGTTGAAGTGGGTCACGATCGACATGTGGTTGTGGTCGGGCAGGGTGATGTGCACCGGAGCGCGGCCCCGGGCTTGGGTCAGGGCCAGCGCGTATTCCAAACCGTAGCGGTCTAGCAGGGGATTTTCGTATTCGGCGTTGACCAGCAAGGAGGGCACTTGAAGCCGAGATGCGTGTGCAATGGCCGAGCGGCATGCGTAGAGGCTGGCATCGTCGCCATAGTAGGCGCGGACGCCGGCGGCGTTTGGATTTTCAGGCAGCACGTCGGCACGCAGACGCGCCGAGATCAGCACCAGGCAGGCGACAGGGAACGTGTCACGCTCGAGCACCGGGTCGCTGAGATAAGTGGCAGCGTGCGTACCACCGGCCGAATGACCAATGAGGCAGATCCGGCTGGCGTCGCCCCCGTAGCCGGCGATGTTGTTTGCGATCGCGTCGCAGGCCAGCGCAAGGTCCAGCGAGGCGCCGGGGTAGGGCGCCTCATGGGCGAGCCGGTATTCAATGTTCACGCCCACGCAGCCGTTGCGGGCAAACCAGGTGAGCACGTTGGAGTGTATGGTGGCACTGGTGTCTTTCTCGCCGCGCACGAAGGCCCCGCCATGGACAAAGGCGACCACCGGTCGGTTGTGTGCGCCGGGCTCCCGGTAGATGTCCATCACCTGCCTGGGGTGGCTGCCGTAGGGCAGGTCGCGCAAGATCTCCACGGCCGACGCGGGGGCGGCGGCGAGCAGGGGCTCGTAGATGGCGCGCGTGCGCTCGGCCCAGCCGCGTATGTCTTGATGCCATTGGGGGCCGATGTCGCGCAGGGCCCGAGTAAGGCTGGCCGGTCGCAGGCAGAGAGCAGGGTTCATGGTGGCTGGTCTGGCAAGGGTTGCCCAGTTTAAGCGGCCATGGAGCCGGGTTGCAGCAGTCTGGCATCTGAGCGCTGCGTGCGTCAGGCAGCCCCGACCTTGCGGCCAGGGCTTTGCCTTCTTGCCTGCGCTTTGGCAGTTCAGCAGCCCAGCTTGCTCCAGTAGTAGGTGCTGATGGTCGGGTTGTAGCCCGGGTTGGCGTAGGTGGCTTTGTAGGTGGCTGCGCCGTAGGTGACCACACTGCCGGCTGCGTAAGCCTTGCCTTGAACCCAACTTCCTACGGCGGCCCAGTAGTAGGTGCTGACCGTGGGGTTGTAGCCGGGATTGGCGTACTTGGCCACGTATTGCAAGCCCTGGTAGGTCACCACCGCACCGGCCGCATAGTTTTGCCCCTGCACCCAGGTGGTGATCGGGTTGCTGCAGGTGGGCGCGGTTGCGGCGGTGCTGCAGGCATACGTGGCCCAGTAGTAGGTGCTGATGGTCGGGTTGTAGCCCGGGTTGGCGTACTTGGCCACATACCGCGTGCCGCTGTAGGTGGCCACGGCTCCGGCCTGGTAGGTCTGTCCCTGGACCCACTGGGCTGTCGTGCTGCTGCAAACCGGCGCCGTGCTCAGGTTGTTGCAGTCGTAGCGGGCCCAATAGTAGGTGCTGACCGTGGGGTTGTAGCCGGGGTTGGCGTACTTGGCCAGGTAAAGCAGGCCGCTGTATGACACCACGCTGCCGGCCGGGTAAGACTGCCCTTGGACCCAGGCGGCCGCAGCGCTGATGCACACCGGAGCAGGAGCAGGAGCAGGAGCAGGAGCAGGAGCAGGAGCAGGAGCAGGAGCAGGAGCAGGAGCGGGCGCGGGTGCG
>JAJTGH010000209.1 GCA_021299555.1 Comamonadaceae bacterium
CTGGCTGCCATCGCCTTCATTGCGATTGGCCCGGCCGTTGTAGCCTACCGCTTTTGGGGCATTGGCGTGCAACGTGCCGGCCCGCAGGTGGCCTCGTTCTTCGGCAACCTCTGTCCGGTGTTTGCCGCCCTGCTGTCAACCCTGCTGCTTGGCGAAGCACCGCAGCTCTATCACCTGCTGGCTTTCTTGATGATCGTGGGCGGAATCGTGGTGTCGTCCCGGCGCTAAGCGCAGGCAAAACTCTGGCCCAAGCCCACAAGGTTGGCAAACCGAACAGGCTGTGCCTGCCCGCAACCCCATCGCTGCAAGGGCCAGAACACCGATCAGGAGTCGGCCTTGAACCCCAGGGCTGAAACGAGGCGACGGCCCATTTCCGAGTCGGCGGCCAGACGACGGGTGTGTTCGGCCACGGTTCCCGCCTCAATGTGGCCAGCCAGAGGTGTCACGAACTCACGGACATCCTGCTGGGCCATGGCAGAGCGCAGGGCAGCGTTCAAGGCCTCGCGGGTAGCGTCGGAGGTGCCGGCGGGCGCAAAAAATCCGAACCATTCGCGAATCACCAACTCGCCCTGTCCTTGCTCACGATAAGTGGCCACCTCAGGCGTGTAGGGGGAGCGCTCGGGCCCGGACGTGGCCAGCACGCGCACCTTGCCAGCCTTGTGGTGCTGCACCCAATCACCCAGCGGCGATGACATGCCAGCCAGCTGGCCGCCAAGCACCTGCGGAATGGCCGGTCCGGAACCGGCAAACGGCACGTTGGTGACCTGAAATCCGCCAAGCATCGAAAGGCGACCGGCCAGCAGATGTGGCATGGAGCCGGAGCCAGGGTTGCCGATGGTGGCTTTACCCGGGTTGGCCTTGGCCCACTCAATGAAGTCCTTGAGGTTTCTGACCGAATCGGGAACCGCTGGTCCGACCACAAAGGCATGGTCGCTGGCATGACCCAGACCCACAGGCAGCACATCGCCGGGCGCATAAGGCAGGCGCGCAAAGGAGTGCGGGAAGATGGTCAGCATCGACGCCGGCGTGTACAGAATGTGCGTGCCATCGGCGGGTGAATTCTTCAGCGTGGTCACACCCACCTGTCCACCGGCACCTGGCTTGTTGTCAACGATGACTGTGTTGGCGTAGCTGCCGCGCAGTTTGTCGCCGATCCGCCGCGCAAAGGCATCGGTTGTACCTCCGGGAGGAAAGCCCACGATGATGCGCAGCGTCTCCACCCGGGTTTGGGCCCGCCCAGGCAGCCCCAGTCCAATCAGGCCTGCGGCAGCTGCACCTTGTAAAAGTTGACGTCGGTTGTTCATGGTGTTTTTCCTCCAAATGACATGAGATCAAAATTCAATCAATACAAACCCGATTTGTACAGGCTGGACCCGGTCAGAACCTACAGGGGTTTCCTGTAGGGGCCAGGACCGCCGGACTCAAACCGACCTCAGAACGTCCCCGGGTAGGCACCGCCGTCGAGCAGAATGTTTTGACCGGTGAGGTAGCCCGCTTGAACGCTGCACATGAAGGCACACACCTGACCGAATTCTTCGGCATTGCCAAAGCGACGGGCGGGCACGGCCTGTCGGCGGCTGTTGGCCACCTCATCGACGCTCTTGCCCATCTGGGCCGCCGATGCGGCCTGTGTGGCGCGCAGGCGATCAAATTGTTGATCGTCACCCCCTGCCCGGCCAGTGGGCTGCGCGCCAATCCGGCCACAAATCCGGTCAGGCCGCTGCGCGCACCGTTGGACAGCCCCAAGATATCGATCGGCGCCTTGACCGAACTCGAGGTGATGTTGACGATACGGCCAAAGCCGCGGGCGGCCATCCCGTCGACCGTGGCCTTGATCAGCTCGATGGGCGTGAGCATGTTGGCATCGACCGCAGCAATCCAGGCATCGCGATCCCAGGTGCGAAAGTCACCCGGTGGCGGTCCACCCGCATTGGTCACCACGATGTCGAAGTCGCGGCGCAGCGAAAAAATCGCCTCACGCCCAGCGACCGTGGTGATGTCACAGGCCAGGGTCTGCACCCTGGTGCCAGCGGGCACCCGACCGCCAAGGGCAGCGGCTGCCGCTTCAAGCGCCGGCGCGCCACGGGCGACCATGAGCACGTTGACGCCTTCGCGCGCCAAAGCCTGCGCACAACCCAAGCCCAGCCCCTTGCTGGCGCCTCCGACCAGGGCCCAGCGCCCCGCAATGCCTAAATCCATAAAAGTTCTCCTTATTGAGACAGACCGCGCGCCGGGCGCGTGACCACATACACACCAGCCAGTACCAAGACTGTACCGAGCAAAACCCAGGCGGTGATGGCCTCGCCCAAGACCAGGGCACCGAGCAGCAACGTGACCATCGGACCGACCATGCCAACTTGTGAACTCAGGCCGGGGCCCACCCGCTCGATGCCCATCATGACCATCAAGACCGGTGCCGCGGTACAAACCGTGGCGTTGATCACAGACAGCCAGATTACTTCAGGCGCGACCAAAGCGGCCGACAGGGGCCGCAACAACAAAAACTGGATGATGCAACAAATACAGGCCACGGTGGTGGCCAGACCCACCAAGCGCAGCGAGCCCAGGCGCTGCACCAACTCGCCGCTGTAGACCAGGTAAAGCGCGTACATCAGCGCACTGGAAAAGACCAGAATGCTGCCCAACATCGCGTCACGGCCCTGTACCTGCAACTCATGCGCAAACACCAGCACGATGCCGCTGTAGCTGACCGCCATGCCCAGCAACTGCCGGCCAGTGACGCTGCGGCGGTACAGCAGCAAGCCCAGCAGCATGACCAGGGTGGGGTTGAGATACAAGATCAGCCGCTCGAGCGAGGCACTGATGTACTGCAGGCCCAAAAAGTCCAGAAAGCTCGACAGGTAGTAACCGCTTATCCCCAGAAAAACAATGCCGCGCCACTCCCGCCATGTCGGCGCCGGCTTGCCGCGCCCCGCCCACCAGGCCATGGCCATGAAGATGGGCAGCGCAAACAGCATCCGGTACATGATGAGGGTGACCGAATCGACCCCATAGCGGTACCCCAGCTTGACAATGATGGCCTTGCCGCTGAAAGCCACCGCGC
Organism: Comamonadaceae bacterium; assembly: GCA_021299555.1. GTDB lineage: Bacteria > Pseudomonadota > Gammaproteobacteria > Burkholderiales > Burkholderiaceae_C > Polaromonas. The sequence continues at coordinate 3,065 of JAJTGH010000209.1, forward strand.
CACCAGCGGCCAGCATGATGCCTACCGCCAGGCGCGACTTGGGCGTGGAGTGCGCCTGGATCGAAGCAGAACCGGTCACCGCGGCCTGCAAGAACTAAAAGCCCACGGCCTGGCCATCACGGCGCGGGTCGCTGGCCGCCACATAACCCTCTGCCGACGGCTCACCCAGACGCCAGATGAACTGCCCTGCCCCAAAATCCTGATAGGAATCATTGATCACTTCGAGCTGGTGGCCCAAGGCCTGCAGCCCCTGCACGGTCTGGGCATCCATGCTGGCCTCTGCATTGATGCTCAGGCCGGCATTGAAGCGCCATCGGGGCGCATCGCAGGCGGCTTGCGGGTTTTGACCATGGTCAAGCATGCGCACCAGGGTCTGCATGTGCCCCTGAGGCTGCATATTGCCACCCATGACCCCATAGCTCATGACCGGCTGGCCGTCCCTGGTCAGGAAGGCCGGGATGATGGTGTGAAAGGGCCGCTTGCCCGGGGCCACCAGGTTGGCGGCATTGGGGCCGGCTGGGTTCGTGCTAAAGCCGTGGCCACGGTTTTGCAGGCTGATGCCGTAGGTGGGCTCGACCACCCCGGAGCCAAAGCCCATGTAATTGCTCTGGATGAAGCTGACCATCATGCCGCTTTCGTCGGCGGCAGTCAGGTAAATGGTGCCACCCTTGACCGGGTTGCCTGCCTGAAAGTCCTGCGCCTGCCGGGTGTTGATCAGCCGAGCCCGACTGGCCAGATAGGAGTCGTCGAGCATCTGTTCTGGCGTCACCTCCATGCTCCTGGGGTCCGCCACAAACCGATAGACATCGGCGAACGCCAGCTTCATGGCCTCGATCTGTAAATGCTGCGCAGCCGCACCATCGGCCGGCAGGGATGCCAGATCAAAATGCGACAAGATGCCCAAAGCAATCAGCGCAGCGATGCCCTGACCGTTGGGTGGTATCTCGTGCAACATGTAGCCTCGGTAGCTCTTGGCAATGGGCTTGACCCATTCAGGTCGGTAGGCCGCCAAATCACGGGCGGTGAGGCTGCCACCGTTTTCGCGGGAGAACTGCTCGAGCGCTTGCGCGATCTGCCCACCGTAAAGCGCCTGACCCTTGGTCTGGGCAATGGCCTTGAGCCCACGTGCGGCCGCAGGAAAGCGAAACAGCTCACCGACGTGCGGTGCCCGACCCCAGGGCAAAAAGCTCTGCGCAAAGCCGGGCTGCGACTGCAACTCGGGCGTGGCTGCGGCCCATTTCTGCTGCACCACCACAGGAACCGGGTATCCACGCTCTGCGATATGGGCGGCGTCTGTAGGGATTGGCCATGCTTGCGATGAAAATATTCGGGGGTCCAGCTGGCCGGGGCGGGCCCGGAGGCATTGAGACCGTGCAAACCCTGGCCGTCCCACACGATACAAAATGCATCGGACCCCAAGCCATTGCTGACTGGCTCGGTGATGGTGATGGTCGCAGCCGCCGCGATGGCGGCATCGACTGCATTGCCGCCCTTGAGCATCATGCGCAAACCGGCCTGAGCGGCCAGAGGGTGCGATGTCGAGACGATGTTGCGAGCAAAAAGCGGCAGGCGAGCGCTGCCGTAAGGGCTGCTGTAATCGAAGGGCATGGCCGGTCAGTCCAGGGTGATCTTGCGATCCTGGATGATCTTTTTCCACTTGGCCGACTCGACTGCCAGCATGGTGCTGAACTGCGCCGGCGTGCCGCCCACGGGCTCGATGCCCAAGCGGGTGAGCTTGTCAATGGCCTCGGCGTCCTTGATCACCTGGTTGGCTGCAGCATTGATCCGGGCCACCAGCTCTGGCGGCAGGCCGCGCGGGCCAAACAGCCCAAACCAGGTGTTGGACTCATACCCGGGCAACACATCGGAGAT
>JAJTGH010000055.1 GCA_021299555.1 Comamonadaceae bacterium
GGCCTGGCGTTACCACAGCTTTGGTGCCTGGCCCACGCAGAATTCGCCTGAGAAAAAGCGGGCCCATGGTCGTGGGACCGAGGCTTTTCGGGCTTACGCCCGACTGGCCGATCCGGCCATCGAGGTCGTGCGTATTCCCTTTGAGGGCAAGGAAATCATCGGCTATCTGCAGCGCCCTGCCGGGGTGGCGCGGCCACCGGTGGTGCTGTCCATTGGGGGGCTCGATGGCTACAAGGAATTTGTGGTCGAGCAGTACGGCCACGGCTACCTGAAGGCGGGCCTGGCTTACCTGGCGCTGGACATGCCCGGCACCGGCGACTCGCCGATCAAGATCGACGTGGGCTCCGAGCGGGTGTTTTCACGGGTGATCGACGCGCTGCAGACCCGCACCGACATCGACCCTCAGCGCATCGGCTTGCAGGGCGTCTCCTGGGGCGGCCACTGGGCGGCCCGCATGGCCATTGCCGAGCCCAAGCGCCTGAAGGCGGTGGTCAATTGGGGCGGCCCGGTGCACGGCTACTTCCAGCGCGACTGGCAGCTCAAGGCCTTGGGCACCCGTGAATACCTGTTCGATCTGTTCGCCGCACGCGCCGCGGTCTATGGCGCCGAGACCCTGGAGCAATTCCTGGCCTACGGCCCGCGCATGTCGCTCAAAGACACCGGCGCGCTCGACAAGCCGACCGCACCGCAGCTGCTGGTCAATGGCGAGAAAGACACCCAGGTGCCGATTGAAGATCTCTACATCGTGATGCGCACCGGCACCAACCCCAGAGAGGCCTGGGTCAACCCCACCGGCGGGCACAACGGCCACAACCGGAAGTTGAGCGACGCACAGATTTTTGAGGTCGTGATCACGCCTTGTTTTGCGCGCAGGCTCAAGTAGACATGATGGACCATCATGTCTAGGGTGATCTGACGCGCTAGGTCTTGTGCGGCACCGATGTTTGGCGTGAAACTAAATCACACCGACAACCAGCAGCAGCGCTCGGTCAACCGCCCGCATGCGTTCGTCTTCCAGGCGCCCAAAAGGCGCACTGACTTTTGAGCGAGGTAGGGTGGACAGTTTGTCCACCATCACCTGAGACAAAGCCCGAAGCCCGTTGTGCGCTGTGGGCTCCACCGTCACCCGAAACGCTGCCGTGCGCAGCTCGCCGGTCACCGGGCAAAAAACCACACTGTCCAGCTCGTTCAGAAGGTCGGATTGAATCACCAGCGCTGGTCGAGGTTTGCCGTAGTCGCCTTGCAAGGAAACCGTCACCAAGTCCCCGCGCTGCGTCATGTCCAGCCCTCAACTTGCTCTGCGGCTTCTTGCGCAAATCGGATGGCCTCGGCTTCGTGGCTGTCCCCCTTGAGCGCCAAGCACTGCATCCGGACATCGGCTGCAAAACCCGGTAGTCGCGTGTCAGGCACCCAAAATTGCACCGGCCGCAGGCCTGCGGCTCGCATGCGCTCGCGTGAGCGGGCTACCTTGTTGGTCGAAGAGGGGGTGTTTGGCATCGTGTGCTCCTTTGTCTCTGGACATGATGGGTTGCATGATACTATGCATGCAATAGCCATCAAAAGGCTGGCAATCTCACGCGGCCAAGTGCCGAGCCTTCAAGGCCGCACCCACCGCTGCGCCGCCCGCAGCGATTGCATCAGATCATGCTGCGCCTCAAAGCCGAGCTCGGCCCTGGCGCGGCCGGTGTCAAAGGGCACTTCGCGGGCGTGCGCGAAGCCGGCAAAGCCAGTGTCGGGCAGGGGGGCGTGGCTGATCTCGCGGTTGGGCTGCAGTTGGCGCGCTGCCTCAATGAAGTCGGCAAAGCGGGCCATGCGGCCGCTGGCGATGGTGTAGACGCATGACGGCAGGGCCGGTGCGTCGAGCGCGGCCAGGTTGGCCCTCGCCACTTCGGGGGCGTCGATGAAATCTTCGCCGCCGCGCCACATGAGCAGTGGGTCGCTGATGTGCACTGGCCCGTCGCCGCTGCCCTGGCCCAGCAGCTCGGCCATGAGCCGGCCGGGCACCGAGTGGTTGGGGCCGGCCCACAGCCCCAGCACCGCGCTGTATCGCAGCACTGCGATGCTCAGGCCGTGGGCTTGCGCGTAGTGCTGCGCAAAAAATTCGCCAGCCAGTTTGCTGGCGGCATACAGGCTCCCCGGTCGCTCGCTGACGCTGTGAAACGCAAAGTCTTCACCAATGGGCTGGCTGTGTGGCCGGTGGAAGATGGGGTAGTACACCGTGGTTGATGAGGCGTATACAAAACGGCGCAGGCCCAGGCTGCGGGCGGCCTCCAGCAGATTGACCGTGCCCAAAAAATTGACGTCAGCCGCCAGCGTTGGCTCGCGCCGGATCGACGTGCTCAGGGCCGCTGCGGTGTGCACCACCGCGGTGATGCGGTGGCGCCGCATCAGGCCCAGGAGGCCGGCCCGATCGCGCACGTCACCGGCCTCAATCGTCACCTGTTTCAGGGGCAGCACCGAGGCGATGTGCCCGGGCTGTGGGGTCAGATCCAGCAGCACCACGGGCTCGCCGCGCGCTGCCAGCAAGGCGGCGGTTTGGCAGCCGATCAGGCCGGCGCCGGTGATCAGCGTGCTCATGGCGCCGCGGTCGAGGCGCTTTCGCTAAAGACCAGATGATAGACGCGGCCCTGGAAGGCGCGCATGCCCATCTGGATGGTGGCGCGAACCGCCTGCCGGGTGGCGCTGGCCAGGGCGGCGTCCATGTCGGCCAGGCTGTCGAAGTAAAGATCGAAGACCATGTAGACCGCAGGCGCGCCTTCTTCGCCGCGAGCCAGTTCGCGCAGGCGCACATCGCGCAGGCCGGGGTAGGTGGCAATGGCGGCCATCACCGGGCCGCGCATGTGGGCGTCAAAGGCCGGGCGGTCGGCGGCGGCCACCGTGCCTTCGAGGTAGGCTGAGCGAATGATCATGCTGGGGACCCGGTTTGTGCAGGCAGCCATTGGGCCGTGGCTTCAAAAGTCGCTTGCAGGTGATCGCGCATCAACGCCACCGACTGGGCGGCCTTGCGTTCGAGCACCGCGTCCATCAGGCCCTGGTGCTCAGCGTGAACGTCGCGGGCCTTGAGCTTGCGCTTGCTCATGCGCTGCAGGCGGATCATGCGGTAGCGCTCGGTCTGGTCCACCAGCTGATCGTGCAGGCGCATCAGCCAGGGCGAGCCGCAGCCTGCCACCAGGGCCGCATGAAAGGCGCGGTGGCGCAGTTCCCATTGGCGGGCCGCCTCGTCGTCGTTGGGCCCGGTGGGCAGGGGTGCGCGGCTCAGGCGGTGAAAGGCGGCCAGGATGTTCGCCTCCCAGCCGGCATCGCCGTGTGCAATCGCCAGGGGCAGCATGATCGATTCGAGCGAGCTGCGCGCCAGGGTCAGGTCTTTGAGTTCGTCCAGCGAGACCGGCGCCACCGAAAAGCCGCGTTGCTCGTCCATCACCACCAGCCCTTCGGCCGACAGCCGCTGCAGCGATTCGCGCAAGGGGCTCAGCCCCAGGCCGTACCGGGTTTGCAGCGCTTTGGTGCGCAGGCGCTCGCCCGGAAGCAGACCGCCGCTGAGGATGTCATGGCGCAGCAGGTTCTGGGCCTGGCGTGCCAGGGTCTTGGGCTCGGCGGCAGATTCGGCGGGGGGCGGGGCCATGGCGGGTGGTCGTGGGTCCATCGGGGCGATGACAGCATTCTATGACAGCACAAAAAATTTATATCGTCAATAAAAAATTATGTTGACAGACCAAATTTGTGCAAACAGAATAGGGCCAACTTCAACTTGAGCACACCATGACCTACGCACTGGCGACCGTTGAGCATCAGGGCCGCACACTGGCCTGCCTGGAAGTCCACGGACGTTATGTCCCCTTGAGCAGTCTGCCCGCCGCATCGACCCTGCCCGACACCGTGGCGGCCCTGTTCGATCGGTGGCCGTCGCACGCGGTCACGCTGTCGCAACTGGCGGCCGCCTGTGCGCCTGGCGCGGGGCTGGCGCCGGCCGATGTGCGACTGCTCGCCCCCTTGCTTTATCCGGGAAAAATCTTGTGCGCCGGTGCCAATTACTACGACCACCTGGCCGAAATGGGCATGCCTGGCGCCAAGAAAGAAGACCAGCGTCTGTTTTTCTTCATGAAGCCGCCGCGCAACGCAGTGGTCGGCCCGGGCGCCACGGTGCACATGCCCTTGGGCACCAAGGCCTTTGACTGGGAGATCGAGCTGGCAGCCGTGATAGGCAAGACGGCGCGCAATGTCTCGGTACAGGACGCCCTGAGCCATGTGGCGGCCTACACGGTGGCCATTGATTTTTCAGCGCGTGACCACAACCGCGCCCCCGAGACTTTTTACAAGCTCGACTGGGTGGCCGGCAAGGCAAATGACACCTGCTGTCCGCTCGGGCCGCGTCTGGTGCCGGCCAGCGCCATCGCCAATCCGCAAGACATCGGCCTGAAGCTGTGGGTCAATGGGCAGATCAAGCAGGACGGGCGCTCGAGCCAGATGATTTTTTCGATTGCCGAGCAGATCGCCACCGCCTCGCGCATCATGACCCTGGACCCGGGCGATGTGCTGCTGACCGGCACGCCCGCCGGGGTGGGCTCGCCCAAGCAGACGTTTCTGAGCGTGGGCGATCAGGTCGATGCCGAGATCGAAGGCATAGGCCGACTGAGCGTGACCATACAGCCCGGGCGCTGAGAGAGGTTTTTATTGGCCACCGACCCGGCCATCTCCGTGGGTCTATGCAAGTTCAAAGGAGTAAGACCATGAGACGAACACTATTGGCCGCAGCGCTGGCCCTGGCCTCAATCAGCATGTTGCCGGCAGCACAGGCCCAGACCGAAATTCGCATTTCCACCGCCGCGCCCGACAGCTCGCCCCTGTCGGACGTGTTTCGCACGATCAAGCAGCGCATGGAGGCCAAGTTTCCGGGCGCCGTGAAGGTGTCGGTGCACACCGCCAGCTCCCTGTTTCGCCAGGGCACCGAGCTGCCGGCCATGCAGCGCGGCAACCTGGAGATGGCCAGCCCGGTGACCTTCGAGATCGAGGCACAACTGCCCGAGTACGGTGTGTTCAGCGCCGCTTATCTGTTTCGCGACGCCGACCACCTGATCAAGACCTTTCGCAGCGACATTGGCAAGGAGTACTACGCCGATGTGGCCAGCAAGGTTGGCCTGGTGATTCTCGACACCGCCTATCTGGGCACACGCACCGTCAACCTGAGCAACGACAGGAAGATCGAAAAGCCCACCGATCTGGCGGGCACCAAGATGCGCATGCCGCCCGGTGCCTCATTTCAGGTGCTGGCCAAGGCTCTGGGCACCACGCCGGTCTCGATGCCGATCACCGAGGTGTATCTGGCGCTCAAGACCGGTCAGATCGACGGTCAGGACAACCCCACCAACATGACGCGTGACTGGAAGTTCCACGAGGTCACCAAGCAGGTGGTGCTCACCCGTCACCTGGTCCAGCCGGTGTTCATCGCCATGGCCAAACCCGCTTTTGACAAGCTCACGCCGGCGCAGCAGACCGAGCTGCGCGCGGTGGCCCGCGAGGCCGCCGACACGCAGATCGCCAAAACTTTGGCCGATGAAAAGGCGGCGATCGACACCTTCAAGGCCGCCAACATTCGCATCAGCGAGCCCGACGCGACCGCCTTTCGCACCACCGTCTTCAAGGAGTACGAGACCGCCGGCATGACGGCCAAATGGAAGCCCGGCCTGATGGCACGCATCCAGGCGGTCAAGTAAGGCGAGCAGCCGCTTTAGTTTTAGTGAGTCTTTAGCCCTTGCCTTCCACCGAAGCTTCGAATAGCCGGCCCTTCTGGGGTCGGCTTTCACATGCGGTCTCCATGCTCAGCCTGGGCACGGTATTCGTCCTTTTTATCTACGGGGTGGCGATGCGCTACCTGTTCAACCGGCCCATCAGCTGGGTGGACGAGGCGGTGACCGTGCTCATGGTCTGGTCGGTGCTCTGGACGGCCGCGCTGAATCTGCGCTGGTCTGAGCATATTTCCTTTGACGTGGTCTTCATTCATGTGTCGGCGCCCAGCCAACGGTTGATGTTGCTGGTGGTCTGTACGCTGTTTGTGCTGCTTATGCTTGCGGCTCTGCCCGGGATGGTGGACTACACCTTGTTCCTCTGGCGCGAGCGCACCGACATGCTGGGCATGCGGCTGGACTTTGTTTATGCGATCTTTCCGTTTTTCTTCGCAGTCATCGTGGTGCGGCTGCTCCTGAGCATCCGGCGCCTGCTGAGCCCCCACTGGCAGGATGAGTTGGCGCACTGGGGCGGAGCCTCCAAGACGGATTCGGCATGAATTTAGCCCTGACGGTTTTGCTCGGGGTGATTGTCTTCGGTGCGGTGATGCGCCTGCCGCTGGCTCTGGTCATGTTTGCCGGTGGCTGCTCCTACCTGTTCATGAGTCGCCAGGACATCGGGCTGCTGGTCGGACAGGTGATGGGGCAGATGACCACCATGTATGTGCTCATGGCCATCCCGATGTTCATCCTGGCGGCCAACATCATGAATGCGGCCTCCATCAGCGAGCGGCTCTGGGCGCTGGCCAATGCCCTGGTGGGCCGCTTCAAGGGCGGCATGGGCCATGTGACAGTGTTGGTGAGCATGATTTTTTCCAGCATGAGCGGCAGTGCCATCACCGACGCGGCTGGACCCGGGTTGGTGGCGGTGCGCATGATGCGCGAGATCGGCAAATACCCGGCGGGCCTGGCCTGTGCGATTGCTGCTGCGGCGGCGACGATCGCCCCCATCATTCCGCCCTCGATCCCGCTGGTGATCTACGCACTGATCTCCGGCGCATCCATCGGGGCGCTGTTTCTGGCCGGTCTGGTGCCGGGGCTGTTGATGGGCCTGGCCCTGATGCTGGCGATCTGGCTGATTGCCCAGCGTCGTGGCATCCCCGCGGCCGAGCATGTGCCGGTGTCGCAATTGCCCCGGGTGGTGCTGCGTGCGGCCCCCTCGCTGACCTTGCCGGTGGTGCTGCTGGGCGGCATCTGGTCGGGCGTTTTTTCGCCCACCGAGTCGGCTGCGGTTGCCGCCTTGTGGGCCTTAATACTTGGCACGGTGCTCTATCGCAAGATCGGCCCGCAGACGGTGCGCGAGTTTTTGCGTGAGTCCAGCGGTCAGACCGCCACCACCATGCTGCTCATTGCCAGTGCCTTCATCCTCAATTACGCGATCACCAACGAGAAACTGGCCGACAGCCTGGTGACACTGATTGCATCGATGGAGTTGACGCCCATGCAGTTCATGCTGGTGGTCAATGTCTTCTTTCTGGTGCTGGGCTGCTTTCTCGACGGCTCGGTCATGATGCTGGTGTTCGTGCCTCTGCTCATGCCCACGGTGCGGGCGTTGGGCATCGATGTCACCTATTTCGGCATTGTCGTCACGCTCAACTTCATGATCGGGCTGATCACGCCGCCCTACGGCCTGTTGCTGTTCGTGATGTCTTCACTCACCCGAGTGCCTCTGATGGCCATCATCCGGGAGATCTGGCCCTTCGTACTCACGCTGGGCGCTTTGCTGATGGTGCTGACCTGGTTCCCGCAGATCATTTTGTTCCTGCCCCATGCCTTCGGCTACAAATGAGCCATCCGCCCGTGACCACGCGAGCGCTGCTGGCTCAGCATCCCCCTGAGGAACCCCATGTCTGACACTGAAGTTGCATTTGTCACGGGCGCTGCCCAGGGCATAGGTCTGGCCACGGCCGAAAGGCTCGCACAAGACGGTTTTCGCGTGGTGGCCATGGATCGCAATGCGCAGCGTCTGCAACACGAAGCAGCCAGACTCTCGGGCCTGGGTCTGGATGTGGTGGCGGCGACGGTCGACGTATGCGACCGTGCCTCGGTGGTCGCTGCCCTGGACGCCCAGGCGCGCGTGGACGTGATGGTCTGCGCCGCGGGCATCTACAACGATGCACGTTTCCTTGACCTGACGGAAGACGCATTTCGCCGCATGCTCGACGTCAATGTGATCGGTACCTTCATCCCTGCGCAGGAAGCCGCCCGGCGCATGAGCGAAGGTGGGCGCATCGTCACCATCTCTTCCCGTGGCGCGCTCGGCGGCACCCGCTTTGCGCACTATGTGTCGTCCAAGGCCGCGGTCATCGGCTTGACGCGGGCGATGGCGATGGAGCTGCGCGACAGGCGGATCGCGGTCAACTCGGTGGCGCCCGGCTTTACCGACACGCCCATGACCCGCTCGGCACCGCCTGAGATGTTTGCAGCCTGGGAGCAGCTCGAGCCCGGCGGCAAGGCTGCCACCCCCGACCTGATCGCCAACGCCATCGCCTTTTTTGCCGCCCCCTCGACACGCTTCATCACCGTCCAGACCCTGTTTGTTGACGGCGGCAAGTCGCTTGGCGGTTTGAGCATCTGAAGCCAAACGATTCCGATCGCAACCGGCTTGCAGCATCTGCGTGGACGCGGCCGAAGATGCCCGCGGTCGGCACGTGGGGGCGACAAGCGACTTTTTTGAATCTTCCTAGTGGTAAGCCATGAGAAGAGCTGGCTCGATAGGCGCTAAATTGGAAGAGTATCAGTCCATGAAATGTCTCGTCCATGAATTTATCCGGAGCGGGTCTTGAGCGTTTGCGCCTTGAGCCTGCCAGCGTTTCTTGCCAACCACCACGATGAGGAGATCGACCCATGAACCGTCACTTGAGTGCAGCACTGTTGTCTTTGACCGTTATGGTCAGTGTGCCTGCAGCAGCCCAGGAGCCACCCCCGCCGGGCGCCAGCCCTCGGGTCGATGCCATCCGAAAGGCCGGCGTGTTGCGGGTGGGGGTCTTGGCCAATTTGCCCTGGCTGGCTGAAAACACCAAATCCGATGGCGGCGAGGCCTGGTCTGGGCCAGCCTGGCTGTTGACCAAGGAATATGCGCGTGCATTGGGCGTGAAGATTCAGCCTGTACTGGTCTCGCACGAGACCAAGGTCCCAGTGTTGGCCTCCAACCAGGTCGATTTGTCCATCACGCCGCTTGCAGAAACGCCAGAGCGACTCAAGGCGATCGACTTCGTCATTTATTCGGCCACCAGCGTGTGCATGTTCGGCCGGGCCGACAACGCCAAATTCAATCAGTCCAAGACGGTCGATGATCTGAACCGCCCGGACATCACCATTGCCTATTTCATCGGAGGCGGTGAAGAGGGTTGGGTCAAAGAGCGTTTCCCGAAGGCCAAGTTGCGCGGAGTGACAAACTCAGGCGCTACGGCCCCTGTGGAGGAAGTCATGTCTCGGCGCGCAGACGCAGCGCCGATCAACCGGGTCCCGTATGTGGGCATGGCCAAGAAGGTCAAAGGATTGGGCGTTTTGCCCAGCGCCAATGACTGTCAGGGCAGCATGGAAAAGGCGGCTCCGGTGGGCATAGGCGTCGACAAGAATCAGGCGGTCTTTACCAATTGGCTGCGTGCGGTGGCTACCCGCATGAAACCGCAACTCGATGCTGACGAGCGCGTCATCATTGAAAAGCTCTGAGTCTGGGCCGTTGATCCACCATCCTGAGCATGGAGTTCGATTACTCGCCAATTCTTGAGAATTGGCGGTACTTGTTGGGTGGCTTTGGCATCACTTTGGGCCTGTCGGCCCTGACGGTGGTGGCCAGCTTGCTGTTGGGATTGGCTTTGGCCATGGCCCGACTGTATGGGCCGCGCTGGCTGCGCTGGCCTGTGGTGTTTTATATCGACTCCATGCGAGCCATTCCCGTGCTGGTGGTGCTTGTGTGGACCTTTTTTGCGATGCCCTTGCTCTTGGGCATCAGCATGTCCACGTTTTCTGCTGCCGTGATTGCGTTGACGGCGCACATCGCCCCCTTCGTGGCCGAAATTGTGCGCTCGGGCGTGGAGTCGGTTCGCCCGGGACAGACCAGCGCCGGACTGGCGCTGGGCATGTCGAGGGCTCAGGTGGTGCGCCACCTGATCTTGCCGCAGGCCCTGGTGCGAATGATGCCGTCTTTTGGCTCCGTGATCTCCATCACCATCAAAGACACGGCCATTGCCGCTGTGATTGCCGTGCCTGAGTACATGAAGCGCTCCGAAACGCTGGCAGGTCAGACCTATCACCCAGTCGAGATTTTCACGTTCGCGATGTTGGTGTATTTCGTGATCCTCTTTCCGATCACCAGGTGTGTTGACATGGCCTATCGTCGCTGGGCTTTTCTGGGGCGATCATGACCTACGACTGGTCTGTGATCTGGCAGCACCGCCAGATGCTGATCGACGGTGTGGGCCTGACTTTGTTGCTGACCGTGCTGACCATGCTGGTGGCCGTGCCCGGTGGCATTGTGCTGGCGCTCATGCGCCTGTCGTCTTGGCGCTGGCTGTCGGTTGGCAGCACCGCTTTTGTCGAGCTGTTTCGCAACCTGCCCTTGATTTTGGTGGTTTACTGGGCGTTTTACGTCATGCCCATCGTATTGAACATTGAGTTTTCGGCCTTCAGCACGGGGTTGCTTGCTCTTTGCCTGAATGTATCGGCTTACAACTCGGAAACCTTCCGAGCCGGGATCCAATCGATACGCAAGGGGCAAACGGAGGCTGCCGTGGCCTTGGGCTTTAGCCCGTGGCAGACGATGCGACAAATCATCTTGCCGCAGGCCTGGCGGCGCGTGCTGCCGGTACTGGCAAGCACTTGGGTGTCGCTGTTCAAGGACACCTCGCTGGTCTCGGTGATTGCAGTGGGTGAATTGGCGCATGCGGCGATGACCGTGCGTTCGCAGACTTTCCGTGTGCTGGAGGTGCTGACGGCCATGGCAGTCATCTATTGGATGCTCGGGTATCCGCAAGCAAAACTGGTGGACTGGATCCGCGAGAAATACAAGGTCAAGGAATGAATCTGAGCGACTCTGAACGGCCGGGGGCATCGCGCGAGCCGGTACTGAACTACCGAAATATCACCAAGCGCTACGGCGATTTTCAGGCCTTGCATGGTGTGTCGATGGACGTCTTTGAGGGCGAGGTGGTCTGCCTGATCGGGCCGTCGGGCTCGGGCAAGTCAACCCTGCTTCGCTGTACCAATGCCTTGGAGAGTCTTCACAGCGGCGAAATTTTGCTCAACGGTGTTGCGCTGCCCAAGGAAGAGCGCGCGATGAGAGCCGTTCGCCAGCGCATGGGCATGGTCTTTCAGAACTTTGAACTCTTTCCTCACAAGATCGCCCTGGACAACGTGGCGATAGGCTTGACCACAGTGCGGGGCATGGGTGTTGCCCAGGCCAGGGAGAAAGCGGCGCGCATGCTCGACAAGGTGGGACTGTCCGACAAGTTGCAGAGCTATCCGGCCAACCTTTCGGGCGGGCAGCAGCAGAGGGTGGCCATTGCCCGTGCGCTGGCCATGGAGCCTGAGGTGATGTTGTTTGACGAGCCGACCTCGGCCTTGGATCCTGAAACCGTCGGCGCTCGCGGAAGACGGCATGACCATGGTGGTTGTGACCCACGAAATGGCCTTCGCGCGCAAAGTGGCTGATTGGGTGATTGTTTTCGATCAGGGGCTCATCGTTGAGCAAGGGCCGCCCAAGCGCATCTTTGAAGAACCGCAAGTTGCCCGCACGCGCTCCTTCCTCAGCCACCTGGGTTGGTCGGGCTGACCCGAGTGGCCGTGCCCTGACGCTCAAGCCACTTGGCATAAGCCTGCGGGTAGGCCGCTTCATAGCGTTGGCGGTGAAATGCCAGCAGATCGTTATGGCCCAGCAGGGCGGCGCTGTCGAGCAGACGTTCGATCACCAGGGGTTCGGCCGAATGGTGCAGCAACTCCTGCGCCAGGCGCAATTGCTCGACCGTGTTTTCGGCGCGCAGGGGCGTGAGCGCGAGCCGGGCGAAATCGGCATGGTCTTGAAAGAACCAGCTCGCTCGCGCTGCTTCCATGGGCCGGTCGCGGTAGGCGCTGTGCCTCTGGTGCGCGGGCAGGTAGATTTGGCTGGTGCGGTGGTAGTCAAAGGCGACCACCGCAATGACCAGCAGCAGCCCCAGGGCCAGGGCGTCGACCCATCGGTCAAAGCGCGCCAGCTCCGGCGCTGCGTGATCGGCCGCAGAGTGGCTGCGCGTGGTCCCCAAGGCCAGGGCCAGCACGCACACCAGCATCGCGATCTGAAAGGGCCCGTACCACAGCGGGTACTCGAGCAGGCTGTGCAGACCGATCACCGCCAGCACGCCCCAGGCCGCTTGGCGCCATAGGCACACCTCGCGCCATGGGCGTGAGCGCCAGATCGCCAGCAACAGGGCCGCGCACACCCCGAGCGCTGTGGGCAGGCCCAGCTCGACCGCCAGTTGCAGTGGCAGGTTGTGTGCATTGCCCAGCTTTTCAGAAAAACGCTCTCCTGTGAACAGGGTGATGTAGTGCGCGTAATTGAGTTCATCCCAGCCCCAGCCCGACCAGGGTCGCAAGGCGATCAAGTCGATCACGTTGCGCCACAGCGCAATGCGGCTGTCACTGCCCGACGCGGCCAGGCGCTCGAGCGCATTGCAGGGCCCGTTTGCACATGGCAAGGGTGCACCCCGTTGGGCCAGCGTCCATTCCAGGGCGGCCGGCATCAAGGTGGAGGCACACAGGTAAAGTGCCAGGCCGATGGCCGGCACCAAAGCGGCCGACCGCTGTCCGCTGCGCCAGCTGTACCCCAGGCTGATGGCCAGCACCATAGCCCAAGCCAGGGCACCGGTGCGCGAAGACGTGACCGCGTTGCCCAGGGCCAGCAGAGTCAGGGCGGCCAAGGCCATCGCCCAGCGGCGCGGTGCCCGGCTTTCGCGCGCCTGAGCCAAGAGGTAGGTCAGGCAGACCAGGCCGATGCCCGTCAGGCTGGCCAGTTGGTTGCGCTGGCGCAGATTGCCCGATCCCTCGCCAGGGCCGATGGTGGCGATCCATGGCGCCCAATGCGCGGCCCAGCCGAAATACTGCACCAGTGCGAACACGCAACTGAGCAAAGCGGCCAGCAGCCAGGCGCGGGCGATCTGCTGTGGCTGCCAGTGGCGGCGCAAGAGCAGCAGGCCCGCCAGGCAGGCCGCAGAAATCAGGTAAGGCCAGCCATTGCGCCAAGGCCCCGCGCTCAGAGGCGCAATCCAGGGCAGCACGAGCAGCAGCGTCAGCGCTGGTCCGGCCAGGGGGGACGTCATGGCGGTGAGCTTAGCAGGGCCCCCTGACCCTGGCACGGCCGCCACAGCCTGGACACCGGTGTGGCGCTGCCTCAGGCGCCCTTGCAACTGGCCGGCAGGTACTTGGCATCCACCCCATCGGCAGCGCCCGGACCGCAGACCCAGCTGATCTGACCGGTGCTGCCCAGTGTGCCTTTGAGCTGTACGGTTTTGCCGCCGATGCGCGGCTGTCCGGTCTTGATCTTGACCGTGATCACGCCGACTGTGCTGTTGCCTGCATCGAGCGCATAGCTCACACCGTCGATCATGTCCGAGCCTTGGGCATCGAGGCTCAAAGTGGCTGGCATGGTGCTGGCCACCTGCGCTGCTTCGGTCACCGCAGTCTTGGCTGGCGTGGCCGCCAAGATCACCTCGGTGAGCTTGGCGCGCAGCGTGTAGTCCTGGTACATGGGCAGACCCAGAGAGGCCAGCAGGCCGATGATGGCAATCACGATCATCAGCTCGATGAGGGTGAAGCCCCGGTGTTTGGCGGTCATGGTCAGTCTCCCTGGAAATTTGGACGGATGCAGCCAAAGGCAGGGCGTGATGTTAGCCGCACACCGGTGCGAACCAACAGGGCCGATGAACTGCATTGACCTTTCTTAACAGGCGCGGGACGCCCGCTTTTGGCTCCAGCGGGACCGCCGGGGCTGCGGCGAACCCGCCACCGACGGTCGCCCCCGGCTTGCTTCATTGCACTCGGGTGGTGCGTGAGGGTCAGAGCAAGGCCTTGAGCAGCTTGCCCATTTCAGACGGGTTGCGCGTGACCTTGAAGCCACAGGCTTCCATGATGGCCAGTTTGGCATCGGCCGTGTCGGCGCCGCCCGAGATCAGGGCGCCGGCATGCCCCATGCGCTTGCCTGGAGGGGCGGTAACGCCAGCGATGAAGCCCACCACCGGTTTTTTCATGTTCGCCTTGCACCACTGCGCCGCTTCGGCCTCGTCGGGGCCGCCGATCTCGCCGATCATGATCACGGCGTCGGTGTCGGGATCGTCGTTGAAGGCGCGCATCACATCGATGTGCTTGAGACCGTTGATCGGGTCGCCCCCGATGCCCACAGCGCTGGACTGACCCAGGCCGATTTCGGTGAGCTGGGCCACCGCTTCATAGGTCAGCGTGCCCGATCGCGAGACCACGCCGATGCGGCCCTTGCGGTGGATGTGGCCGGGCATGATCCCGATCTTGATCTCCTCGGGCGTGATCAGGCCGGGGCAGTTGGGGCCGAGCAGCAGAGTCTTTTTGCCGCCGGCTGCCTCTTTGGCCTTCATCTTGTTGCGCACTTCGAGCATGTCGCGCACCGGGATGCCTTCGGTGATGCAGATGGCCAGATCAAGGTCAGCCTCGACCGCTTCCCAGATGGCTGCTGCCGCGCCGGCCGGAGGCACATAGATCACCGAGACCGTGGCTCCTGTGCTGTGCGCAGCCTCCTTGACCGATGCGTAGATCGGGATGTTGAAGATCTTCTCGCCGGCTTTTTTGGGATTGACACCTGCGACGAAGCAATTTTTGCCATTGGCATATTCCTGGCACTTTTCGGTGTGGAACTGGCCGGTCTTGCCGGTGATGCCCTGGGTGATGACCTTGGTGTCTTTGTTGATGTAGATGGACATGGGTTTCTCCTGGGCGGTCTTTAAGCGGCATTCACGGCAGCGACCACCTTTTGGGCGGCTTCGGCCATGGTGTCGGCGCTGATGATGGGCAGGCCCGATTCGGCCAGCATCTTTTTGCCCAGCTCCTCGTTCGTGCCCTTCATGCGCACCACCAGAGGCACCGACAGGTTCACCGCCTTGCAAGCGGTGATCACGCCCGTTGCAATCGTGTCGCACTTCATGATGCCGCCGAAGATGTTGACCAAAATGGCCTTGACCTTGGGGTTCTTGAGCATGATCTTGAAGGCTTCAGTCACCTTCTCAGGGGTGGCGCCGCCTCCAACGTCCAGGAAGTTCGCCGGCTCGGCACCGAACAATTTGATGGTGTCCATCGTGGCCATGGCCAGGCCTGCGCCGTTGACCAGGCAGCCGATGTTGCCGTCGAGCGAGATGTAGGCCAGGTCAAACTTGGAGGCTTCGATCTCGGCCGCATCTTCCTCGTCCAGATCGCGCAGGGCCACGATGTCGGGGTGGCGGAACAAGGCGTTGGAGTCAAAGTTGAACTTGGCGTCCAGGGCGATGATGTTGCCTTTGCTGTCGCGATTGAGCGGGTTGATCTCTACCAGGGAGGCGTCGGTCTCCATGTAGCACTTGTAGACCTTGGCGCACACGTCGACAAATTGCGCCACGGAATCGGCCGGCATGCCGATGCCTCTGGCCAGTTCCTGTCCCTGCGCAGCCGTCATGCCCTTGAGCGGGTCGACGAAGATCTTGACGATTTTCTCTGGCGTGCTGTGCGCCACTTCCTCGATGTCCATGCCCCCTTCGCTGGAGGCGATGAAGGCCACCTTCTGGGAGGCGCGGTCGGTCACCACCGACAGGTAGTACTCCTTCTGGATGTCGGCCCCGTCTTCAATGTACAGGCGACGCACCTTCTGACCTTCGGGGCCGGTCTGGTGGGTCTTGAGTTGCATGCCCAGGATGTCGCCCGACAGGCGCTTGACGTCGTCGATGCTCTTGGCCACCTTGACGCCGCCACCTTTGCCGCGCCCACCGGCGTGAATTTGGGCCTTGACCACCCAGACCGGACCGCCGAGTTTTTGTGCGGCTTCGACCG
Organism: Comamonadaceae bacterium; assembly: GCA_021299555.1. Taxonomy (GTDB): domain Bacteria; phylum Pseudomonadota; class Gammaproteobacteria; order Burkholderiales; family Burkholderiaceae_C; genus Polaromonas. The sequence continues at coordinate 15,801 of JAJTGH010000055.1, forward strand.
CCTCCTGGACCGTAAAAGCGGCAACGCCGCGTGGGACCGGCACGCCAAACTGGCGCAAGATTTCCTTGGCTTGGTACTCGTGGATTTTCATGAAATGGCTTTCACAGAATCGGTGGACACCGGAGATCGCGACCCGATCGCGGTCTGACTCTGGACGCACACCCCCTCCCAGGTGGGCGCGCACCAGCGGCTGCTGACAGCGCAGAACTGTATCATGTTGCAATGCACCAAGGGTTTCGCGCAGCTTACGCGCGTGCTCGGGCGCATGGTCTGTTTTTTCATGCGGCTGGTGTGTTTGTGCCGAGCCGTTTTATCAAGTCCCGAGACCCGCCATGGCCAAAATTTTCATTGACGGCGAAGCCGGCACCACCGGCCTGCAGATCCGCGAGCATCTGGCCCTGATGCCCCAGATCCAGGTGCTCAGCATCGACCCGGCCCGGCGCAAAGACCCCGAGGCCAAGCGCGAACTCATGGCCGCGGCCGATCTGCTGGTGCTGTGCCTGCATGACGAGGCGGCGATCGAATCGGTGGCCATGGTCGATGGCCTGAGCGGCAGGAAACCGCGCATCGTGGACGCATCCACGGCCCACCGCTGCGCTGCGGGCTGGGTCTATGGGTTTGCCGAACTGTGTGCCGGCCAGAAAGAGGCGGTGCAAAAGGCCGATCGCGTGGCCAACCCCGGCTGCTATGCCACCGGGGCCATTGCCGTGATTCGCCCGCTGATCGACGCCGGCCTGATCCCGAAAGATTTTGCGCTGTGTCTGCCTTCGGTCAGCGGTTATTCCGGCGGCGGGCGCACCATGATCGAAGACCATGAAGCCGGCCGCGCGCCCCTGTTTGAGGCCTACGCCCTGGGCCTTAAACACAAGCACATCCCCGAGATCATGCGCTACACCGGGCTGACCTGCCGCCCGCTGTTCGTGCCGACGGTGGGCAATTTTCGTCAGGGCATGCTGGTGCAACTGCCGTTGCACCTGGATCAACTGCCGGGCAAGCCCAAGGCGAGCGACCTGCACGAGGCGCTGCGCGCCCACTACGCCAGCAGCCAGGCGGCCGGTGGCTGGGTCAGCGTGGAGCCGCCCACCGCCAACGGCAAGCTCGACGCACTTTCGCTCAACGGCACCAACAAGCTGGAGATCCGCGTGTTTGCCAACGAAGAGGCCCGCCACGCCGTTGTGATTGCCCGCCTGGACAACCTGGGCAAGGGTGCCAGTGGTGCGGCGGTTCAAAACCTGCGACTCATGCTCGGCCTGTGAGCCGCAGGGTTTGGTTTTTCACTCCAGCGACAGCTTGAGCTCCTTGTTGAGCTCGCGCAACTCTTCGATTTCGCGCTTGACCCGGGCATCAAATCCATCGCCTGCCAGTGAGCGCGGCTCGATGCCGTCCTTGGTGAACTTGGCCATGATCTCAGGGTCGCGCGCCGCTTGAGTAAAGGCCTGGATCAGCCGCTCGCGCACCGCTGGGGGCACGCCCGCGGGCGCGGCAAAGCCCAGCCAGCCCGAGCTGACATGGGCAATGCCCAGTTCTTTGGCGGTGGGCACTTGCGGCAGCAGTGGCGAGCGGGCATCGCCGGTATAGGCCAGCATGGTCAGACGTCCGGCCTCTGCCATGGCGCGGCTGGCCAGTGATGAAAAAGCCATTTCCACCTGGCCGCCGATCAAGTCTTGCAGCAGGGGGCTCTCGCCCTTGTAGGGCACGTGCATCATCTTGAGGCCGGCCGATTTGACGAACTGCTCGGTGGCCACATGAAAGCCAGTACCGATGCCGGTTGAGCCAAAACGCAGCTTGTCCGGCGCTGCACGGGCCATGTCCACCAGCTGCTTCAAGCTCTTGATGCCCGAGCTGCTCGGCGTGTTGATCAGGTAGTGCGACTCCAGCGCCAGCACCAAGTAGCTCAGATCGCGCACTGCGTCATAGGGTATGCGCGAGGCCAGGGCCGGTCCAGCGACCACGCCGGCGTTGGTCACCACACCGATGGTGTAGCCGTCCTTGGGCGCCTTGGCCAGCGCATCGGTGCCGATGCGCTGGCCGGCGCCGGCCATGTTGCGCACCACAATCGGCTGGCCCAGGATCGCCGAGGCCTTGCTGGCCACCAGCCGCGCGTTGGCGTCAACGATGCCCGGCGGGAAGGGCACGATCAGCGTGATGGGCTTGTCGGGGTAGGTTTGCGCGAAAACCAGGGCAGGTGCAGCCATCAGTCCGATGAGCGCAAGGCGAAGACGAGGGGTCATGGGGATCTCCTTTTGCAAAACTTCAAACCAGCCAGCCCAGATCCTGAACAAAGCGGCGCAGGTGCGCGTTAAAGGCCTGGGGCTGTTCGGCCCAGCCGAAGTGTCCTGCCCCAGCCAGCGTGACCATGCGTGCGCCTCGGATCTTGGCGGCCATTTTTTCCATGACGGTCGCTGGCGCGGTGGCATCGTGCTCGCCCGCAATGCACAGCACCGGCACATCGATCAGCGGCAGAATTTGCCGGCCTTCGTAGCCCGCAATCGCGGCCACTGCCGCCCGGAAGGTGTCTTCGCGCATGCTTGCCACGGTGGCGATCAGCAGATCGACTGCCGGCCCGCTGGCACCGGCGGCCATCATCTTGCGCAGCATCTCGGGCGCGTAGTCGGGGATGCTGCGGCCGGCGTCCAGCGGTGCGAGGCGGGCGCGAACGAAGTCCTGCTGCCACTGGCCACCGGGCTGGCCAAAGGCGGCGCTGGTGGCCGACAGCACATAGGCATGGATGCGCCCTTGTGCCTGCAACCAGGCGCGCTGCGCGATCATGCCGCCCATGCTGTGGCCCATCACCAGATTGCGCGAGCCGCCTTCGTGGCCGATCAGGCTCACCAGAGCCTGGGCGCAGTGGTCTATGCCAAAGCCCTCTGGCAGCGGTGACAGACCGTAGCCCGGCGCATCCCAGCTGACAACGCGGCAGCCCAGCTCGGTCAGGGCCTGGATCTGGTGGCGCCAATATTCCTTGGCGCCAAAGGCGCCGTGCAACAAAAAGACGTTCACTCCGTGGTCTTTGCCGCGGGCCTGGTGGACCGAATAGTCGGGCAGCGTGCTCATGCGTGACCCCCTGCGGCCTGCGCCGGCATCCAGTAGGCATGCGCGCCCATGGGCACATGGCCGGGCAGCAGGACGCGGCAGATCGGCCCGCGCGTAATGTCTCGAGCATCGAACACCGCGCATTCGCCCGGTGAGCCGTCGGCCTTGCTGATCAGGGTGACCAGATAGCCATCGTCTTCCGACGCCGAGCCATCGCGCGGCGCAAACGTGGTCTCGCTCAGATAGCTGCTCTCCGGGGGTCTCCAGCTCTGGTGCCGACCGGTGTGCAGATCGTATTTTTTGAGGCCGTCGAGCAGCCAAAAGCCAGGCTTGGCATAGGCGTTGTAGCTGTAACGATAGGGCCTGCCCTTGTAGCGCCCGTTGATCATGGGAAATTCGGTCACTTCGTCATCGAGGTCTTCCTCGCGGGTCTGGCCGGTATGCAGGTCAAAGCGCCAGCGGTGCATGCGCGTTTCCTGCCGGTGCATGTCCAGCATGGCCAGCATGCGGGCATGGCCCTGCTTGGGCAGGTCGCTCAGGTCGGGGACCGGGTTGGTTTGTATGCAGCCCTCCATCACCAACTCATTGCCTTGCTCGTAGCTGTTGGACAGGTGCAGGATGTAACAGGGCTGGCCTTCGAACCACCGCACATCGCGGTTGCTTCCTTTGCGAGGGATCACGCCAAAGCGCGCTGGGATGTCGCGGTGCAAGCGAAGCCTGTGCTGGCCACGCTTGAGGCCCTCTTCATCGAAGAACATGGGCAGGTCGTGCAAGATGCAGTAGTTCTCACTCATGCCCATGTCATGCGGCCAGCGCGGTCCGGGCAGATCGATCGGCTCGTAGAGCACCAGCTCGTTGGCCGCGTTGACCACCCCGTAGTTGAAATAAGGCGGTTTCTCTGCGTAGTTGAAGAACATCATCTCGCCGGTGTGCTCGTCGATCTGGAAATGCGAGCAGATGCCGCGATCGCCCAGCTCGCGCGCCCAGGCCGGATCCGGCCCCAGGGTCTCCAGGGTCAACGGGTCGAGCCGGTAGGGCTCGCTGCACTGACTCATGGCCACGATGGCCTTGCCGGCGTGCACGATGATGTCTGTGCCGGCGTTGTCCTTCATGGCACCGATGGAGCCCCAGCCGCGCCTTGCCGCCTTGCGCGGCTCGATGATGCCGGGCCAAAGCGAGCGGCCGGCTGCCTGCTCGGCCAAAAAGCCTGTGGTGCGTGTCCATCGGTTGCGGTATGACACCTGGCCGTGCGCGAAGTGCACAGCGTGGACCATGCCGTCTCCGTCAAAGGGGTGATAGCGGCCGATCGGCGCGTGCACCTGGTTGTGACCGTTGCGCAGGTAGACCCCGGCCAGGTCCTGCGGCAGATCGCCGATGACCTTCAGGTCGCCGGCACTTGCAGTCCATTCGGTGTCGGTGGGCCGCCAGGCGCCGTCCAGATA
>JAJTGH010000210.1 GCA_021299555.1 Comamonadaceae bacterium
CAAAGACGATGGGTGTACCCAGGCGGTCGCGCATCTTGGCGATGTCGCGCTTGAAGGTGGCCAGTGAGATTTCCTGCGCAGCCATGAGCTCGACGGCCGTCATGGCGCGGCGATGACTGAGCAGGGTTTTGTAGCGGTACAGACGGTCTGTTTCTGACATGGAAGGTTTGTAACATTGCCTTGCCAGAATGACAAATGATCGGTGGCTCTGTCACCGCGAGGGCGCTGCTCAAGCACATTCAAAGGGTGTCCTCAAGTGGGGACCCGAGAGGTCACATCCCCCACCCGATCTGGATCAGCCCGGCCCCGACCTGAGGCCATAGACCTGACCTGCGAGAAAAAGATATTCGGCACGCAGCACGGCGCTGCCTTTTTCACCGGTGAAGGTAAATCCCAGCAGGGCCAGCGCGGTGCCGGGTTTGATTTCGGGGACTTTCCATGCTTCCAGGCGCGTGAGTGGGGCGAGCTCAATCTCCCACAGACGGTCTTTGCGGGTGGGCAGTTGGGTGGCCTTGAGCAGCGCAGGGCCATCAACGCTGGCGAGCTGGGCTGGAAGCTTGCGGGTCGCCAGATCGGCGGGTAATTTGAGGTCGGGCGCTACTTCAAGCTTGAGTTCTGCATGCGGGTTGCGCCAACTGACCTGAGTGGCACGCCCTTCGAGCCAGAGGGGGCGGTTTTGGTCAAAGCTGCTCCAACCGTGGTGGGCTTGGGCCAGCAGGGGCAGGCCCAAGCCTGCGGCCATAAGGGTTCGACGGTGCATACAGTTCTCCTTGGGGGCGAGCGGTGTTTGAAGGGTCGGTACTCAGAGGTAGGCAATAAAACGCCCACAGATGATGACAGCCAGCCAAATTCCGATAGAAAGCAGGGTTTGTAGTTTTGCGGTGCGGTCCATGAGCAACAAACTGCCCCGTGCATGAAACCATGCAGCATTGGTGCCAGCAACCATGACCAAGCCCATTTTGACGACGAAGGCGCGGTTATTCAACAGATCCATAGGCTGGCCGGCAAACATCAGCAGGCCGCTTGCGGCCGCGATTGAAAAGCCCGCCAGCGCCAAGCCGAGCGCAAGGCGGGCCAGAGGCTGCACGGGCAACTGCGCGCCCAGGCCCCAGACGCGCAATTCGAACAGCACCAGATTGCCCAGCAGCAGTCCGATGCCGACGATGTGCAGGACCTCGAGTGCGGGATAGGCGATGGGGTGGGTGGTGATCAGGGAGAGCACCAGCCAATTGTGGGGGAATCGCGGCTGGGGCGCTATTGGCAAATCTGTTTGGCCAGTATGAGGGCTGTGCGAGCCCCGCTCCCAGCGCGCTCAGGCCCCTGATCAATCCTTAATTTTGCGAAATTTTGACAACAGCACCGAACGGAAATACCGCGCTCGGCGGATGCGGGGGGGTATGCAGCCAGATCACGGGGACTTCGGGCTTGCGCTTGGGGAAGGTGCCTAGGCCGTCGGTGGCGTAGACCACCAGAGCGACGTCGCTTTGTTCGTTGACCCACTCAAAAACCGGGCAAAAGTCGGTGCCGCCCCGGCCGTATATTTCAATGCGCTTGGGGATCTCGTAGCCGTCCATGGCTTCGTAATGCTCGACCGACTGCAAGCGTGCGTCGCATTGCAGCACGGTCAGCCGGCACGGAAATACCTCGCGAAAGGCACGCAATTCTTCGGCGATGACACCGAGCAATTGGAGCGACATGGAGGCCGATGTGTCGATCGCAAAAACCACATGGCCGGGAACCAGCATGCCGGCAGAGGGCATGAACAGGCCCCTGTGTACCATGCGCTTGCTAAAGGGAAAGGAAGTCCAGTCGCCTTTGATGCGCTCTGACAGGTGAGCGCGCAGCAGAGACCGCCAGTCGATGCTGCGTTCCTCGTCGGCTTCGCATTCGCTGCGAAAGGCACCGGCGCCTTCGCCATTGAGACGGGTCAGCGCATCTTCGCGCAGCTCGCGTCTGAGTTCAGCCAGTTGCTCGCGGTCGGGCGCGTCGGCGCTGCGCATCGGCCGCACGCGTGGGTCGTCGGCGTCGATCAGGTCTTGGCCTGCGTCGGGGACGCGGTCGCTGGACTCATCGGCCAAAGGGTCTTCGGGCCGAGCGGGTCCGCCCAGTTTTTTGCGCCGACCTGTGCTGTTGCTTTTGCCACCGCTTTTCACGGACAAGCCCTTGGGCAGCTTGATCTGCTGCGCCAGTTCTGCGTAAATCTGCTCGGAGGTTTTGCTCTGCGCGCGGGCGCTGATTAGGCCGCCTTCGGGCAGGCTAAAGCCGCGCTGTATCAGCAGGTAGTTGATGGCGTAATCGCAGGCCATGTTCCACACTCGGCCGTCGCGCTCCTGCCGCCGATCGGCATGGGAAAAAAGCACATGCAGCACTTCGTGGGCCAGCAGGCCTCGCAGTTCGTCTTCGCGCAGCTTGGCCACCCACTGCGGGTTGTAGAAGATGTGGTAGCCGTCGGTGGCAGCAGTGCGGCACCACGATGCGTCGGTGACGGGGCGCACCGGCAAGCGCATCACGGCCGATGCCAAGAAGGGCTGCTGCATGCTCAGGCGTATGCGTGCACGCAGCACGCGCTCGTAGACCTCTTGAAGGGCTTGGCCACTGAGCTCGGTGCTCTTGCTGTGCGGGGCAGAGGCGGGTGTTCCTGGCGCAGCCTGCCGCGTGCTTGGTGTGGCGGTGCTCATCGGCTGATCAGGTGGCCGTTGGCTTTAAGAAAGTCGCAAACTCGGGCGGCAAGCGTTGCAGCAGCACCGCACTGGCTTTGGATACCGACTCCTCGCCCGCATGAAAGGCCAGCCAAGAGGTGAGCATGTAGATGCCGTCAAGGTCTTGCGGCAGGTCTGCGCTGTGGGGCTGGTCGACCACCTTGCGAATGGCTTTTTCATTGATGGCGCGCTTGGCATAGGCCTGAAACTCCACCGCTGCCCCTTGGCCGACGATGCCGGGCAGAACGTCTGCGGCTTCTTTGGGACCGCCCAGGGCTTGCACCACGTCGGAGAGCATTTCCCAGGTGCGCGGGGTGGGGTAGGCCGACCCCTCGCCAACCTCGCCGAGCAGCAGCGCCGGCCGCACGCCGATGAAGGACAGCACCAGAGGGTTGATGCGTTTGGACAGTGCCCAGGCCCGCCATTCGTCCACATCGGGCTCGAGTTCGAGGTGCACAAAGCGGTTGGACAGCGCGCTGGACATGCGAAAGGTCACGGCGCGGTCTTGCTGGCGGTTGCCGGCCGCGACGATCCACCAACCCGGCGGCAGCTCGTACTCGCCCACGCGCCGGTCGAGCACCAGTTGGTAGAGGCTCGCTTGCACCAGGGGCGGTGCGGCGTTGATTTCGTCAAGAAACAGAACGCCGGGCGTGTCTTGGGCTGTGGGCAGGAAGGAGGGTGGGCACCACACGGCGCGGCCGCCTTCAATCGCGGGAATGCCGCGCAGGTCGGTCGGGTCGAGCAGGCTGGCGCGCAGGTCGACCACTGGCAGGCCTCGGTCGCTGGCGATTTGCCGGACGATGGAGCTTTTGCCTATGCCAGGCGGCCCCCAGATGAAGGCCGGCCAGCGCTGGCTCAAAAGCGATTGGAGAACCGTGGTCAGTCGTGAAGGTTTCATTGGGTTTGCGGGCAGGAAAGGCTGATCGATTCATCCTGGTGTTCAAGCCGCCAGGCCCACTGCACCCATTGGCTGAGGTCGCCAGACCACATCCAGTGGGCGCTTTGCATGAGGGCGATGGCCGTGCTGCGCGCCAGGGGCGCCTCTAGGCGCCAGGAGCCGCCCAGACTGGCAGAGAGATCACGCAGGGGCGCCCACCAGCCCGCGGCGGTGGTGCCGGTTTGCAAGAGGTCGGGCAGGGGCGACAAAAACTGGGAATCGAGCAGGTCCACGTGCAGGAGCAGGGCCTGCCCTGGGCCTGGTCTGGCCAGCGATGCGGCATGCATTTCCATGAGGAACTCGGGCGCAACTTGGCGCATGAGCAGGCTGCCGGACTCGCGCACCAGCGTGACCTGACCCAGTGCCACCCGCGAGAAGAAGTGGCGCCATTGAGCTGCGGTTTGGGTCCCACCTTGAGCAGGCTCACCGTGGCGCGCTGGGCCTTGTCGGCCGGCTCCTTGCGCGCCGTTGGCGTGAACTTGAGGCAGGAAAACCGGTCGGTGCCAGGGATGAGCCGGAGCAAGTCGCCCTCAGAGGAATCGAGGACTTCGACGCAGGGCCTGCGGCTCCACAGGGTAAGGTCGTGCAGCAGAGACCGGGTGCCAAAGGGGTCCAGCACTTCCGGTACCCGGGTGTTTTTGTCGCTGCTTTCGTCGATATAGCGGACCTCGTCACCGACCCACATGAAGTAACCGGCATCGACGGCGCTGCCATCTGTGCGAAAGCAGGCGCGGCCAAGGTCTCCCATGAGGCTGGCGGCCAGGTGAATGTCGGGGGTGCGCCGGTGAAAGGGCACGATGGCCTGGGGCATGCCCGACAGGGCCTGGCCTATGAAGCCAAGCCTGTCGGCGCGCTGACCGGCCTGAATCAGAGCGGCTTCGAGTTCGCCCCGGTATCGCGCAATCGCATTGCCACCCATGTGCAGGCCCAGGTAAATGGCCAGCAAGCTGACCTCAACCTGCTCCTGTTCAAAGCGTGGGGTGCGGGGTTTTCGCTCGGCTGTCATGCAAGCGATCCCTGGGGTGACGGGGGCTCGGAATCTGGGCGCTCGTCTTGGGCCAGTGCCCTTTGCAGTCGATCGACCAGGGGCTGGGCTTGTGGCTTGCAGACCATGGACACAAAGGCGAGCCGACCGCGCAGCGCAGCCATGCTTTGAGGCTGACCGTTCCAGTGCGGCTGCTCTTTGAGTTCGACCCGGTGTACCGCGGCGCGAAGGCGCCTGCGAGCGGCGCGAGGTACCGACACCTGGTTGTTGACGACGAGTCCGGTCACCATTTGTCGGCGTCCGCGCCGAAAGACATTGGTCTTGGCTGGATCGAGCGTGAGGCCGATTTGCGCGAGCGTGCGCTCGGCCAGGCGCAACAGGCCCACTGCCTGGGAGTTGCCCGAAAAGGTGAGGTCGTCAGCGTAGCGGGTGTAGCGCAAGCCCGCACGCTCTGCGCTGCTGTGCAGTGTTTCGTCGGTACCGCGCAGCACCAGATTGAGCAGCGCGGGGCTGGTGGGCGCTCCGACTGGCAGGGCGCCGCCCGCGGTGCTGAGGTCAACGAGCAGGCTTAGGGCAGCGGGCGAGAGGCTGTGCCCCAGTTCGCGCCGCAGGGCGCCGAGCACCAGCGGCCAGCGCACGCTCGGAAAGCAGTTTTTGATATCGGCATTGACCACCACCGCCTGGCCCACATGGGGCAGGGCGTTGTGCACGATGGAGCGGTCCGCAACGAAGCCGCAGACGGCTGGGTGGGCCCCCAGAGGGGCGAGCAGTTGGTCAAGGATGAGGCGTTGGGCTTTGCGCAGCGCCGGGTGCGGCGCGTGGATGAGCCGCAGCGTGCCGTTTTTTTTGGGGATGCGGTGCTGCGCGTAGGCGCCGTCGAGCTTGCATCCGGCCGGCTGCTGCGATCGGCAAAGTGCCAGAGCAGGCATGAGATGGGGTGCTGCTTGGGCCCCGAGATGGCCAAGGAGTTCCAGTGCTGCGGCGTCATGCCGGCCACTTTGCCTTGTTCCGGAGGTGGGGTCTTGGGCCATTTGCCGCAGCAACTGCGCTGCCTCCCGGCAGGCTGTGATGAAGACTTCATCGCCAAAGCGCTGGTGCAACTGCAGCAGGCGAGGGCCATCGCGCCGGGCCGTCAGGACCAGGGCCATGGCTGTGCTGGCCTGAGTGCCTTGCACCATCCATTGGTTGAGCTGGTCAAAGTGGCCTGTGTTGGCAGGCATGCGCGCAGAAAGCTCGGCCAGCGTCTGCGCGTCTCTGGTGCGTGCGATGCGGTTGCGCCAAGCCAGCCGGCGAAGTGGGGCAGGCAGGCCTTCGCTGGCGATCAAGGCATCGAGTGCAGCCAGCGGTGTGGTGGTGTTGGCCACCAGCCTTTGGACCCAGTGCACCGGACCATGATCGGCCAGGGCGGTTGCGCTGGCTGGGTCTCGGGCGATCCAGCGTTTGATGTAGAGCATGGGCCGCGGTGGTAACAGCTCGATGTGATGCAGTGATCGGGCCACCACCTGCCGGAAGGAA
>JAJTGH010000211.1 GCA_021299555.1 Comamonadaceae bacterium
TGGCTGGCTTTGCAGGTCTGTGGGGTGTCAGCGGCTTGAAGAAATTGCTCGGAGCCGACGACTCGCTCGACGTGTTCGGCGTGCACGGCGTGTGCGGCATCTTGGGCGCGCTGCTGACCGGCGTGTTCAACAGCCCCAGCCTGGGCGGCCCCGGCTACGTGGCCGACTGGGTCACAGCCACCATGGTCACAGCCGCCGACTACTCGATCGCAGCTCAGGTCTGGACCCAGCTCAAGGCCGTGCTGATCACCCTGGTGTGGTCGGGCGTGGTCTCGGTGGTGGCTTACAAGATCGTCGACATGACCATCGGCCTGCGCGTGAGCGAAGAGCAAGAGCGCGAAGGTCTGGACATCAGCTCCCACGGCGAGACGGCCTACAACCGCTGAGCCGGTGCAGGGGGGCTGGCGGCAAGCGAGTCCCCCGGGCGCTTTGTAAGAGAGTCTCCTTTGGATGTTGGCCCGTCGGCGCAAGCTGACGGGCTTTTTTCATGGGCGAACAAATTGCGCACACAGGCGCTGTTCAAAAAATTCATCCATGGGTTTGCAGCGCCGGTTTACCATCGCCGTTCATGGATGTCCAACGCCAACAACTGATTGACGCGGTGCGCGATGGCGCGGCCAGCGGCCGCACTTTGCGCCTGCGCGGCGGCGGCAGCAAAGACTTCTGGGGCGCGTCCCTCGAGGGTGAGGTGCTCGACACCCGCGGCTATGCCGGCATCATCAGCTACGAGCCCAGCGAGCTGGTGGTGACCGTGCGCTGCGGCACGCCGCTGGCCGAGCTGGAGGCCGCGCTGGCTGAAAAAGGCCAGTGCCTGGCCTTTGAACCCCCCCATTTCGGCTCTGGGGCCACGGTGGGCGGCATGGTGGCCGCCGGCTTGAGTGGCCCGGCGCGCGCGAGCGTGGGTGCGGTGCGCGACTATGTGCTGGGCGTGCGCATGATCAACGGCCGCGGCGAGGACCTGAGCTTTGGCGGGCAGGTCATGAAAAATGTGGCCGGCTACGACGTCTCGCGCCTGATGGCGGGCAGCTGGGGCACGCTGGGCGTGATCACCGAGGTTTCGATCAAGGTGCTGCCGGTGGCCCCCGGCCAGGCCACGCTGATGTGCGAGGGCATTGGGCAACAGGAGGCGCTCGATCTGCTGCACCGCTGGGGTGGCCAGGCGCTGCCTCTGAACGCCAGCGCCTGGGTGCACGACAGTACCGCCAGCCCGGGCCATGACTACCTGTTCATTCGACTGCGGGGTGCGGTGGCAGCGGTCGAGTCGGCCGTGCTTCGCATGGGCGCCGACGCCCGGGCGCTGGGCGCCCGGGTGGCCCGCATGGACAACACCGAAGCGGCGGCCGACTGGCGCGCCAGCCAGGAGCAAACCCTGCCCTTTTTTGAGCCGCCGGACGACCAGATGTGCCTGTGGCGCCTGTCGGTGCCTCAAACTGCCCCGGTGCTGCCCGGTACGCCTTACATCGAATGGCAGGGCGCGCAGCGCTGGCTGTGGGCACCAGCCACCGCAGCGGCCGAGCTGCGCCGGGCTGCGCAAGGTGTGGGCGGACACGCCACACTGTTTCGCGCCAGCCGCCAAGGCGGCCACAACGACAAAGCCTGTGGCGTGAACACGCCGCAAAGCCCTGTGCTGCAGCGCATCCAGAGCGAGCTGCAAAAGCAGTTTGACCCACACGGCGTGTTTGCCACCGGCCGCCTGTTTGACAACCCGGGAGCCTGAGATGCAAACCCACCTCGCCCCCCAATACCAGGACACCGACGAAGGCCGGCAGGCCGAAGCCATCCTGCGCAAATGCGTGCACTGCGGTTTTTGCACCGCCACCTGCCCGACCTACCAGCTGCTGGGCGACGAGCTCGACGGCCCGCGCGGCCGCATCTACCTGATCAAGCAGGTGCTCGAAGGCGAGCAGCCCACGCGCAAAACGCAACAGCACCTTGACCGCTGCCTGACCTGCCGCAACTGCGAGAGCACCTGCCCCAGCGGCGTGCAGTACGGTCATCTGGTCGATATTGGCCGCAAGATCGTCGACGAGCAAGTGGGCCGACCGGCCACCGAGAAAGCGTTGCGCTGGGCGCTCAAGGAGGGTCTGCCCTCGCCCCTGTTCGCTCCGGCCATGAAGCTCGGCCAGGCGGTGCGCGGCCTGCTGCCCGATGGGCTCAAAAACAAGGTGCCGCAATCTCGCCCAGCCGGACTGTGGCCCACGCGAGAGCATGCCCGCAAGGCCCTGATGCTCGGCGGCTGCGTGCAGCCGGCCTCGATGCCTGGTGGCCACTGGTCGAAAGCGGCCAGGTCGAGACGATCGTGATGAACGCCTCAGGCTGCGGCGTCACGGTCAAGGAATACGGCCACCACCTGCAGCACGATGGGGCCTACGCAGCCCGGGCCCAGCGCATCAGCGAACTGACGCGCGACCTCAGCGAGCTGCTGCCCGAGCTCGTACCGCTGCTCAAAGACCGCGTGAAAGGCGCCGCCGCTGGCACACTGGCCTACCATCCGCCGTGCACTTTGCAGCATGGCCAGCAGTTGCGCTCAGGCGTGGAAAAGCATCTGGGGGAACTGGGCTTTTCAATCGAAGTGGCGCGCACCGAGTCCCATCTGTGCTGCGGCTCGGCGGGCACCTATTCCGTGCTGCAGCCCGAAATCGCCTATGCACTGCGCGAGCGCAAGCTCGGCCACTTGAGCCAGATCAAGCCGCAGACCATCGTCTCGGCCAACATTGGCTGCATCACCCACCTGCAAAGCGGTACGGCCACGCCGGTGCGCCACTGGGTAGAGGTGCTCGATGCCGCGCTGCTGGGCGGGGCCTGAACAAGCCGGCACTGGGCCGCTTGACCGGCTCGCGGCTGGCAAGATCGGCCTTGAAGACCAGCAGCAAATCGCTGCAGGGCGGCGCATCAGCCCACGTGTTTGGCAAAAAACGCCAGCGTGCGCTCGCGCGCGAGCTTGGCCGCCGGCGCGTCCCAGGAGCCGCGCTGGTCGCAGTTGAAGCCGTGGTCGGCGGCATACACATGCACCTCGGTGCCGCTTTGGGCCTTGGCAAAGGCCTGCACCGACTCCATGGAGATCCAGTGGTCCTTTTCGCCAAAGTGAGCCATCACCGGGCACAAGGGCTTGCGGGCGGTCTCGGCAGGTGTCGTGACGCCGCCGCCGTAGTAGGGCGCTGCAGCGCTAACCCCTTTGACCAGGCAAGCGGTACGCCAGGTGAGCAGCCCGCCCCAGCAGTAACCGACCACGCCGACCTTGCCAGCGCGTGCAGCGTAGGCCACGGCCGCCTCAATGTCGGGCATCACGCCCGGCGCGGGCAAGGCCTCGACAGCCGACTTCAAGGCAATGCCCGCACCCATGTCGTCGGCCGTGTAGCCCAGCTCCACGCCCTGCTTGACCCGGTGAAACGTGGCCGGCGCCACCGCCAGATAGCCCTCGGCCGCATAACCGTCGGCCACGGCGCGAATGTGTGAATTGACGCCAAAAATTTCCTGCAGCACGACGACTGCACCGCGGGCTTTGCCGGCCGGCTCGGCCACATAGGCTGGGAAACCAAAGCCGTCGGCAGAAGTGAGGTTGATGAACTGACCCATGGTGTAACTCCCCAATTGGTGGTTGCTGATTGCTGATGACGGATTGAACCTGGGCTTCACCGGAAGCCGCTGTTTCACGGATTCATTGTGCAGCGAGTCTGCGCTGGACGAAATCAAGCCGGTCTTGACCCCAAAAAACCTCGCCCTCGATCACGTAACTGGGCGCGCCAAAAACACCGGCGGCCAGGGCGGCCGCGGTGTTGGCCTCGTAGGCTTGCTGCACCTCAGGGCTGCGCGCATCTTGCAGCCAGGCCGCCGGCAGTCCGTGTTCGGCCAGCAACTGAGCCAGCGTCTGGGCATCGGCAATGTTGCGCTCTTGCTCCCAGACCGCGCGAAAGATCGCACCGCTCAGTGTGAGCGCGGCCCGGCTGCCACCGGCACGCTCGGCCGCAACGATCAGTCGCGCTGCATCGTCGCCGGCCACCGGGAAAAACTGTGGCTGCACATTCATGGGCACGCCCAGGTGGCTCTTGAAGCGCTGCAACTCCACCAGCCGGTAAGCCTGGCGCTGCGGCGCCCGCTTGGGCAGCGGCAGCCCGCCCGAGGCTGCAAAAACCTGACCGAAGTCGGCTGGCAAGACCCGCACGGCAGCTCCGGCCGCATGCACCATGCGCACCAGGCGATCGTGGCCCAAGTAGGTCCAGGGGCTTTGTGGCGTGAAGTAGTAATCAATGGTCAGCATGATGGGCCTGTTGGAGATGTACTGCGCGCCGCGGGAAAGCGCAGCGATTTTGTCAGAGCCGGGGTTTCGTGCCAAGTCAGCCGGGGTTTGACACAATCGTGCGGTCAAAGCCCAATCGGCCCATCAGATTTCACCGAGCACCCGACCATGAGCGATCCCGTTTTTGACTACATCATCGTCGGTGCCGGTACGGCCGGTTGCTTGCTGGCCAATCGGCTGAGCGCCGACCGCTCCAAGCGGGTGCTGCTGATCGAGGCAGGCCGAAAAGACAACTACCACTGGATCCACATCCCGGTGGGTTATCTGTACTGCATCGGCAACCCGCGCACCGACTGGCTCTATCAGACCGAGCCCGCGCAAGGACTCAACGGACGGGTGCTGCGCTACCCGCGCGGCAAGACCTTGGGGGGCTGCTCGAGCATCAACGGCATGATTTACATGCGCGGTCAGGCGCGCGACTACGAACGCTGGGCCGAGATCACGGGCGAAGCGGCCTGGCGCTGGGAGCAGGTGCTGCCCGACTTCATGCGACACGAGGACCACCACAGGCTCGACCCAGACCAGGCCGCCCCCGATGCGGCATTTGCAGCCGTCCACGGGCACAAGAGCCG
>JAJTGH010000056.1 GCA_021299555.1 Comamonadaceae bacterium
CAGGGTCGCTTGTCGGCAAAGCCCTTGAGCCCGACCTGGGTCAGCAAGGCGTCGGCGCGGTCGGCAAACTCGCCCTTTTTCTTGCGCGCGTAGTCCTGCCGGAATGGCTCAACGATCTTGAGCGGGATCATGAGGTTCTCGCGTATCGTCAGCCAGGGCAGCATGGTGGGGTTCTGGAAGGCCAGCCCCAAGCGAATGCCTGAGGCAAAGGCATCGCGCTGGCCAGCCGCGCCGACCTCACGCCCGCCCACCACCACCGCGCCGGCGCTCGGTCTCAAGAGTCCGGCCACCAGCTTGAGAATGGTCGATTTGCCGCAGCCGCTGGGGCCAACCAGGGCGACAAAGTCGCCCTGGGCAATGCTCAGATCGGTGCTCTCCAGCGCCACAGTGCCGTTTGCGTATTGCAGGCTCACGCCCGAGAGTTCAATCAGCGCCGTGCTCATGGCTGGCTTTCGTGGGCGCTGGCCTTGACGATGGCCCGGCTGTAGTGCTCGGTATTGCGAGGCTTGGGGGTGGGCATCTTCTGGATGGGCTTGATGTTGCGGCGCCAGCCAGCAGCATCGCTCACCAACTGGCCATCGCGCATGATGAAGCGCCCGCGCAGCAGGGTGTGGATGGGATAGCCTTGCCCGCTACGGCCATGCCAGGGCGAGATCTTGCTGATGCTCTGCAGACGGCCCTGCGACAAGGTACCTGAGCGGGCCATGTCAACAAAAGCGATGTCTGCATGCGCGCCCACTGCAATCACGCCCTTGGTGCCATACAGGCCCCAGGCCTTGGCCGGGTTGACCGAACTCCACTTGACGTAATCCATCAGGCTGGCGCGGCCCTTGTTGATTTCTGTGAGCATGAGCGGCATTTGCGTCTCTACACCCGGAAAACCGCAGTCACACTCCCAGATGTTGGCGCGGGTTTTTTCTTCCGGCGTGTGCGGTGCGTGGTCGGTGGCGATCATGTCGAGCACGCCTTCGACGAGCGCGTCCCAAAGCGGCTGGTTATGGCGCGGCTCGCGAATTGGCGGGTTCACCCGCATCACGCCGGCGAGCTTGCGCATGTGATCGGTGTTGAGCAGCATGTACTGTGGGCAGGTCTCAGCGGTGACGTCGACCCCGCGGGCCTTGGCCTGGCGCAGCAGAAAAAGCGAGTCTGCTGCGCTGTGGTGGGCGATGTGCACCCGCGCGCCGGTCCATTCGGCCAGGGTCAGCACCCGGCCAATGGCCTCGATTTCGGCCACTGCTGGCCGCGCGTCCAAATGGGCCAGCGGGTCGATGCGGCCTGCGGCTTGCAACTGGCCTTGGCGGCGCGCCATGATGGACGAGTTTTCCGCATGCACGACGGTGCGTATGCCTAGCGGTGCCAGGATCTCAAAGCCCTCTAGCAGGGCTCCGTCGGTGGGCGCTGGCAAATTGCCGAAGGTATTTCCCACAAAGGCCTTGAAGCTGCTCACCCCGCCTTCGAGCAGTTGCTCGAGGTTGGCGATGGTGTCGTCGCCGAGCAGGCCGTGGATGCCGTAGTCCACATAGGACGACTCGGCAGCCTTGAGCTTGAGCGCCAGCGCCTCGAGCGTGCCGGTAGGCGGGTTGGTGTTGGGCATCTCGAAGACGGTGGTCACGCCACCGCAGGCGGCAGCGGCTGAGCCGGTCTTCCAGGTCTCCTTGTGCGGGTAGCCGGGGTCGCGAAAGTGCACATGGCTGTCTATGGCGCCGGGCAGCAGGTAGAGCCCATCTGCGCGCATCTCCTGGCGAGCTGGCGGCATGCAGTCGTCGTGGCCGACGGCCACGATGCGCTCACCGGCAATGGCGACGCTGGCCGGGATGATCTGCTCGGGCGAGACCACTTGGGCGCCGCGGATGACCAGATCGACTTCTTTGGGGGCGTGTGACATGGATCGTTCTTTCAGAGCATGGCCCAGCCGCCGTCGACAGGTAGGTCGACGCCGGTGATCTGGCGCGAGACATCGCTGGCCAAAAACAGGCAGGCATTGGCGACATCGGTATCGGTGGAGACCCTGCGCAAGGCGTAATCGGCCGCGTGGCGCGTCATGGCCTCTTCGAGGGTGATCCCCAGTTTTTGCGCCATGTTGGCACATACCTTCTCGCGAAAGCGTGGACCATCAACCATGCCCGGTGCGACGCAGTTGATGTTGATATTGTGCGGGCCCGCCTCAAGCGCAAAGCTTTTGGTGATGCCGCGCAAGCCCCATTTGGAGGCCGAGTAAGCCATGCGGCCAGCGCGCCCGCGCATGCCGAAGGTGCCGCCCACATTGACCACCTTGCCGTAGCGCTGCGCGATCATGCTGGGCATCACCGCGTGCATGGTGTTGAAGCAGCCGGTCATATTGAGCTCGACGATTTCCTGGAATTCCGCATGGCTGGTCTCCCAGCCGGTCTTGCCGATGGGGCCAGAGCCGCCGGCCACATTGACCAGCACATCGATGCGGCCGTAGGCGGCCAGCGCCGCCTGGGCCATGGCCTCGGTCTGGGTGGGGTCGGTGAGGTCGCAGCGCTGCACTTGGGTGGCCACGCCCATGGCGCGGGTCTTGGTGGCCACCTCTTCAATGGCTTGGGTGTCGCGGCCGGTGAGCACCAGCTTGGCGCCCTGCTCGGCAAAGGCCAGCGAAATGGCCTGGCCCATGCCCTTGGCGGGGCCGGTGATGACGACGACTTTGTCCTTGAGATCTAGTTTCATGGTTGGAACTTTGCTGAGCGTTACAGCTTGGAGGCGCGCTCGTTGCGGGCTGGCAGGAAGGAGCGGTCAAAGACCTCGTTGTTGGCCGGCGTGCGGGCCAGCTGAGCCGACTCCACCACGATGGCAATCGCGCGCTTGAGGCGGTTGTCGTCCACATCGCCCAGGCCGATGCGCGCGATTTCCGGGTGGCTCATCTCCTCGGCGATGGTGGCCAGCAAGCGCTCTTTCTCCACCGTCCGGTTGAGCAGAGGCTCGCGCTTCATCACTGCGTCCATGCCAGCTTCCGGATTGGCCAGCACGTCGTTGATGCCTTTGTTGAGCGCCTTGAGAAAGCCGCGTACCGCCTGTGGGTTGTCCCGCGCAAAGCTGCGAGAGAACATGATGGTGTTTGAGTACAGGTCCATGCCGTGGTCCACGTACTTGATGAAGCGCAGCTGCTTGTTGGGATCGACTCCGGTGAGCTTGGCGCTGAACCAGATGGTGTTGATGAAGCCGAAGGCCGCATCGACCTGGCCGCGCATGAGCATCTGTTCACGCAAATTGGGCGCCATATTGGTGATGTTGACCTTGGCCGCGTCGATCTTGGCCGACTTGGCAAAGGCTGGAAAGAGCTTGAGCGCTCTATCGTTGCCAGGCCCGCCGATGGTTTTGCCTTCCAGGTCTTTGGGCGTGCGGATGGGGCTGTCGGCTTTGACCACGATGGTGAAAGGTGGCGTGTTGTAGAGCATGGACACGGCAATCGGCGCCTCGTTACCACGCTTGGCGGCCAGGTCGATCAGCGCGTTGATGTCGCCAAAGCCGGCGGTGTAGGCGCCAGTGGCAACCTTGCCGACCGGTGCCGCCGAGCCCTCGCCCTGATCTATTTCCACGTCCAGCCCTTCGGCCTTGAAGTAGCCTTTGTCCTGGGCGACGAAGAACCAGGCTTGGGGGCCTTGGTATTTCCAGTTCAGGACAAACTTGATTTTTGTTTGGGCCAGCGATGCAGCGGGCAGCAGCAGAGCCGATAAGCACAGGGTCCAGAGGGTGCGTTTCATGGTCAGGGTCTCCGTGTTGAGGATCGGGAAGTGGGAAATCAGTGAAGTGACAGGGGGCCGGCCACCTGCACGCCGGCTTTAAAGACCGCCAGGCGGGGTGACTGATGCAAGATGGCTTGCGCAGCGCTGGATGCGTCGATCACCATCAGGTCGGCGGCGCAGCCCGGGGCCAGGCCGTAGTTGGGCAAGCGCAGCATGCGCGCGGCGTGGGTGGTGGCTGTGGCCCACAGGCGTTCCAGGCCTGCATCGCTCAGGTTGAATGTCAGCTGGGCCAGCAGCAGCAGGGCCTTGAGCGGGTCGGCGTCACCAAAGCGCACAAAGGGGTCGCGCAAGTTGTCGGTGCCACACGCCAGGTTGACGCCGGCTTCCATCAGCTCCATCACCCGTGTCAGGCGGATACGGGTGGGCAGCACGCACACGCTGATTTCGGCCTCGCGTACCTTGTCGATGGTCTGCGCGGCCTGCGCATCGCTGACCTGTGCCAGGGAGGCGATGTGCGACACCGCCACCCGGCCTTGCCAACCCTGGGCGATGACTTTCTCGGCCACATAGGGCAGGGTGAAGGCCTGAGGGACGTCGGCGTTATCGAGGTGGTAGTCGATGTCGCAATCGTGGGTCGCGGCCAGGGCGAAGGTGGCATCGACCTGATCTTGCGGCTGGGACGGCCAGAGCGCGCCATTGACATTGCCGCCGATCACCTTGACGCCTCGCTTGAGCGACTGGGCGACGAACGCACCGGCGCCGTCTTCGAGCGTGCCCGGGGTATCGAACCAGCCTTCTTGTGGGAAGGCAATCAACTGCAGTTCGACCTGCGCGGCCATCTCGCGGCTGGCCTGCTGCAGGCCATCGAGCGCCCGAAAGCCGGCTGAGCGGTCGACCTCGCAGTTGCTGCGCGCCCAAACGGTGCCGTGCTGCACGCCCATGCGCAGGGCACGCCGGCCACGCTCGGCCACATCGGCCACGGTAAAACCAGCCTTGATGGCGCGCACCGCGCGGATGGCTTCATCGAGATTGCGGGCGGTGCCCGGGCTGCGCTGGCTGGTCAGGCATTTGTCCAGGTGCAGATGCGGATCGACAAAGGCCGGCGAGACCAGACGCCCTGCCGCGTCCCAGGTGGGGCCCAGGTCGTGCGCGCCTGCATCGTCTTGGGGCTGCACGCTGGCAATGTGTGCACCGGCGATGCCGATGCGCCACTGGCCGGCGTGGCCGGGCAGACGGGCGTTACAGATGAACCAGGGCTCGGTCATGGTCGGCTCTTGCGCTTTATGGCAGGGCTCAGTTGCCCGGAAGCTTGATCATGCGGTCGGCCTTGGGCGGCAGCGCGGCGCGGCTGAACACCTCGCTGACGGCCGGGAGGCGCTGCAGGTTGTAGCTCTGCGCGATCTGCGCAATCGCATTGCTCATGCGAGCGTCCTTGACATCGCCCACCCCCAGCTCGGCCGCTTCAGGGGTGAGCACCGAGCTCTTGAGCACATAGTTCAGGCGGCGCTTTTCGATGTCCTTGTTGATCAGGGGCTCGTTGACGGCCAGGTTGTCGATGCAGGCATCGATGCGGGCCACGCACTCTTTGAATGCGATGTTGATGGCCTTGACCAGGCTGCTGACTGCCTTGGGGTTGTCCTTGAGCAGCTTGCTTGAGACCAGCACGCCGTTGCTGTAGAGGTCCAGCCCGTGGTCGTTGTAGAAGATCCAGCGGATGTCTTTGTCGGGGTCGACGTTTTGCGACACAAGGTTCATGTAGCTGGTGGCCGAGAACACTGCCGAGGCCGCGACCTGACCTTGCAGCATCATCTGCTCCTGCAGATTGGGCGCCATATTGATCCAGTTGATCTTCTTTTCGTCCAGGCCATTTTTCTTGGCCAGCGCCGGAAAGATCGCCAGCGCTGCGCTGCCGGCCGGCGAGCCCAGGGTCTTGCCCTCCAGGTCTTTGAGGGACTTGATGTCGCTGCTGGCTTTGGTGATCAGCGCAAAGGGTGCGCGGTTGTAGACCATGTAGACCATCACTGGAGCCTCGCCAGGCTTGAGCGAGGCGTTTTGAATGATGGCGTTCATGTCGCCGATGCCGGCCTGGTAGGTGCCCGACATGACGCGGGTCACCGCGGCGGCCGAGCCATTGCCCTGGTCGATCTCCACATCCAGGCCTTCGGCCCTGAACAGGCCCTTGTCCTTGGCCCAGTAGAACCAGGCATGCACGCCCTGTATCTTCCAGTCCAGGGTGAACTTGATCTTGGTCGGCGCTTGTGCCGAGGCGCTGGCACAGGCCAGACTCAGCAGGGCACCGGCGCCGCACAGGCTGGCGAGTCGGCGCAGTGACAACAGGGGGTTTGTAGCAGTCATGAACGAGCTCCTTTGGGGGTCAATGAAATGGTCAGGGCCTGGGCGCTGGCGACAAAGCCGTGCAGCTTTTCCACCAGAAACAAAATCGCCCGGCTCACATAGGCCGGGGAGGGGGTGGAGCAGGCGTCTTCTAGCAAGACGCAGTCGTAGCCCAGAAAGCCCGCGTCTTGCAGGCTCGAGAACACACAGCGGTCGGTGTTGATGCCGGCAAACAGCAAGGTCTGCAAGCCCTGCTGGCGCAGCAGGCTGTCGAGCTCGTTGTCATAAAAGCCGCTGAGCCGGTGTTTGAAGACGGTGATGTCGGTGTCGGCCACGGGCAGTTCGTCAACCACCTGCGCGCCCCAGTGGCCCGGCACCAGACTGGGCCCGCGGTCCAGGGGCGAAGATTGCGCATAGCCGACGCCGCTGAGTTGACCCTGGGCGTCGACCTTGGCCTTGAACATCACGCCGGCCGGCAGATTGAGCCGGTCGGCCCGTACCCCCCAGTTGAGCCAGACCACCCGCCCGCCGCAGGCCCGCCACAGCGGCAGCAGCTTTTGCAGCATGGGGATGGGCTTGCGGGTGGCACGCATGCTTACACCCTTTTGCCCGAACCAGCCTTCGGGGTGGCAAAAGTCGTTTTGCATGTCGACCACCACCAGAGCGCTGCGCCGCAGGTCGATCTCCAGTTTTTGCGGTCGCGCTTGCAGCCACACCGGCTTGGGCTGGCGCGCTGGGCGCAGCAAGCTGACCCCTTCGGCCTTGATTTGCCAGCCGACACTTGCCCGTGAATCGCCCTGAACGGGTGCGCTCCGGGCAACTGTGGACGTTTTGCGCCCGATTTTGGTGCGTTGGGCTGGGGTTGGGGCTTTCATGGCGTCTAGCTACGCACCCCCGATGCCAGGGAGCGTTGTCTGAAGATGCCAAATAGCGGGTGTTGCGTTGCCGCTTTGGCATCAATCCTGCGAGGGCTGTCTTCCATGAACCATTTGCGATTCCTGCGGTATGTGGACGAGATCGCCCGCTCGGGCTCGATTCGCGCGGCGGCCGAGCGTTTGCATGTGGCGCCGTCGGCGGTCAATCGGCGCTTGCAGGACATCGAAGAGGAGCTCGACGCACCCCTGTTTGAGCGGCTGCCGCGTGGCATGCGGCTGACGGCCGCTGGCGAGATGTTCATCACCTATGTGCGCGCCCGGCAGGCCGAGCTCGATCAGGTGCGATCGAATATCGAGGAGCTCAAGGGTCTGCGCCGCGGCACCGTCAAGCTCATTTGCAGCCAGGGGCTGGCGCCGAGTTTTGTTCCTCAGGCCATTTCATCGTTTCGGCGCCAGCATCCCTTGGTCGAATTTCGGGTGCAGGTGGGCGACCATGTTCAGGCCCTGAGCGCCTTGCGGGCGATGGAAACCGATCTGATATTGGTCTTCAACCTGGATTCGGAGCCCGATTTGCACCCCATCGTGTTTCATGACCAGAAGCTGCTGGCGGTGATGCACCGGGACCACCCGCTGGCTCAGCGAAGCCCTTCGATTCGGCTGGCCGACTGCACGGCCTATCCGCTGGCCCTGCCCAACCGGGATACCGCCGGGCGGCAGATGCTCGAACGATTTGTGCTGCGCCGCTCGATCGACCTCAAGCCCCTGGTCGAGAGCAACAGTTTTGAGCTGCTGCGCGGCTGTCTGTATCACCAGGAGGCGGTGACCTTCCAGTTTGAAAGCGGCGCGGTCACCGATGGTGGGCAGCTGGTGACCCGCGAGATCGACACCCGAAGAGTCTGCTGTGGCTGGCTTGTGGGAGCCGCGCCCTTGCCGCGATGCAGCGGTGGATTGATCACTGTTGTTTCGGGGCGCATCGAAGCGGGGCGCGAGCATGGGCACCGCGCTGCTCGAGTCCCCGCCTTGATGTATCGTCAGCACTTGGCAGGCCTGCGACAGGTCCACCACTCCAACAAGGAAGCAAGCCATGAGCGATATCCTGCCCCAGATCAAGCTTGCCGCCGTGCAGGCCGCCTCGGTTCATCTCGACCGGCAGGCCACGGTGGCCAAGGCGTGCGGCTTGATTGCTCAGGCGGGAGCGCAGGGGGCCGATCTGATTGCTTTTCCGGAGGGCTTCATCCCGGCCCATCCCTGCTGGTTCACCGTCCGTCCGGCCACCGACCAGATCAGCCTGGGCCTGTCGCGCCAGCTTTTTCAAAACGCGGTGGTCATACCCAGCGCCGATACCGATGCGCTGGCGCAGGCCTGTAGCCAGGCGGGCATCACTGCAGTCATCGGCGTTTGTGAAAAGCAGGCCGACACCACCGGCACGATGTACAACACGCAGCTGTTTATCGGACCCCAAGGCCAGTTGCTGGGCAAGCACCGAAAGCTCAACCCGACCTTGGCCGAGAAAATTGTTCATGCAGGTGGCCATGGCGATACGCTGAGCGCTTTTGAGGCGCCCTTTGGCCGCATCAGCGGCCTGGTTTGCGGCGAGAACGGCAATCCGCTGGCGGCCTATCACCTGCTTTCGCAGTACCCTGTGGTTCATGTGGCGTCTTGGCCGGCTTTTGTTTCGCCCACGGTCAGCTTGGCCGAGGTGATCCCGACCATCACCCGTGGGCTGGCAGTCAGCATGGGCTGCTTTGTGGTCAATTCAACGGGTGTACTGACACAAGATGCGATCGACGCTTACCAGGCGGGCGAGGTTGAGCGCAACTTTATGGCGCCGCTCAAGGGCCAGGGCTATGCCAGTGTGATTGGTCCGGGCGGGCGGGTGCTCACCGTGCCTCTGGCGGGTGAAGGGATCGTGTATGCCGATGTCGACCTTAACGAGATCTTGCTGCGCAAGGTGGGGATGGATTTTGCCGGGCACTACAACCGTCCCGATGTGTTCGATTTTCGGGTGCGAACCGAGGCCCCTGGTGCCTAGGCAAGGACTGCAAATCCGGTCATTGCGAGGAGCTGCCTGTAGCCGCACCTCGCAATAACTGGGTTCTACAGCCCTTTCTCAGCCCTGCAGCTTGCTGTTGGGAAAGGCGAATTCCTTGGGATGGATCACCACCCACTTGCCGTTTTGGATTTGCTTGATCCGGTTGGCGTCGTCGCCGTAGTTGTTGGGGCCGTCAAAGCGCAGCCGCCCGACGATGGTGTCGACCCGGTTTTTGCGCAGCCAGTCGGCGATGCGTTTGTCGTCCAGGCTGTTGGTGCCTTTGACGCCGGCTTCGAGCACCTGCCAGCCGGCATAGGCATTGGCTGCCTGCAATTCGAAGGCGGTGTCTGGGAGGTTGGCTTTGGCGGCGCGGTCGTTGAAGGTCTTGAACACGTCGGCATAAGCCGGGTTGCTGGTAAAAGGTGCGTGTTGCTCAAACGTGGTGAAGGACAGCGCGTTGGCCGCCAGCGGCGACTGGGACATCGGACCGGGTGTCGGGTAGAGGTGAAAGTGCAGCTTGGGCCGGTAGTCGATCTTGGCCATGGCCTCGAGCAGCTGTATGCTTTCGGCGCCGATCGAGCCGACCCACAGGAAGTCGGGGTTGGCATCCTTGATGCGGGCGGCAATCGAGCCAAAGTCGCGGTTGCCAAATTCCCATTCCAGCCACAGCAGTTCGCGCATGCCCCGTTTGCGAAATACGTCGCGCGCACCCACCGACATGAAGCTGACCGATGGGAATTTGCTGGTCACCAGCGCCACGGTCTGCGGGCGCACGCCGTTGGCCTGGAAGGCGTCGAGCAGCGTGGTCGGTGAAGTGGTCCCCGGCTCGTGGCCCATGGCATAGGCCGGAAAGTGCATGTCGTATTTGGCCAGGGATGGGATGCCAAAGGAGTTCGTGATGATGAACTTGCTGTAGCGCTGGGCCACGCCCATGGCGGCCAGGGAGTTGGCGGTGGCGTAAGGGCCCATCAGCAGGTCCACCTTGTCGACCGTAACCAGTTGCTCGTACTGGGTGCGTGCCAGATCTGGCTTGGACTGGTCGTCCTTCATCACCCATTCAATCGATCGACCCATCAGGCCGCCGCGCTTGTTGAGATTTTCAATGAAGATTTCGGTCGATATCTTGTGAATGATGGCGGTGGCCGCCAGCGGGCCGGTCATGGACATGGTGCTGCCCACACGGATGGGCTGGCCCTGTGCGCGCAGCAGGGAGGGCGCGGCGGCCAGAGCCACGGTTGAACCCAATGCCTTGAGGAAGGGGCGCTTTTGCATGTCTGTCTCCAAAATGGTGGGGGTGAAGTGAGTCGACGCTTTTCCCGCCATTATTCGGGCGGTGTGTCGGCCATCTGATCAGGGCTATCCCCTAGAGTCGTCCCGCTGGGGGGTGGTGCGCAGCCCCAAGCTTGACCTCGGTCATGTACGGCCGGCCCGAAACCCGCTACATTGTGTGTATGCACAGCATTGCCGTGCAAACCCGCTCGCCCCGTTGCCCCTCACTGTTCATCCAAGGAGATACCGACATGAATGCACCGACCGAAAGCGGCCTGAAGAGCCGTTATGACGCCACCGACCTGATCACTCAGGAGGTGCTCAAGCGCTATGCCGACACCCCTGATCCGCGCCTGCGTGAAATCATGCTGTCTTTGATCCGTCACATTCATTCCTTCGCGAAAGACGTCAAGCTGACCTCTGGTGAGTGGCTTTATGCGATGAATCTGCTGGAAGAAACCGGCAAATGGTGCGGTCCGGGTCGCAATGAGTTCATCATCTTCTCCGACGCATTGGGCCTGTCGATGCTCACGGTCACGCAGGACTACCCGCGCCCGGAGCACACCACCGAGCCCACTTTGGTGGGTCCCTTTCTGCTTGAAAATGCACCTGAATTTGCACTTGGTGCCGACATCAGCGCCGGTGCGCAGGGCACGCCTTTGTATGTTCAGGGTACGGTGCGTGATGTCGATGGCAAGCCGGTGCCCCACGCCAAGATTGATGTCTGGCATTCCGACGACCGCGGTCTGTACGACGTTCAGCAGGATCTCGAGACCAATGGCCCATGGGCCAGAGCGCTTTTGACGGCCGACGCCAACGGGCATTACAACTTCTGGTCCATCATGCCAGTGGACTATCCGGTGCCCCAGGAGGGAACGGCCATCATCATGCTGAGCAATACGACGGGGCGCAGCTGGCGGCCGGCTCACCTGCACTACCGGGTGCAGGCCCCGGGCCAGCGTCCTCTGGTGACCCACATCTTCGATCGCAACAGCAAGCACCTCGATGCCGACGCCGTCTTTGGCGTGCGGCCTTCGCTGATCGCCGACTTCGTGCACCACAAATCGGGCACAGCCCCCGATGGCAAAGTGATGAGCGGCGAGTTTTATACGCTCGACTATGACTTTGTGATGGTGCCCGCCTGAGCGCCTTGCCCGGCCGATGAATCATCGGTCGGCCCCTGATCGTCCCGCCGTTCGCAGCCAGCAGGCTTTGTCCTTGCAGGCTGCGGCCGGCGGGATTTTTTCATGGCCTGACCTCAAATCAATAGGGGTGATCCGGTCACCTTGGTACAGAGCCCTTGTCTTTGGTATATTCAAGTTTCGATTCCTGGTATATATTTTCGTGAATTCGAAATATGTCGGAAATGGCAAACCGCAATTAAAGGGCAGAGTCAGCATGAATTCCTCCGCTACACCTCTTCGTCGTCATGTTCTGTCAGTCGCCTTGCTGTTGTTGGCGCTGGGATGGACTTGCGTCTCGCAGGCTCAGTCGACCTACCCGGATCGACCCGTCCGACTGGTAGTGGGTTTTGCTCCTGGGGGCTCCGATATTTCAGGGCGCATCATTGCCCAAAAGCTCTCGACCCTATGGGGTCAAAACATGGTGGTCGATAACAAGCCGGGCGCCAGCGGCAATATCGGCGCCGATATCGTCTCCAAGGCACCGCCCGATGGCTACACGCTGCTGCTGACGGTCAACTCCTACACCATCAATACGGTGGTCTACCGCAATCTGGGCTGGGACTTGATGCGGGACTTCGAGCCTGTGGGTCGTTATGCGACCTCTCCAATGGTGGTGGTGGTCAACGATCAGATGCCGGTGCGCACGATGACCGATTTGCTGGCCTATGCCAAAGCCAACCCGGGCAAGCTCAACTACGGCACAGCGGGAGCGGGTACCGCGCCTCACCTGTCAACCGAGCAGTTTTCTCATCAGGCCGGCTTGTCCATGACGCATATCCCCTACAAGGGATCGGCTCCTTCGGTGCAAGCCCTGCTGGCCAACGAGGTACAGCTGTCTTTTGGCGCCCAGTCGGCATTTGACGCTTTCATCAAGGCAGGCAAATTGCGCGCTCTGGCGGTCACCACCGCCACCCGGCAAGATGGTTTGCCTGGTATACCGACCATCAAGGAAGCCCTGGGCATCGATTTCGATGCCGATATCTGGTACGGTTTGCTGGCACCGGCCAAAACGCCGCCAGCGATCATCAGGAAAATCAGTGAGGATCTGCAGAAGGTGTTGGCTGATCCTGACACACAGACCCGTCTGCGCAACGCTGGCGTGGTTCCTGGTTACCTCAACGCGCAGGACATGGGGCGGCTCATGGGTCGAGACGTGGTCCGTTGGCGCGAGGTGGCCACCCGCATCAAGCTGACTCTGGATTGAAGTGCCGCAGGCCGTTTGGTCGGTCAGGCTTCAGAGCAGGCGGGCCGACACTTCGGCGGCCCCGTCAAGCTGGAAGCAAACCAGGTTGCCAGCGGCCGGGAATTGACTCTTGACGAGGCTGCCCGTGGTAATGATCTCGCCGCGCCGAAGGCTCAGCCCGCGTGCCTTCAAATGGTTGGCCAGCCAGGCCAAGGCGGTGAGTGGGTGGCCGAGCACGTCGCGGCCCGTGCCTCGGCCGACTTCCTGACCGTCGATCAAGGCCACCCCAGCCGCCTGATCGAGTGCGTGCAAATCCTGGCCACGGATCGGCTCGCCCATGATCAAGCCCGCGTTCCAGGCGTTGTCTGCCACCAGGGTCAAAATGTCTTGGCGCAAGAGGCCATAGTCTGCTTGACGGTCATCGATCAATTCGAGTGCGGGAAAGGCGTGCAGCACATGGTCAGCGATGTCGTGTCCCCACGCTGAACTTGTTTGCGGCAAGTCGTTCTTCATCTCAAAAGCGATCTCAAATTCAATCGCCAGCCGGCCGTAGCGGGACATGTGCAACTGGGCTTGGCTGTGCTGCAAATCAGCATCCAACAGCCGGCCGCTGACGCTGTCGCGGTAACCCACCATCTCCTGCATGGCCAGGGTGGTCAACGCGATCTTGTAGCCCGCTGTCCGGGTGTTGAGTTGCTCACACTTGCGCTGGACGAAGGCGTCTTGCACGCGATAAGCCGCATCCGCATCGGGCAAGGGGGCTGGCGCACTCAGACCCCCAAAGCGCAGGTTCTGCTGGTGTTGGCGCAGCAACTCGGCGGCTGCCTGCTCGATCTGCTGGGCGCTGTATCCTGGGTTCATGGTGCCTTGCTCTGCCCGGGGGCGCGATCGGGCCTCAGGCCAGATCGCCGGCCGCAATTTGCCGCAGTGCCTGCTCAAACACAGCACTGGGTTGGCCGCCGGAGATCAGGTGGCGGTCGTTGATGATGACAGCCGGCACCGCATGGATGCCTGCCGCGTTGTAGCGGGCCTGGCTTTGGCGCACGTCTTGGGCGTGGGCGTCGCTGGCAAGAATTTGCGCCGCTGGGTCTGCATCGAGCCCAGCGGCTTGTGCGGCGGCCAGCAGCACCGGGTGCTCGTCCATGGCCTGACGGTCCCGATGGCATGCGATGAGTAAAGCTTGCTTGAGCGCGAGTTGCTTTTGCGGATGCACCTGGCCCGCCCAAAACAGCAGCCGATGCGCATCAAAGGTGTTGTAGATCCGCCCCCTGCCCTGGACATTGAATTGAAATCCGACCTCGGCGCCACGCAGACGGATGTTTTCGCGGCTTTGTGCCTGCTGCTGTGCGGTGGTTCCGTATTTCTGGCTCAGGTGCTCGCCCATGTCCTGGCCGCCTGCGGGCATCTGCGGGTTGAGTTCGAAGGGCAAAAACTGCATCTCGGTGCTGATGGCAGGGCCGATTCGCTCAAGGGCTTGCTGCAGTGCGCCGAGTCCGACTGCACACCAGGGGCAGGAGATGTCAGAGACGAAATCAATCTTGAGATGGGCGGTCATGGTTCGATGGACTTTTGGGCCCCAGCCGACTGTGGCGGTACCAATGGTAGCCGCTGACCCCTGCTGTGTGTGGACGAGGGTTGAAAAACGGCTGGGGTTGGCCAAGCCGGACATACAAAGTCGGATTCAGGTTTTGAGGACCACCGACGCCCCGTTGGCTCCCAAGCCGAGCACGGCGCTCAAACCCACGCGCGCGCCCTGCACCTGATGGCCTTGCGCCTGTCCACGCAGTTGCCAGGCCAACTCGCACACTTGCAACACCCCCTGAGCCGTCGTCGCCTCGCCGAACGACAAAAAGCCCCCGCTGGGGTTGATCGGCAATTGGCCGTCGATGGCCAGTTGCCCCTTGCCAAGCATCCAGTCGCTTTGCCCTGGCTCGAAAAAGCCGAACAACTCGGGCCAGGCCAGAACATGCCAGGCGGTGTTGTCGGCCATCTCGAGCAGATCGATGTCCTTGTGCTCGGCGCCGGCCATCTGCATTGATCGCTGGACGGCTAAGACCACTTCGCTGGTGTGCGGCGCGCCTCTGCCGCCGGGCATGGCGATACCAGGTACGCGCACAGACGGATCGCCAAACTGTCCTGTGGCCGTGGCACAGCCAGCCACTTGTACCAGGGGTCCGCCGCGCCGTCTGGCTTGGTCTTCCGATCCCAGGATGATGGCCGCAGCGCCGTCGCTGACGGCGCAGATTTCAAGCAGACGAAGCGGGTCGCTGACCATGGGCGAGGCCAGCACTTCATCCACGCTGCACGGCGAGCGGTAACGCGCAAGCGGGTTACCCGCTGCATTGGCATGCATCAGCACGGAAGCCAGGGCCAGCGTGCGTTCACTCGTGCCATGCTCGTGCATGCGTCGGCGCATTTCCAGAGCCCAATAGGCCGGGTTGGTCGCGCCCATGGCCACCCATCGAAGATAGTCGGTGTCGGTGATGTCGTTGGCAATGCCCGGTGGCCTGGGGATGAACCCTTTGGGCATGCGCTCAGCACCCACGGCAGCGACCAGATCGCATTGGCCGCTGGCAATCATGGAGTAAGCCGCATGAACCGCAATACCCCCGGCGGCGCACCCGCCGCCGACATTGCTGGTGGGGATTCCGTTTTCCGCGACGGCCTGCACAATTTCGTTGGCGTGTAGACCCCAACCCATGCCCCCTTCAAAACGAGAGCTTGCCGCGACCAGGCCTTGCAGATCGCTCCATTTGGCGTCGGCATCTTTTACCGCTGTACCGAGGGCGTGCAGCGCCAATTGGAGCTGCGGCTTGTCAGGAAATTTTCCCCAGGGGTGAGCCCCGACACCGATGACGTAGACGGCCCTCATGGTGCATTCTGTGAGTCGCTCACAGGTCTGTACTTGTAGGTCAGGACGGCGTTGCCATCCGCATCTCGGTAAAGCGCTTCGGTGGTCAACTCCATCTCCATGCCGATGCGAAGATCAGCCGCTGGACATCCGGTCAGCATGGCCATCACGCGCAACCCCTCGGGCAGCTCGACCAAGCCCAGGGCATAGGGGGCCCAGTCATCCATTTGGAACAAGGGCGGCGGCCGGTAGGCTTGAACGGTGTAGCTGTACAGGCGGCCACGCTGGCCGAAGAGCGCTTGCTCGATTTTCTTGTCTTGGCACTGCGGGTTGCGGCAGCTCAGGCTCTGGGGAAAGTAAAGACTGGCACAGCTGGTGCAGCGTGTGCCCACCAGCAAGGTCTGGGGGCCACTGCCCTGGAAAATCCCTGCAGCAACTGGGCGTGTCGTGGGCCTCAAATGGGTGGCGGACATGGCTCAGAGCGAAAGGATATCGCGTATTTCGCGCATATAGAGCTGCCCGCTGGCTACGTCGGTGACATGCACTTCGTGGCGCACATAGCGGCGCTCGCGCTTGATGTACTTGTCAGCGGCACGCGTGGTGATGCGCACCTTGGCACCCACCGGGATCGGCTCGATGAGCTCTGTGTCGTGGTAGGTGTGGATTGAACCGATTGCAAAGGGCTTGGTGTGATCGAACTGTACCGAGAGGACGAAGTGCGACACCAGCAGCGGCGGCACGACGGCACCGCCAAAAGGGGACTCGCCTTTGATGTTCCAGGTGTTCATGCGCCAGCCTTCGTACCAGGGGTTGTAGTCTTCCACCGCATCGGCATACAGGATGACCAGCTCGGGCGTAATGTGCAACTCGCGCGATAGTTCATCGCCGATGCTCACCATGTCCCAGTAAGTCTGCGAACCCGATTCAAGGTCGCCGACAAATTTGCGTACCTGTTCAATCTGGATGTCGGTCATGGGTAGCAAGGCATCTGTTTTGACGGGCAGCGCGCTCATGAGGTGTCCTGTGTGTTTGATGTTCAAGAGGCTGGGATGGGTGCCAAGTCAGACGCCCACGTCCACTTCGACCCAGCCGATGGTCTTTTTTTCACCGGCCTCGTTGTCAGCCCAGACGTCGACTTTGAAGCGAAATCCATTGCCCTTGGGGGTTTTCTCGCTGACCACGCCGTGTGTGGTGATCACTTCGTTGGCCAGGGTGGATGCCACATATTTGCAGACGATGCGCGCCTGACGGAAGGCACGGGCTCCGAAGTGATTGACGCACATTTCTGCGATATAGGCACTGGACATTTCGCCGGTCTGTATCGGCGCCTTTAAGCCGGTCTCGGCTGCGTAGACAGGGTCCCAATGATTCGGGTTGAATCGACCCCACAGCCGTGAGCCCATGAGCTGGATGGTGACCTTCTTCTTGACGCCGATGAGGGGGTGTCCGACGGGTGTATCAACCGTGACCAGCCCCAGGCTGGGGCGACCTTGTACGGTGGTTTGCATGGCGTGTTTCCTCTTCAAAAGCCAATGGCAGGGTGTTCAGTGGGCAGGCCGCAGGGGCTCAACTTCCGATTCCCAGGGACTCAAGCGCGATCTGCACCAGCAAGAACTTGCGGGCGCGACCCGAGGGTGTGGCGGGTATATCTTGAGCCTGTATGCGCAGGACATGGCGCGGTACCTTGAAACGGGCGACGCGCTCGGCGCAAAAATCGAGCAATTCCTGGTCGCTGACTGCGACCTGATCGCGCAAGACCACGAAAACGGCTCCGACTTCGCCCATGCGCTCGTCCGGCACCGGCACCACATGGGCTTGCAGCACAGCCGGGTGGGTGACCAGCAAGTCCTCGACCTCGGTGGGCATGACCAACTCACCGCCACAGCGGTAGGACTCCTTGAGCCGTCCGACCAGCAGCAAATAGTCGTCGGCGTCGATGCGTCCCAGATCACCGGTGTGCAGCCATCCGTCGGTGGTGAAGGCTGCGGCCGTGGCTTCAGGCTTGTTGTAGTAGCCACGGGTCACGCCGGGGCCCCTGGCCTGTAGCTCGCCGATCTGACCGGGGGGCAATTCCTGTCCCGTTTCCGGGTCCACCACCCGGTAAACCACCAGGCGACCACCGAGCGACGGATCGCCGGCTGGACCGGCATCGCGCAGCCGCCCGTTGGTGCTGCGCAAGCGCTCGAAGGGATCGTCAGGGCGCGTGACCGTACTTGATGCGGTGACTTCGGTCATGCCATAGCCGGTGGTCAATTCCCGGTGCCCCAGGTGCTCAAGGATGTCGTCCCAAATGTAGGCAGGGGAGCGGCCGCCGGAGGAAATCATGGCGTGCAGGCTGGGCAAAGCACGACGACGCTTTTTCTGCTCGTCGATCAGCGCGAGCGTCATGGTCGGTATGAGCAGGACGTCGGTGGCCCGATGACGCTCGATCCCGTCGAGCGTATCGGCTGCGTCAAACTTGAGTTGCGGCACGATGGCGCCGCCGACAAACATGACGGGCAGCATGCCTTCGACATAGCCATAGACGTGGTACATCGGCAGGGAAAACAGGACGCGGCGACCGTCTTCGAAAGCCCGCCCCCAGGCGCTGCCAAATGCGGTGCGCAGCATCATGTCGTGCGTCAGCATGACGCCCTTGGGAGAGCCTGTGGTGCCCGAGGTGTAAATGATGTCGCAGTTGCTGTGCGGGCCGGGGTGGGCCAGGGGCATATCGGCTGGACCGCCGATCCCGAAGTCGTTCAGATGGGTGACACCGGGCCGCAGCGGCTGCCCGTCGGTCGGTAAAACGACGACCTGCTTGAGACGGACAAAGGCATCGCCCCCGCCTCGGCTTTCCCAGTGCGGGGTCAGTTCATCGAGGAACTGCAGATAGTCCAGCCCACGGAAGCGGTCCATCGTGATCAACACCACCGCGTCCGATTGCCTGAGCACGTAGCCGATCTCGTCCCGTCGGTTAAGAAAGTTGATCGGCACGGCCACCGCCCCCACGCGGGAGATGGCGATTTTGCTTACCACGAATTCGGGCTGATTGCCCATCAGCAGGGCCACATGGTCGCCGGGCTTGACGCCGGCAGCGATCAGGCCTGCCGCCAGTCGTTTGGACCGCACCTGAAGATCGCTGTAGCTCCACGTTTGTGTGTCGGTGATCACATAGGGGCGCTGCGGGTATCGGGCAAGGCTGCTGTCAAACAATTCGTGCAGCGTCTGCGGCACCCATTGGGCAAAGCGCTCGAGCAAGGCTGCCTGCCGTTGTGCCACGCTGCCAATCTGCGCGTTGCCCGCCGGGTTTGATGCAAGTGTATTACTGACAAGTAGAATTGTCTACTGATATGTAATTTTGCAGGCCTTTGACCAGAAAGCGCGCGCCAAAAAAAACAGCCGTGCTCTGCGGGCTCGTAAAATATCGGCTGGATTTTGCAATTTATCTTTGGAATCAACCGTCAGCGTTTGGATTGCAGTGCAACAGGTGCAAAGCGGGAAGATTCATCTTTTTTCAAGGCTAAAGGAGGCCAACAGTGGCAATCGATCGTGTGGGGGTGATAGGCTCGGGAACCATGGGCAACGGCATCGCGCAAGTGTGCGCCGCTGCGGGTCTTTCTGTGGTCATGGTTGATGTGTCGCAGGCAGCGCTCGAGAGGGGCATGAAGACGATTGGCTCGAGCCTGGATCGTTTGGTTCGAAAGGGCGCACTTGATGATCTGGGCAAGCAGACTGTGCTTGACCGCATTCGAAGCACGACGGCCTATGACGATCTGGCGGGCGTGGATCTGGTGATCGAGGCGGCCACCGAGCGGCGTGACCTCAAGCTCACCATACTCAAGCAGGTCGAGGCCATTGTTGGACAAGACGTGGTCATTGCGACCAACACCTCGTCGATCTCGATCACCGAGTTGGCCGCAGCCCTGAAGAAGTCCGACCGATTCATCGGAACGCATTTTTTCAATCCGGTTCCGGTGATGGGCTTGCTTGAATTGATACGCGGACTGCAGACCTCCGATGAGACGCATCAAAGCATGCTCGCTTTTGCAACTGTCGTGGGCAAGACAGCGGTCACGGCCAAAAATGCACCGGGCTTTGTGGTCAATCGGATCTTGGTTCCCATGATCAACGAAGCTGTTTTTGTGTTGCAAGAAGGCCTGGCTTCGGCCGAGGACATTGATGCCGGCATGAAGCTGGGCTGCAACCATCCGATCGGGCCGTTGGCGCTGGCCGACATGATCGGCCTGGATACCTTGCTGGCGGTCATGGACGTGTTCTACGAGGGTTTCAATGACTCCAAATACCGTCCAGCCCCGCTGCTCAAGGAAATGGTGGCCGCTGGCTGGCTCGGTCGCAAGACCGGGCGCGGCTTTTACAGCTATTGAGGGATCGTTATGTCTGCCGCCCTGCCGCCTGGCAGGGCTTTTTTTTCTCGAGTCCTACTCATGCGTATGCTATTCTACCGATTGGAATTTACGGTGGCTGCCTGCGAGGAAACGCAGGGCAGGCGGCCGGGGAGAATGAATTGAACCGAGTCGATGTGTTGGTGATCGGTGCAGGCTTTGCTGGCCTGCGGGCGTTGCACACCTTGCGCGCCATGGGTAAGCGGGTCCGGGTTCTGGAGGCCAGCGCCGATGTAGGGGGTGGAGCGTTACGCGACGCAGCCAGAGATCCTGCGCTATATCCAACACGTGGTCGAGCGTTTTGACTTGCGCGGTGACATCGAGTTCAACACTCGCATGGAAAGTGCCCGGTATGACGAAGCTGCTGCTTTGTGGCACATCAAGGCGCAAGACGGCCGCCGGTGGACTTGCAACAAGCTGGTGATGTGCGTGGGCCAGCTTTCGAGCACCAAGAGTCCGACCTACCCCGGGCAGGAGCACTTTTCGGGGCAGATCATCCACAGCGGGCTTTGGCCCAAGGAGCCGGTGGACTTTGCAGGCAAACGGGTGGGCATCATCGGAACGGGCTCTTCTGGGATGCAAATGACGCCGGTCATAGCCAGGCAGGCCGCGCGCTTGACCGTGTTTCAGCGCACGGCCAATTACAGCATCCCCGCTGCCAATGCGCCGCTGAGCGACGAGGAGGACCGGCGCGTCAAGTCCAACTACCAAGCGCGCAGGCAAAAGGCCAGGAATTCGCCAAGCGGTTTGGGTTTCACGCCCAACAAGCAATCGGCTTTGCAGGCATCTCCGCAGGAGCGTGAGGCCGTCTATGAAGCGGCCTGGAACAAGCTGGGCTTTGGCTTTGCCCTGGCCTACCACGACATCTTGCTCGATCAGGCGGCCAACGACACGGCGGCCGATTTCATCCGGCGCAAGATTGGGGCGCTGATTGAAGACCCGGTGCTGCGCGAAAAGCTCTTGCCCAAAGACCATCCGTTCGG
>JAJTGH010000057.1 GCA_021299555.1 Comamonadaceae bacterium
TGCCGTGGCGGGTCGTTAACATGCGGTGATGACTGACGCATCGCTTTGGTTCACTCCCCGGCGCCTGCTCATGGTGTCCGTGGCGGTGGCCCTGGTTACCATCACACTGAAAACCTGGGCGTGGTGGCTCACCGGCTCGGTGGGCCTGCTCTCCGATGCCATCGAATCGCTGGTCAACCTGGCCAGCGCAGTGTTTGGCCTGACCATGGTCACGATTGCCGAGCGTCCAGCTGATGAGGAGCACCCCTACGGACATCACAAGGCCGAGTATTTCTCCTCGGGCTTTGAGGGGACCCTGATCATTGCGGCGGCGCTGGGCATTTTCTGGACCGCCGGTCATCAACTGCTCGATCCGCAGCCTCTGGAGTCGGTGGGGCTGGGCTTGGGCCTGTCTGTGCTCAGCTCAGGCCTAAACGGTCTGCTGGCCTGGGTGATGCTTCGCTCGGCCCGTAAGCACCGCTCGATGGCGCTGCAGGCCGATGCCCGTCACTTGGTGACCGATGTCTGGACGTCCGCAGGCGTGGTGCTGGGCATTGCCTTGGTTGGCGTCACCGGCTGGCTTTGGCTAGACGCCTTGGTGGCCATGGGGGTGGCGCTCAATATTCTCAGGGAGGGGGTGCATCTGATCAAGCAGTCTTCCGAGGGTCTGATGGACGGGTCGCTCGAGCCCGAGGTGCGCCAGACCATAGACCAGGTGCTTGAGGGCTTCGCGCACACGAGGGGCGAAGCGGTGATCATCCGCTTTGACCATGTCAACACGCGCAAGGCCGGCCAGCGCCGATTTGTGGACCTGCACATGCACATGCCCGCCAGCTGGACCCTGGGCCGGGCCGCGGCGCTGCGCACCAGCGTGGAGCAGGCCCTCATGAGTGCGGTGCCCGGCCTGCGCGCAACCATACAGCTGCTGCCCAGTGACGTCGAGGCCCACTTCGACGATCCCAGAGACCTCTTGTGACGCGCCTTTAAGCCCAGGGCCTTCAGTTGTCGACGGCGTTTCGGTTGGCCTCGATCACGGCAGGCATTTGTGCGGGACCGAGTTGCAGGTGGATCAGCCGGGCCACCAGATCGGACTGCTCCTGTTCAGCCAGAGTCCAGAAGCGCAGTCGGCTGGATCGTGAGGCCGGATCGATGTACTGACCTTGTTTGCGGATCTCGAAATGCAGGTGCGGGCCGGTTGAAAAGCCTGTCGATCCAACCAGACCGATTTCCTCACCGCGGCGCACCTGAACGCCGGGCCGGATATCGGCCGAGTAAGCCGACAGGTGGGCGTAATAGGTCTGATGCCCATCGCCGTGGTCGACGATGATCAGATTGCCATAGCCTCCGTTGAAGCCTGAGTGAATGACCTCGCCGTCGGCCACGGCCACCACCGGGGTGCCCGTTGGGGCAGCAAAGTCGATGCCGATGTGTTGGCCCCTGACCCGGAACGTGCGAATGGCCATTTGTGGCTTCTTGGATTTGCGCGACACGACCGCCACGCGCCGGCGGACCGTGGTCACGCTCGGCCCCACGCCGCGTGAGATGCGTGCGTTTTGAACCGGTGACTGCCAAAGCAGGCGCTCGTACTCGATCCCCTGGAGGCTGAAATACGCGCCCGGAACGCCTTTTCGTTCCAGCCAAATGGCCGCCTCGACCCGCCTGGAAGTGGCCGACTCGATCAACTCGATCGCGTAAATTTTTTCACCGCTGCCGTCTGTATCCGGGCTCAGTGTGATGCGCAAATGATGTGCGGACGGTTCGATCTTCAGTGAGCCGATCATGAGCTTGGCGATCAAATCCACTTCCCATTGCAGCTGCAAGACGATTTCCTGCAAATCCACGCCGTCGGCGCGCAGACTCGCTGTGGAGATTTGGCGCAATTTTTGCGCCTCGAAGTCCAGATGCCATCGCGTTTGCAAGAGGGCGTCTTCGCTTGCGGCCTTGGAGTAAATCACTGCGTCGATACCAGGCTGTGAGCGCGCGGGTGTCAGCACAGCCATGGTGTTGCGCACCAGCGGACGCGTCACTGCGGCGGCGTAGTGACGACAGGGCAACCACTGCACGGCGGCAAGATTCATGGGCTGATCTTCACCGCCGAGGCTCGCCTGCATCTGCAGCCGAGCCCCGATCTGCGCCATCGTTTCCGGATCCGCGCATCCGGCCTCCAGCACCGTCTCGTGCCCAGATGCCAGCGTGGCCGCTGGGGGCGAGCGCAACTGCTGCTCAATGACCCGGTTGCGTTGCCCTGCTTTTTTGACCTGCTTGCCCTTCTGCGCTTTCCTACCCGCTTCGGCCTTTTGAGGCGTTTTGACCGCCGTGCCACCGTGGACCTGGCCGTTGACCGTTAGACCGATCAACACGCTGAGCAGCAGGGGCAAACGGAACTTCATGGGCTGTGTTCGGGGAAATGCCTTGGGGCTTCGGTTCAGAAGGGCTGCACTAAATGCGAAAAAGTGCAGGCCCGGCTCGCTTGGAAGGCGGTTGACCGGCCAGCGACGCTCATGGGCAAAAGCCCGATGATAAGGCCTGTTGAGCAAACCCCAGGCAAATACCAGGCCGCCTTGGGTGACCGGTGGCTCCTTGCGCATTTGTCGCTGCACCGCACTGAAGGCACCGCAGGACCGGTTGATCCATGCGAGCGCCTTCACTGACATCGAACACCGCGGCATGAACCTGCTTGGCTGTATCTAAGCGAGCGGGCAAGTTCTAAGCGAGTGGGCAAGTGCTTTTTGAATCAGGGCTGGCTGTGGGGGGCGCGGCGATGTTCGTGCCACTCGGTGGTGCCTTATCATTCGGGTCTTTCCAAAAGCGGCATTTAGGCCGGCAAGACCTGTCTGGGTTTTGTCGGCCTGCCATTTTCTCGGATTCGATGATGCCTCTTTCACGTTGTATTTCCCTGGCCGTGGCGTTTAGCGCCGCATTTTTCCTGGGTCAGGCCAGCGCGCAGACCCAGTCGGGCGCGAGCAAACCGGTGCCCGCCTCCAACACTGCCGCGGTTGGCAACTCCAACCCTCTGCTTGAACAGTTTGGGTTGACAGCGGTGGAGTGTCCGTCTTTTTCCAAATTGGCGGCCGATTACCAGAACCGGTTTTCCAGTCCCATGAAGGCCTGGGCCGGCCAGCACCTGGCTGCGCTGGGGGCAAAGAAAGTGGTTTATCCGTTTTCCGGCGCCGACGTGGTCACGGCCATGGCTTTGTTTCCTGCGGTTGAGCATTTGGTGATGGTCGCGGATCAATGGCCGGAGTATTCGGGCAGCCGGCCCGGGACGGGCGCCCAGGCCGCCAAAGAGTGCGAAACCATGTCGTACTTTGCGCGCTACGGCTATTTCAGGACCAACGATCTGGAGGGAAAGAATTCGGTCAAGCCAAGATTCATCAAGCTGATGATGTACAGCATCGCTTTGAGCGATGCCAAGGTCAGTCGCATCGATTATTTGGTTCTGGGTGCCGATGGCGCCGCTGCAGTCCATTCGGCTTTGCCAGCAGTCAAGCCCGACGGGCTGCGGTTTACGGTCAGTCTTGCAGGCGGACGTGAGGTCAAGATCGACTATGTCCGCATGGACCTGTCCAACAATGGCCTGCAGCCCGGTAAGCCCTTTCATGCCTTCATGAAGTCTCAAATGGATGGGGCGGTCTTGATCAAGTCGGCCTCCCACTTGCTCCAGAAATCCTACTTTTCAGCGTTGGCAGACATCATCGTCGAGGGGTCAGGACACCTCGTCCAGGACGAAACCGGTTTGGACATCGAGCTTTTCCGGCGGGCGTTCGAGATTCGCAGTTATGGCAAATTCAACGCTCCCCATCCGCTCTGGCATGACAGCGCGTCTGGTCGGCGGCTGAGCAGGTACTTCCAAGAGCAGTCGGCCATGGAGCCGCTGCCATTTACCATCGGCTACGAAAAAAAGAGCGGCTCGGTCTTGCTGGTCGGCACGCGCAAGCGTTCTTGAGCGAGCTCGGGGTGGCTGTCAGTGCGCGGTGCGCAACAGCGCCCGACCTGGGTGCCTGGCTGGGGCCTTGCCGTAGGGGTTTTTAAATCCCAGGCCGGCCAGGATTTCGATTTCGCGCGCTTCCATGGCCTGCGCCTGCAACAGACCCGTCTCGTGGTCCCAGCCCTGGGCGTGCAAGGTGCCATGCACCAGCAGGTGGGCGTAATGCGCGGCCAGGGTCTTGCCTTGTTCCCGAGCTTGTTTGGCCACCAGGGGTGCGCACAAGACCAGATCGGCCAGAACCTGGGGCGCTGACGCGTAGTTGAAGGTCAGCACATTGGTCGGTCCGTCTTTGCGGCGATAGCCCTCGTTGAGTGTGCGACCTTCTTGTTCATCGACGATGCGCACCGTTATCTCGGCATCGCCAGTGAGCGCATGCCGTATGCATCGGGTGACGAAGTGTCTTGCCAGGACAAGGCGGTGCCGGCGGGCGTCGGCAATGTCGCCGAACTGCAGTGAAAGACGCAGTTGTTTGAGGGCCATGGCTTTTATTTTCCCTTGGCCGATGCGCGCTCGCGTACGCTCATGCCCTGGCTGTCGTAGGCATCGACGATGCGCGCGACCAAAGGATGACGCACCACGTCGGCGCTGGTCAGGCGCGTGATGGCAATGCCCGCGACCCGTTTGAGAACGCGCTCGGCGTCGATCAAGCCGCTGAGTTGACTCGTGGGCAGATCGATCTGGCTGACGTCGCCATTGACCACTGCCTTGCTGCCAAAGCCGATCCGGGTGAGAAACATCTTCATTTGCTCCGGCGTGGTGTTTTGCGCCTCATCCAAAATCACAAATGAGTGGTTGAGCGTGCGCCCGCGCATGAAGGCCAGTGGAGCCACTTCAATTTGCTGTCGCTCAAAGGCTTTTTGAACCCGGTCAAAGCCCATCAGTTCGTACAGCGCGTCATACAAGGGGCGCAGGTAGGGGTCGACCTTTTGCGACAGGTCTCCAGGCAAAAAGCCCAGTCGCTCGCCAGCCTCCACTGCGGGTCGGGTCAGCACGATGCGCTGGACCGCATTGCGCTCGAGGGCATCGACCGCACAGGCCACGGCCAGGTAGGTTTTGCCGGTGCCCGCCGGTCCGATGCCGAAGGTGATGTCGTGCTCGGCGATGTTGAGGAGGTAGGTCGCCTGATTGTTGGTGCGCGGGCGCAGATCGCTGCGGCGTGTGCTCAGGACGGGAGTGCCGTCCTCGTCGTTCTGCAAGGCCATGTCGCCGGCCAGCATGAGTTGCACCTGCTCAGGCGGGATCGGGCGACTGGCTATCTCGTAGAGGGCTTGGAGCACCTGCAAGGCCTGCTCGGCCTTGGCCTTCGGGCCGGACCGCACAGATGGCCCATGCGGGTGTTGTTGGGCGGCGTGAAGGTGTGACGCAGGATCAATTGCAGGGTCTTTCTAAGGGAGGTCCGAACGGTCCGCCTGCCGATGATTGTCCGTCCTTTGCGCACCGTCTGTGCGTTTCTAGGGCGCGCTGGCGTGTGGCCCTGCGTCTTTCTGGGACCCACACTGATAAGATTTGCGCATGATCGGACGCCTGACGGGCCTGCTGGCCGAAAAAAACCCTCCTGAGGTCTTGCTCGATTGCCAGGGCGTGGGCTACGAAGTACTGGTGCCCATGAGCACCTTCTACAACTTGCCTGCAGTGGGCCAGAAGGTCAGCTTGCTGACTCACTTTGTGGTGCGCGAGGATGCACAGATCCTGTTCGGATTTGGCAGCCCTGAGGAGCGCGTGGCCTTTCGTCAGCTCATCAAGAT
This sequence comes from Comamonadaceae bacterium, assembly GCA_021299555.1. Classification (GTDB taxonomy): domain Bacteria; phylum Pseudomonadota; class Gammaproteobacteria; order Burkholderiales; family Burkholderiaceae_C; genus Polaromonas. The sequence goes on from JAJTGH010000057.1 coordinate 5,713, forward strand.
ATCGGGCGTGGGCCCGCGCACTGCGATGGGCGTGCTCAGTGGCTTGAGCGTTCAGGATCTGGCCCAGGCGGTCACCGTTCAGGACTGTGGCCGGCTCACCAAGATACCTGGAATTGGTAAAAAGACGGCTGAGCGCCTGCTGCTCGAACTCAAGGGCAAGCTCGGTGCCGATGTGGGTGCGGTGATGGCACCTTTGGGCGACGTCCAGAAAGACATCATGCAAGCACTCATCGCCCTGGGTTACAGCGACAAGGAGGCCTCGCTGGCGCTCAAGCCCTTGCCCGCAGATGTTGGCGTGAGCGAGGGCATCAAGCTGGCGCTCAAGGCCCTGGCCAAGTAAGCTTGTGCCATGAGCATACAGACTGACGATTTCGAGCCTGATCCCGGGCGTATGGTCTCACAGGCGCCGGTTTCTGCGCAAGAAGAGGCGCTTGAGCGCGCTTTGCGGCCCAAATTGCTGGACGACTATGTGGGTCAGACCAAGGCACGCGAGCAACTCGAAATCTTTATCGGCGCTGCGCGTCACAGGGGGGAGGCTCTGGACCATGTCCTGCTTTTTGGCCCCCCAGGCCTGGGCAAGACAACGCTGTCTCACATCGTGGCCCATGAATTGGGTGTGAACCTGCGTCAGACCAGTGGCCCGGTGCTGGAAAAGCCCAAGGACCTGGCAGCACTGCTGACCAATCTGGAGCGCAATGATGTGCTCTTTATCGATGAGATCCACCGCCTCTCGCCCGTGGTCGAGGAAATTTTGTACCCGGCGCTGGAGGACTATCAGATCGACATCATGATCGGCGAGGGACCAGCGGCGCGCAGCATCAAGCTCGACTTGCAGCCTTTCACCTTGGTGGGAGCGACCACGCGCGCGGGCATGCTGACCAATCCGCTGCGCGACCGCTTTGGCATCGTTGCGCGGCTTGAGTTCTACACACCCGAGGAGCTTTCGCGCATCGTCACGCGTAGTGCGGGCTTGTTGCAAGTGCCCCTGCATGAGACGGGCGGCATGGAAATCGCGCGCCGCTCGCGTGGTACGCCCCGCATTGCCAACCGCCTGCTGCGCCGCGTGCGCGACTACGCGCAGGTCAAAGGCGACGGCACCATCACGCTGGAGATGGCCAACAGGGCCCTGGCCATGCTCGACGTTGATCCACAGGGTTTTGACATCATGGACCGCAAGATGCTTGAGGCGGTGATTCACCGATTCGATGGTGGCCCGGTTGGGCTGGACAATATTGCGGCGAGCATTGGTGAGGAGGCCGGCACCATCGAGGATGTGATCGAGCCGTATTTGATCCAGCAGGGCTATCTGCAGCGCACGCCGCGCGGCAGGGTCGCCACTGCGGCCGCGTATCGCCACCTGGGTCTGGTGGCACCATCCGGGCGACACAGTCAGGCCGATGGGCTGTTCGGCGATGGAGCCGGTCATTGAGTTGTCGCCCAATGCCGCCATTCTTCCAAGCCATGAACTTTCATTTGGACTCGATGCGCGCTCTGGGGACGCTGGCCGTGGTGCTCGGTCTTTCCGGTTGCGCAGGCTGGTCTCCGGACGGACCGGCAGCACCTACAGCACCTACAGCACCGGCAGCACTGGCAGCACCCACAGCATGGGAGCAGGCTGGGCGCACACCAGCCTCGGCTTCCTTGAATGACGGCTCGAGTGCCTGGACCCATCAAACCTTTCCCGGAAAGCGAAAAAATCGCTACCGTGATGTTTGGCGCGAGGGGCGCCCAGCCATGGCGGTGCAGTCTGATGCGGCCATCAGTGCCATGCGCAAAGTGGTGCAAACGCATTCGGGGCCGGTGACCGGCATTCGGTTTTCCTGGAAGCTATCGGCCTTGCTGGAGCAGGCCGACTTGCAGGACAGTGCGCGCAGCGATTCGCCGGTGCGCATTGTGCTGACCTTTGATGGCGACCGCAGTCGGCTCTCTGCCAAAGATGCCATGCTGTCGGAGTTGGCTCGATCTCTGACTGGGGAGGAGATGCCATACGCTACGCTCATGTATGTCTGGTCCAATGAATTGCCAGTGGGCACGGTGGTCCACAGCCGGCGCACCGACCGGATTCGCAAGATGGTGATTGAATCGGGCCCCGCTGGCCTGAACCGCTGGCTCGACTACGAGCGCGATATCGAGGCCGACTTCATGCGCGCTTTTGGCGAGTTGCCCAGTCGGCTGACGGGTGTAGCCATCATGACCGATACCGACAACACAGGCGGCTCTGCACGGGCTTGGTATGGGCCGGTGGCCTTGCGGCGCTCACCTTGATCTGACAGAGCCAGCCGTCAGGCTCAGGTGTAGCGCTTGCTGCGCAATTTGTTCTTCATGTCCTGCAGCAGAGGCTGCAAAATCCGACCGTCCAGACGCAGAGCCACGGCTGTGGCCAAAATATCGATGATCATCAGGTGCAGCAGGCGCGAGACCATGGGGCTGTAGCGGTCGTAGCCTTCCGGGTGATCGGCCGCCAGGTGGATGTCTCCCGCCGATGCCAGCGGCGAGCCGCTGGCCGTGATGATGATGACGCTGGCCCCATTCCTGCGAGCAATGTCGGTTGCGTCCATCAGGTCCCGCGTTCGCCCTGAGTTGGAGATCACCACCAGGCAGTCGCCCTTGCGCAGCAGCGAGGCGCTCATGACCTGCATGTGGCCATCGCTGTAAGCCACCGTGTGCACGCCGAGTCTGAAAAATTTGTGCTGCGCGTCCTGCGCCACAATGCCTGAGTTGCCGACGCCTATGAACTCGATGCGCTTGCCGTGCTGGCAAGCGCCCAGCAGTGCGTCGACCGCCTTGCCCATGGCAAAGGTGCTGGCATCGTTGCGGTATTTCAAAAAGGCGGCCACGGTGTTGTCAATCACCTTAACGGCAACGTCGCTGACTTTGTCGTCGCTGTCGACGCTGCGGTGAATGAACGCAACCCCCTCGCGCACGCTGCCGGCCAGCTTGAGCTTGAAGTCGGACAAGCCGTCATAGCCCAAGCTGCGGCAAAAACGCACGACGGTCGGCTTGCTCACATGGGCTTGGGCAGCCAACTCGCTGATGGGTTGGCGTGCGAAAGCGCCCGGGTCCCTGAGAACCAGTTCCGCGACCCGCTGTTCTGCGGGCGCGAGCGAGGGCAAACAGGCTTTGATGCGGTCGAGCATGGCGTTGGCAGAGCGTTTATTGTAACTGAGTTACTTAAGTGTCTGGCGTAAGTTACCACGCCGTGCACTGCCCGTGGGCCCCAAGGCTGTGGTCCTCAAAGCCGGCCCTGCCGGTCGATAATTGTCCCCATGAACCAACTCGACGCTCTCAAGCAGTACACCACCGTGGTGGCCGACACCGGCGACTTCATGCAGCTGGGACAGTTCCGGCCGCAAGATGCAACGACCAATCCCTCGCTCATCCTCAAGGCGGTCAAGAAGTCCGAGTACCAGCCTCTGATGCAGCAGACAGTGCAGGCGCACCGTGGTCAGAGCATCGATTTGCTGATCGATCGATTGCTGGTTCGCTTTGGTTGTGAGATCCTGTCCATCATCCCAGGCCGTGTGTCAACCGAGGTCGATGCCCGCTTGAGTTTCGACACGCAGGCCACGCTGGCGCGCGCCGAGCGCCTGATCGCTCTGTACCAGGCCGATGGCATCGGGCGCGAGCGTGTTTTGATCAAGATTGCCGCCACCTGGGAGGGCATCGCCGCAGCCCGCGAACTCGAGCAGCGCGGCATACACACCAATTTGACGCTGCTGTTTTCCTTTTGCCAGGCCCTGGTTTGTGGGCAGGTTGGGGTGCGGCTGATCTCGCCCTTTGTCGGCCGGATTTATGACTGGCACAAGAAAGCGGCAGGAAGCAGCTGGGTGGAGGCCGACCACGCCGCAAGCAAGGACCCCGGCGTGCTTTCGGTCCAGCAAATTTTCAATTACTACAAGCGTTTTGGCATTGCCACGCAAGTCATGGGGGCGAGCTTTCGCAACACGGGACAAGTGCTTGCGCTGGCAGGCTGCGACTTGTTGACCATCAGCCCAGAACTGCTGGCCCAGCTGGCTGCCAGCGACGCCCCGGTGGAGCGGGCCCTGGACGCGGCTGCTGCCCGGACGCTGGATATGCCTGAGCAGCGGCTCGATGAGCCTGGCTTCAGATTGGCGCTCAATCAGGACGCCATGGCCACCGAAAAGCTCGCTGAGGGCATCCGCGCCTTTGTGGCCGACGCAGTCGGTCTTGAGCAACTTCTGCTGGCCGTCTAAATGGTGCTGCCTGTCAGCGTCCGCTGCGACCGAACCCCGGCCTGGGCGGCGCTGCGCGAGCATTTCAATCAAACAGGCCGCCACTTCGATCTGCGCCAGGCCTTTGCCAGTGATGCCCAGCGCTTTGACCGGTTCAGCCAGCAGGCCCCCCATGTGTTTGCTGACCTGTCAAAGAACCTGATCGATGCATCGACCGAGGCACTGCTGCTGGAGCTGGCATCGCAGTGCAGCTTGAGCGCGCAGCGCGATGCGATGTTCGCTGGCGAGCCGATCAATGTGACCGAGCAGCGTCAGGTCATGCACCACCTGCTGCGCCAACCCCGCTCGGCCACGCCGGATCAGCCTTGCGCCCGCGAGCTGGCGGCTGTTCACGATGCGCTCGAAGCCATGCTCGCCTATGCCGAGCAGGTCAGGGCCGACCCAGTGATCACCGATGTGGTCAACATCGGCATCGGTGGCTCGGACCTGGGGCCGTGCATGGCGGTGCGGGCACTTGAGGGCTTGCGCATTGCTGGCAAGCGGTTTCATTTCATCTCCAATGTCGATGGCCATGAGCTGGGCAGCTTGCTCCTTGGCTTGCGGCCCCGTAGCACCTTGTTCCTGATCGCCTCAAAGACCTTCACCACAGCTGAGACCATGACCAACGCGCATTCAGCGCGGCGCTGGTTCGAAGCTCAGTTGGGACCAGGGGCGCTGGCGCTGCTGCCCAAGCATTTCGTGGCGCTGACCACGAACGTGGAGGCTGCGGCGCAATTTGGTATCACCACAACGTTTGGTTTTTGGGACTGGATCGGTGGTCGATATTCACTCATGTCGGCCATTGGGCTGCCGCTGGCCATCTCGATTGGCCAGAGCGCCTGGCGCGAGCTCCTGGCCGGCGCACACGCCATGGACGAGCACTTTCGCACGGCACCCATGGAGCGCAACTTGCCGGTTCGATTGGGCCTGCTCGACGTTTGGTACCGCAACTTTCACGGCATGGATTCGCGCTGCATCGCGCCCTACCACAGCCTCTTGTCGCGTTGGCCGGCTTACTTGCAGCAGTTGGAGATGGAGAGCAACGGCAAGCGGGTCGATCGACAGGGTCAGGCGCTGCCTTTTGAAACCTCGCCCGTGATCTGGGGTGAGCCCGGCACCAATGGCCAGCATGCTTTTTTTCAGATGCTGCACCAGGGAACCTGCATCATTCCCGTCGAATTTGTTGCGGTGCGTCAGGAAACCCACGGGCTGGGTGGGCACCATGAGAAATTGCTCTCGCATGTCCTGGCTCAGGCGCGGGCGTTGATGCTCGGTCGCTCGGATGCGGGCGGCCATCGGCACTTCCCGGGCAATCGGCCCAGCACCATGCTGCTGCTCGAGTGGCTCGACCCGGCCAGCTTGGGCGCTCTGATTGCGCTTCAGGAGCACCGCGTGTTCACCAGCGGCGCAATTTGGGGCATCAACAGTTTTGACCAGTGGGGCGTTGAATTGGGCAAAGTGATGGCGTCCGATCTGGAGCCTCGCCTGACCACTGGAAACGTCGACGGCCTTGATGGCTCGACCGCGGGCTTGCTCGCGCGCATGCGCCGATGAATATCGTCTTCGACTTTGGAGCCGTGCTCTTCGATTGGCGGCCGGCCGACCGTGTGGCTGAGCGCTTTTCGGGCTTGGTCAGCAACGCTGAACAGGCACAAAGTTTGGCCCAATCTATTTTTGGACATGCCGACTGGCATGCGTTTGACTGCGGCCACTTGCTGCTCGAACAGGTGGTCGAGCGCACGGCGGTGCGCCTGGCACTGGCGCGCGATCAGGTTCAGCGTTTGTTGGCCCCCATCGGCGAGGAACTGCAGCCCATTGAGGACAATGTGGCCATGCTGCACCGGCTGGCCCAGTTGCGCGAGAAAAACGCAGGCCTGCGGCTGTTTTTTCTCTCCAACATGCCTGAGCCGTTTGCCCGCTCGATCGAGACGGGGCACGGATTTTTAAAGCTGTTTGATGGCGGTATCTTTTCCGGTGACGTCAAACTGGGCAAGCCCGACCCGGCCATCTACCGCCTTCTGGGCCACCGCCACGGTCTGCGGGCCGAAGAAACCTGGTTTGTGGATGACCATCCGGTCAACGTGCAAGCTGCGTGTGCGCTGGGTTGGCAGGGGCTGCACCTGAGGCAGCCACAGCACCTGCCGGCACTGTTGCGCCAAGCCCTGGGCCAGCAACTTGCGCTTTAAAGCGCGGACAGATTGCCGCATGTGTGGCCGATGGCTGCCCTGCGCTTGGGTGCAAGCCCCTGCCGCGGCCGTGGTGGAACAATTCGGACTATCATGGCGCATGCGTCGCTGGTTAATCTGTCTGCTTGTCGGTCTGCTGTCTTTTCAGGCAGGGGCAGGGCTTAGTATCGGCCACGGCCAGCCGTCTGACGCGAAGGCGTCCATCGCGGCAAACTCGGATGCTGCACCGTGCCATGCCGCACTTGATGAGGACCTCCCGGCCGCACCCGGCCACCACTTTGCAGTCAGCCACGACTTGGGCGGTGTTGCGGTTTGTGACGGCTGCCAATCCTGCGATCTGTGCCACCCGACGCTGTCCTTGTTTTTAACCGTTGCGCCGCAGCTTGCGACTGCTCACCATGGCCTGCCGCAAGCGCAACCCGCCTTGTTAGGGGGCCGCCATTGGCCGCCCCCTCTGGAGCCTCCTCGCGTTTGATGGTTGTCTTGGGGCACTGTGCGTGCTCTTTGAGTCAATATTGATCCGGCAAGCATGCCGATCAGCGTCAGGAGGAATCCATGTTTTTTCAGCCGGGTGCCCTGCACCGAAATGGTTTTGTATTTGTGTCTTTTCTCTGGGCTTTTGGCGTGTGCTCGCCTGCTGGTGCCCAAGGCCATGCCGGTCATCAGGTGCAGGCGCCGCCTGTGCAGGATGCGTTGGCTGGTCTCGAGCGTTGGCGAAAAGCGAACGAAGATGTGGGGCAGTTTCCGCGTGGCCATGCCGACTTGCTGCGATGGGAGCAGACCCACATGCCCAAAGCGGCCGAGTCGCCGGATGTTCCGCGCTCACTCAGTCGCACGCGCGCCATCGAACTGGCCTTGCGTGATGCGCCAGCACTGATCCAATCCACCGGCCTGAGCCGGCTCGAGCGCGAGGAATTGCGGCGCAAGGTTCTGCAGCATAGCCTGGAGGTTGAACGGGCCTGGATTGATGCGGTCTAACTCTGGCAACTGCTTGGTGCAGCGCTCAGCGTTGAGCAACTGGCGGCCCAGCTGCCCTCGCAGTGGGCCGAGCCCTTGCCCTCAGCGCCTCTCGAGTTGGAACAGGTGCAGGCGCAAGCTTTGCAGGTGCACCCGCGCTGGAGCCTGGAAGAAATGCATGCCCGGCTGCGCGCAGCGGCGGTATCTCCTGGTCATCTTCAGGCCGGACGCGAGATCATTGAGCGCGTGGTCGGCGCTCGCAGCCCTTCAGAGCCGGCCCGAATCGATGCGCGCACGGGTCTGACCCATGCACAAATCGAGGCCTTGCAGACGCAGACCGCGGCAGACCGTCTGAAGCGGCAGATCCAGGCCGATGCGCGTGTGGCTCACGAGGCTTTGACCACGGCCTTGGAGCAGGCCCGCCGGGCGCAGTCGGAGGTGGTGCGTCTGGCCAGCGCCTCGGAGCAGGAAACGCTCTGGCGCTACAACGGCATGCTGGCAAGCACGTGGCAGTTGCTGGCCAGTGCCCGCAATCGCATTGATGCGGTTGAAGCCGCGCAGCAGGCCCGGCGTCAGGCCTGGCATGCTCATTTGGATCTTCAGGCTGTGATGGCTGGACTGCCTTATAGCGGCGGTCTTGCCTTTGCAGCGAGCGCTGCCCCCGGCAGTTCCAAGGGAGGGCACTGATATGCAACGACGAGATTTTTTCAAGCAGGCCGCCGCCGGCGTGTCGGCCACGGCTGCGGTGGCCACGGCGGTGGTCAGCCGACCGGCTTTGGCCGCATTGCCTGAGCCGGTGCTGCGCAGCACGCCTGACACTGCAGCGCCCTGGTTGCCCCCCGGGGTGACCGGTGCCGGGCGGCCCTATCGCCCAGTGGTCACCCTCAACGGCTGGACCCTGCCCTTTCGGATGAAGGACGGTGTCAAGGAATTTCATCTGGTGGCCGAGCCGGTGGTGCGTGAGATGGCACCCGGTTTTCGGGTCAATATGTGGGGTTACAACGGCCAGAGCCCGGGGCCGACGATCGAGGTGGTCGAGGGCGACAAGGTACGCATCTTTGTGACCAACCGCCTGCCTGAGCACACCACCATTCATTGGCACGGGCAGCGTCTGCCCAACGGCATGGATGGCGTTGGCGGCTTGAATCAAAAGCAGATCCCGGCGGGCAAGACTTTCGTCTATGAATTTACCGCCAAACGGCCTGGCACCTTTATGTACCACCCGCATGCTGACGAGATGACGCAGATGGCCATGGGCATGATGGGCTTGTGGATCACCCATCCGCGCCAAGCGCATCCACATATCGACGCAGTCGATCGGGACTATGCCTTTCTCATCAACGCATTCGATATTGACCCAGGCAGCTACACGCCCAAGGTCAACACCATGCTCGATTTCAACATCTGGAGCTGGAACAGCCGCGTTTTTCCCGGCATCAGTCCCCTGGTGGCGAGGTTGGGCGATCGGGTCCGCGTGCGATTTGGCAACCTGACCATGACCAACCATCCGATTCATGTGCACGGCATCGAGTTTGAGGTCACGGGTACCGACGGCGGGCCGGTGCCTCGCAGCGCCCGCTGGCCCGAGGTGACCACTGATGTCGCGGTGGGGCAGATGCGCCAGATCGAGTTCATTGCCGACGAGCCTGGAGATTGGGCCATGCATTGCCACAAGAGCCACCACACCATGGGTGCCATGGGTCACGATGTGCCAACCCTCATTGGCGTGGATCACCGCGGTCTGGTGCAGCGCATCCAAAAGCTCATTCCTGATTACATGGTGATGGGCGAGCGCGGCATGGCCGACATGGGTGAGATGGAGATGGAGTTGCCAGAGAACACCTTGCCCATGATGACCGGCACGGGCCCCTATGGGCCGATCGAGATGGGCGGCATGTTCACTACTCTCAAGGTCCGCGCAGATCTTGCCGCTGATTCCTATGCCGATCCGGGCTGGTATGAACAGCCCGCGGGCTCGCAGGCCTTTCAATACCAGGGCACGCCCGCGCAAGAACCGATTCGTCCTCCCGCCTCCGGTGCCACGGGCGGTGATGCGCAGGGCAGCGTGCGCAAGCCTTCAGGCGCCCATACTGCTCATTAAGTCTCATGAAAGGAGTTCCCATGTTTTCATCTCTGCGCGCGACGGTTTGTCTGGTTTTGTTTTTGGCCGCACCCGCCTGGTCGCACACCGCCCACAAGCACGCGCCTGCCGCAAATTCCGCTGCTCCTGAGCAAAAGGATTGGGGCATCGCCGGTGAACCGGCCAAGGTCAATCGAACCATCACCATCACAATGGGCGATGACATGCGATTTACACCTGCGCAGGTCAAAGTGCGTTTGGGCCAGACGGTGCGAGTGGTGGCGGTCAACCGGGGCAAGCTGATGCACGAAATCGTGATCGGCACACCCGATGAGTTGCGTGCCCATGCCAAGATGATGGAAAAGCACCCCAATATGGAGCATGACGAGCCTTACATGGCCCATGTCGAGCCTGGCAAGCGAGGCCAGATCGTCTGGACCTTCAACCGGGCCGGCACCTTTGAATTTGCCTGTTTGATTCCAGGCCACTTTCAGGCCGGCATGATGGGAAAAATCATCGTTGAGTGAAAGCTGAACAGGAGTTGAGTATGCAAAGACGACCGGCCTTGGCCGCCTTGACCCTGGCGCTGGCAGCGCCTTTTGCCTCGGCCCAGAGCGGGCGAACGCAGCCACAGGTGCAGGTCTGGAAAGACCCGCAGTGCGGCTGCTGTCAGGAGTGGGTGGAGCACTTGAGAGCCAACGGATTTACTGTCGAGATCCACGATGTGGGCAACACAGCAGCGCGCAAGCGATTGGGCATGCCTGAAAAGCTGGGCTCATGCCACACCGCCACGGTGGGCGGTTATGTGATCGAGGGCCATGTGCCGGCAGTCGACATTGTGCGCCTGCTGCGTCAAAAGCCACAGGCCTTGGGGCTGACCGTACCGGGCATGCCGATTGGCAGCCCCGGTATGGACGGTGCGGTCTATAAAGGCCGGCGCGATGCGTATGAAGTCCTGCTGGTGCAGGGCGACGGCGGCACCCGCACCTTTGCCAAGTACCCGGGCGCCCCGGCTCAGCAGCGTGCCTCGGCGCAATCCGTCAGCGACATCGCCGCGCTGCCGTGGGCCTTGGCCGAGGTCAGGCGCGTGGATGTTTCGGCGCGCAAGATCTCGCTTCGGCACGAAGAGATCAAAAACCTCGACATGCCGCCGATGACCATGGTCTTTCAGTTGCGCGATGGTGTTGCCCTTGACGGTCTTCGGGTGGGCATGCGCATCCGATTTCAGGCGGTGCAGGACAAAGGTGCTTACTGGGTCGTGGCATGGCAGCCTGTGCCTTCGACTTGAGCATGCCATCGGCGTGCGCATGATCAATCATTGATCGATGCGGACCGTCATTTCTGGTTGAAGCGCTGGCTACTCCGGCTTGGCTCCGGAATAGCGAACCACAGCAGACCAGCGGGTGATCTCAGACTCCACAAAGCGGGCAAAGACCTCAGGGCTGTTGCCCTCGGCTGTGGCGCCCTCGAGTTCGATCCGGCGGCGCACCTCTGCAGACTGCACGGCCGTGCGGGCTGCGTCTGATAGGCGCCGAGCTATTTCGGGTGCCATGCGTGCCGGGCCAAACAGACCGAACCAGGCGGCAGACTCATAACCGGGCAGAACTTCGGCGATGGTCGGGATATCTGGAAATGCTGCAAGCCTCTGGGCACTGGTCACGCCCAAAGCCTTGAGCTTGCCGGCGCGGATGTGTTGCTGCACATTGCCAACGGCCGCAAACATCAGTTCGACCTGCCCGGCCAGCACGTCCTGCACCGCCGGGGCGGTGCCGCGATAAGGGATATTCAAAATGAAAACCCCTGCCTTCATCTTGAAAGCGTCTCCCGCAAGATGCAGGGATGAACCCAGGGCACCGATGGCGAAATTGAGTTGGCCTGGCCTCGAGCGGGCCAGCGCGATGAGCTCGCTCACGTTGTTGGCTGGCACTTTGGGGTGTGCCACCAGGACCGAGGGCGAGGTTGAGATCATGGTCAAGGCGGTGAAGTCCTTGATCGGGTCAAACGGCAGGCGCGGGTAGAGGCTGGCGTTGATGGCATGGCTGGTAAAGCTCATCAGCAGGGTATTGCCGTCTGGTGCCGCACGGGCCACAGCCTCAGCCGCTATATTGCCGCCAGCCCCCGGTCGGTTTTCAATCACCACGGTGCGGCCGAGCTCGCCGCCCAGAGCTTGCGCCAGAGTGCGGGCCATGGTGTCGGTGGTGCCACCGGCTGGCGCACCCACCAGAATGCGAACGGGTGGCTGGGTTGTCGTCTGAGCCAGCGCGCAGGTGCTCAGGGCCAGCAGGCCGGCACCGAAAAGACAGGCTCGGCGGGTGCATGAGTTGGGTGTTTTCATCAGCACGAAGTGGCAAAAAAAGACGGTGCTTCAATGTTTGGTAGCCGACCGCCTCAGTGTATGGCACGGCAGTCAGCCAACTGGCTTGAGGGCAGATTTATCTTACGCTGGCGCTGTCTTCGCGCCCGGACTGTTGAGATGGTCCGTGTGCTGTCTGGCAAGGCCATTGCTGCCCGTTCGGTCGCGTGTCGATTCTGCCTGCAACGGCTCCAGTAAAAAACCCCGCAAGGCTCGCACCGTGCGGGGTTTCTTGGGCTTGAACAGGGCGCCGTGGCACCCTGACCCTGACCCTGATCGCAGAGCCGGGCCTGATTACATGCCCATGTCGCCCATGCCACCCATACCGCCCATGCCACCGCCGGGCATGCCGCCGCCGGCAGGAGCGTCGTCCTTCGGCGCCTCGGCCACCATGGCTTCGGTGGTCAGCATCAGGCTGGCCACGGAAGCGGCGTTTTGCAGCGCCGTACGGGTCACCTTGGTCGGATCGAGGATGCCCATCTCGATCATGTCGCCGTAGGTGTCATTGGCCGCATTGAAGCCATAGTTGCCTTTGCCGGCCAGCACCGCGTTGACCACCACGCTGGCTTCGCCGCCGGCGTTGTAGACGATCTCGCGCAGGGGCGACTCGATGGCCTTGAGCACCAGCTTGATGCCGGCGTCTTGGTCCGCGTTGTCACCCTTGATGGTGCCAGCAGCCTGCTTGGCACGCAGCAGGGCAACGCCGCCGCCAGCCACGATACCTTCTTCCACTGCAGCGCGGGTGGCGTGCAGGGCGTCTTCTACGCGGGCTTTCTTTTCCTTCATCTCGACTTCGGTGGCAGCGCCGACCTTGATGACCGCCACACCGCCGGCCAGCTTGGCCACGCGCTCTTGCAGCTTTTCACGGTCGTAGTCGCTGGTGGCCTCTTCGATCTGTACACGGATCTGTTTGACGCGTGCCTCGATGTCAGCGGCAGCGCCGGCGCCGTCGATGATGGTGGTGTTTTCCTTGCCCACTTCGATGCGCTTGGCTTGACCGAGGTCAGCCAGGGTCACTTTCTCGAGGGTCAGGCCGACTTCTTCAGCAATGACCTTGCCGCCGGTCAGGATGGCGATGTCCTCGAGCATGGCCTTGCGACGATCGCCAAAGCCGGGGGCCTTGACAGCCACCACTTTGAGGATGCCGCGCAGGGTGTTGACCACCAGGGTGGCCAGGGCTTCACCTTCGACGTCTTCGGCAATGATCAGCAAAGGACGGCTGGCCTTGGCCACTTGCTCCAGGGTGGGCAGCAGGTCGCGAATGTTGCTGATCTTCTTGTCGAACAGCAGCACGAAGGGGTTGTCGAGCAGGGCGGCCTGCTTCTCGGGGTTGTTGATGAAGTAGGGCGAGAGGTAGCCGCGGTCGAACTGCATGCCCTCGACGATGTCGAGCTCGTTTTCCAGGGACTTGCCGTCTTCGACAGTGATCACGCCTTCCTTGCCGACCTTGTCCATGGCCTTGGCGATGATGTCGCCAATGCTCGAATCAGAGTTGGCAGAAATCGAACCAACCTGTGCGATTTCCTTGGAGGTGGTGGTCGGCTTGGAGGCCTTTTTCAGCTGCTCGACCAGAGCGGTCACCGCCTTGTCGATACCGCGCTTCAAGTCCATCGGGTTCATGCCGGCGGCCACGTATTTCATGCCCTCGCGCACGATGGCCTGAGCCAACACGGTGGCCGTCGTCGTGCCGTCACCGGCGTTGTCGCTGGTCTTGGAAGCGACTTCCTTGACCATCTGCGCGCCCATGTTCTGCAACTTGTCCTTGAGCTCGATTTCCTTGGCCACAGACACACCGTCCTTGGTCACGGTGGGGGCGCCGAAAGAGCGCTCGAGCACCACATTGCGGCCTTTGGGGCCCAGGGTCACTTTCACTGCGTTGGCCAGGATGTTCACACCCTCGACCATGCGCGCACGGGCTTCACCGCCGAAAACCACGTCTTTTGCTGCCATTTGATATCTCCAGATTCAGTTCAATAATTGGGTGAGGTTGGGGTCGGGATTACTTCTCGACCACGGCGAAGAGGTCTTCCTCTTTCATCACCAGCAGTTCGTCGCCGTCGACCTTGACGGTCTGGCCGCTGTACTTGCCAAAGAGCACGCGGTCACCGACCTTCACGCCCAGGGCCTTGACCTCGCCTTTGTCATTGGCTTTGCCGGGGCCGACGGCCAGGATCTCGCCCTGGTCGGGCTTCTCGGCGGCGCTGTCAGGGATGACGATGCCCGAGGCGGTCTTGGTTTCGTTTTCGATGCGCTTGACGATCACGCGATCGTGCAGAGGGCGAAGCTTCATTGGATCTCCGAATCAGGTTATGGTTGAACATCAACAGCCACAAAAAAGTTAGTGACTACCAACATTTGAACGCGGCAAAGAGTTGTTAGCACTCATTGCCGTCGAGTGCTAATCATAAGGGCATCTGGAGAGAATTTCAAGGGGCCCCTGAAGTCCGATGCGGTTCAGGGGGCAAGAGACCTGCCGCACCTGGGCGCGCACAGGACACCCGGATGACTGATCGGGCGTCCTGATCCGAGCCCGGGCGGCGGATCGAATTGGCTTTAAAGCCCGGCTGCAGCGCGCAAAGCTTGGGCCTTGTCTGTGCGCTCCCAACTGAATTCGGGCTCATCGCGGCCAAAGTGGCCGTAGGCGGCGGTTTTTTCGTAGATCGGGCGCAGCAGGTCGAGCATCTGAATGATGCCTTTGGGCCGCAGGTCGAAGTGCGCGTGGACCAGGGCAGAGATTTTTTCGTCTGAAATCACGCCGGTTCCTTGGGTGTTGACCGTGATGTTCATGGGCCGTGCCACGCCGATGGCATAGGCCACCTGGATTTGGCATTTGCTGGCCAGACCGGCGGCGACGATGTTTTTGGCCACGTATCGGGCGGCGTAAGCGGCCGAACGGTCGACCTTGGAGGGGTCCTTGCCGCTGAATGCGCCACCGCCATGTGGGCAGGCGCCGCCATACGTGTCAACAATGATCTTGCGTCCGGTCAGGCCGCAATCGCCTTGCGGGCCGCCAATGACGAAACGGCCGGTGGGGTTGATCAGGTACTTGGTGTCCTGAAGCCACTCTTTGGGCAGCACTGGCTTGATGATCTCTTCGATCACGGCCTCCACAAAAGCCGGCAACATTTTGCTGCCATCGCTCATCTCCGGGCTGTGTTGGCTCGAAAGCACCACGGTGTCGATGCTGTGCGGCTTACCGTCGACGTAGCGCATGGTCACCTGGCTCTTGGCGTCTGGGCGCAAGAAAGGCAGCCGGCCGTCTTTGCGCAACTGAGCTTGGCGCTCGACGAGTCGGTGCGCATAGTGAATGGGCGCGGGCATGAGTTCCGGGGTTTCATTGCAGGCGTAGCCGAACATCAGTCCCTGGTCGCCCGCACCGGTGTTGAGGTGATCGTCGCTGGCATGGTCCACGCCTTGGGCGATGTCGTTGGACTGCTTGTCATAGCAGACCATGACGGCGCAGCCCTTGTAGTCGATGCCGTACTCGGTGTTGTCGTAGCCAATTCGCTTGATGGTGTCGCGGGCGACCTGAATGTAGTCGACATGCGCGTTGGTGGTGATCTCGCCAGCCAGCACCACCAAACCGGTGTTGCACAGGGTTTCAGCCGCCACACGCGAGCGGGGATCTTGTTTGAAGATCGCATCCAAAATGGCGTCCGAAACCTGGTCGGCGACCTTGTCGGGGTGGCCCTCTGAGACGGATTCGGACGTGAAAAGATAATCGTTCGCCATGAAATTGCTCTCCAAAAAGTTTGTGTTGCTCGGCGCGTTGCCGGCTTTGGAGTCACGGCGAACGCTTTAGCAGTTGGGTTTAACGTCGCCCTGCAAGTTGTTCAGTAACTCGGCGACACCTTGATTATAAACAAGCGCCACTGAGCGTGATGCCTCATGCCGCATATGGCGCGTGGCCCGGGCTTTTACACTTGCTACTGCTTCGCTTGAACGCCCCATGTCAGTCCTATTCCGAATTCTTTCCAAATGGCCCTTGCCTGCCCTGCATCTGCTCGGTTCGGTGTTGGGCTGGCTGGTGTGGTGTTGCAGTTCCTCGTACCGACGAAGCTTTCGCGAGTTGGTGGCCCAGGCCGGCCTGCCGTTCGAGCAAGTCCGCCCGGCCATTGCAGATGCGGGACGCTTGGTGGCCGAATTACCACGGCTGTGGATGAGGCCGCATGACACAAGTTGCTTGCCCGAAGTCGAGGTTCAGGGTCAGGAGATCGTTGACGCGCTCAGGGCTGGCGGTCGTCCACTGATCTTTTTTTCTATCCATGGCGGCTGTTTTGAGGTGATTCCGCAGGTGCTGGCCGAGCTTTACGGACCGGTCACGGCTTTGTATCGACCTGCACGCCAGGCCTGGTTGGCCCGTTTGATGCAAGACTGGCGCGAGCGCCCTGGACTGTTCATGGCGCCTGCGAGCATCTCTGGGGTCAGGCAGATGCTCAAAGCCTTGCGTTCGGGCGGCACGGTGGCGCTGATGACCGATCAGGTTCCCCCAGACGGACTGGGCCTGTGGGCGCCATTTTTTGGCAAGCCCGCCTACAGCATGACCCTGGCGGCCAAACTCGCCCACCAAAGCGGTGCGGCGCTGGTGCCTTTGCGGGCGCAGCGGCTTGCAGGTGGACGCGGCTACAGCCTTCAATTCTTTGAACCCGTGGCCGGGCTCGATGCCACGCCAGCGCCAGATCTCCTGGAGTCGGTCACCCTGATTAACCGGGCCAGTGAGGCGATGATTCTCGGACTGCCCGAGCAGTATCTTTGGGCCTACAAGCGCTACAAACAACCCCGGCCACAGGTCACGGCCAAGGACGCGGCCGCATGAGTGCTCTGGGCAAAGGCTTGACCGGCGTTGGCTTGAGCGCCATGCAGTGGCTGGGCAAGCTGCCTCTGCCGTGGCTGCGCCGCCTGGGCACCGTGCTGGGCTTGTTGCTCTATGGCCTGGCCCACACGCGACGGCATGTGGTGTTGCGCAATCTGGCCCTGTGCTTCCCGCAGTGGCCTGAGTCCAAGCGGCGTCAGGTCGCTCGGCGCAGCGTGATTTGCCTGGCCCAGAGCTGGCTGGACCGTGGCTGGCTTTGGCATGCCCCCGAGGCCGTGGTGCGCAAGCGCCTGCGCCTGCATGGCGCCCTGAGCGAGTTTGATGGTCTGGCACCGACCATCGTATTCAGTCCCCATTTTTACGGACTGGATGCCGGTGCGACGGCCATCAACATGAACGTGGCGCGCGAGTTCACTTCGATCTACACCCCTCAGGCCAATGCCCGGGTTGACGGGTGGATCAAGGCTGGGCGTTTGCGTTGGGGCCGGGTCCGGCTGTATCAACGCACGGATGGCGTGAAAGACAACATCGCGGGTCTGCGCAGCGGGCAGGTGCTGTATTTGTTGCCCGACATGGATTTCGGCCCCAACGGTTCGGTCTTTGTTCCCTTTTTTGGTGTGCCCACAGCCACCGTTCCATCGATTGCGCGTTTTGCCCGTCTGGGGCGGGCCAAGGTGATCTCGGTGGTATCGCGGATCACGCCCAGCGGCTACGACGTGGAGGTTTTGCCGGCCTGGGAAGATTACCCAACGGGCGATTTGCAGGCCGACACTGCCCGTGGCAATGAGCTGCTGGAGTCGCTCGTGCTCACGATGCCGGAGCAGTATTACTGGGTGCACCGGCGCTTCAAGAGCAGACCCCCCGGTCACGGCCCGGTGTACTGACTGCTGCGCTGCATGAAGGCGGTGATCCGTTCGATCACCCGCTGCGCTTGTTCATGGACCACCCAGTGGGTGGCATCTTCAATGCGCTCCACCCACAGCCTGGGTACGAATGTATCGAGACCGTCGAGCAGTTTGGGCAGCAGTGCAGTGTCTTGCATGCCCCAGATCACCTGTGTGGGCACTTCGGTGCGCCCCAAACTGGACGGCGTTTGCGGCGACCTCTCGGGCGTCCCGGATTTTTCCCCCCGGCCATCGGGCGGCCGCAGGGCGGTGGCGGCGTAATAGGCGCAGGGTCCGTGCAGTCCGGCCCGCCAGATGCTGCGGTAGCGCTCGCGCATGGCAGCGTCGAGCCAGGGGTTCGGCCCGTTGCAAGCGCCCATGCCTTCGAACAGCGCCCACAGCCGTCGGAAATCATCTTCTGCCAGACGATCGGCCGCGTCAGGCCGAGCCAGAAAGTTCATGTAGGCACTGGCAGACTGCTGCGCCGGGCATTGGGCCAGATCGCGCGCGAAGGTCGCCGGGTGCGGTGAATTGATGATCACCAACCGCTGCAGCAAGGCGGGCTCCTGAGCGGCCAGGTTCCAGGCCAATGCGCCGCCCCAGTCGTGCGCCACCACAGCCGCCAGTGGATCGGCGCTGACGGCTCGGGCCAGGGCCGCGATGTCTTGCACCAGGTGGCGGGGCCGGTAGGCTTCGATGGACTTCGGTGCGCTTGAGCCGGCATAGCCGCGCAAATTGGGTGCGATGCAGCGGTAGCCACCCTGCGGCGGCAGGGAGAAATGAA
>JAJTGH010000058.1 GCA_021299555.1 Comamonadaceae bacterium
AATTTGATCGTACATCACGGCAGCCTCGGCGCCCTGCTTGCGCTGCCAATATTGCCAGCCATTGAAAGCGGCGAAAGCACCCAGCACAAGGATCAGCAGCCAGGTGATCGCGTTGCCATAGCGCTTCCAGAAGTGTTTGATCTGGTCTAACTGTTCTTGCTCTTCTAGGTCGAGGTGGCTGGCCATGGATGGTCGCGAACGGGTCGCTCGGTTCAAAAATCAAAAAACGCTGTCGCAGGGCAGCTGCAGCATCGCAAAAGCGCAATTGTAGGCGGCGGCGCCCACTCCTGATAACCACTGTTCAGACGCGGGCAGCAAAGGCTCAGCGCAGCCGAGCAGCCCAGCGGTCGGCCTGATTCAAGGGCTCGAGCACTTGCTCGTCGGACTGACCTGAACGCAAGGCTTTGACGGCCACACAGCCCTGCTGCAGCTCAGCCTGCCCAAATATCAGTGCGAACCGCGCACCGCTGGCATCGGCACGCTTGAATTGCGACTTCATGCTGCCCATCCCTTCGGCCGTTCCAGCCGCTGGGGCATGCATCTGCACGCTCACCCCAGCCTCGCGCAGGATTTGCAAGCTCTGTAGAACCTGCGGCAAAACGGCAGCATCGGGCACCACCGCAAAGGCATCGGGTGCCGGCTGCGCCGGCTCGACACCCTGCTCCCTGAGCAGTTCAAGAACACGCTCAACGCCCAAAGCCCAGCCCACCGCCGGAGCTGCCTTGCCGCCCATCTGTCCAATCAGGCCGTCGTAGCGGCCACCGGCACAAATGGTGCCCTGCGATCCGAGCCGGTCGGTCACAAACTCGAAAACGCTGAGGTTGTAGTAGTCCAGGCCTCGCACCAGTCGAGGATTGAGCGTCCAGGAAACGCCGTTGGCATCGAGCATGGCCTGCAGCCCCTGAAAGTGCGCCAGCGACCGTTCGCCCAGAAAATCGATTAATTTCGGGGCCTGGTTGACCAGATCCTGCATCTGCGGGTTCTTGGTATCCAGTATGCGCAGCGGATTGGAGTGGAGCCGGCGCCGGGCTTCTTCATCGAGCCGATCAGCATGGCCTTCAAGGTAGGCGATGAGCCGCTCGCGGTGCCTGGCCCTTTCCTCGGGCTGCCCCAGACAGTTGATCTCCAGGCGCCAGTCGGTCAGCCCGAGCTCACGCCAAAGCGCGGCGGCCAGCAAGATCAATTCAGCGTCCACGTCGGGGCCGTTTTCAGGCCGCATGGTCAGGTGATCGGCGTCGCCATGCTTGTCCGATCGGTCTTCAAAGGAATACATCTCCTTCTCGACAATGTCAGTGACCTCACCGATGCTGCGAACAAACAAGCGTGTGTGCTCCAGGATCGGCGTGCGGATATTTCGGTAGGCGTAACGCGCCATCAAGGACCGCACCCTGTCCTCCAGCCACTCCCAGTGCGCCGATTCCGGCGGCAAGATATCGTTCATGCCTTTGACGGCGGTCAATTTGTCAACCATGGATGCTCTTTAAAGGGCGCATGGGCCCGCTTTTTAGACTTTGGCGTGACCAAAGCGCTTTTCAATGTAGTTCTCAACGATGCCCTGGAATTCGCGCGCGATGCCCTCCCCGCGCAGGGTCAATCGCTTTTCACCGTCGATGAACACGGGTGCGGCCGGAGCCTCCCCGGTTCCCGGCAGGCTGATGCCGATATCGGCATATCTGCTTGGCCAACTCCTGAAACGTGGTGCTGGTGGTTCGGCCGCAACCGGGACAGGCGGTGACACTGGGTACAAAGATGCGCAAACCCAAGGCCTGCAAGATCTCCGAGGCAATCACCGCCTCCTGGGTGCGCGACTCCCCGGGCTGGGGCGTCAGAGACACGCGGATGGTGTCGCCAATGCCCTCTTGCAGCAAGACAGACAAGGCCGCCGCGGAGGCCACCGTGCCCTTGGTGCCCATCCCCGCCTCGGTCAGGCCCAGGTGCAGCGGGTGATCGGTGCGTCTGGCCAGTTCTCGGTAAACCGAAATCAGATCCTGCACCCCCGAGACCTTGCATGACAAGAGAATCTGCTCGTGGGCCATGCCCAGTTCTTCGGCCCTTGCGGCCGATTGCAAAGCCGAGGAGATGAGCGCCTCGTACATGACTTGCTTGGCGCCCCAGGGCTGCGCACGGCGGCTGTTGTCGTCCATCATGCCGGCCAACAACTCCTGATCCAGACTGCCCCAGTTCACACCGATACGCACCGGCTTGTCCCAACGCATGGCCGCTTCGACCATCTGCGAAAACTGCTTGTCGTGCTTGTCGCCCTTGCCCACGTTGCCTGGATTGATGCGGTACTTGGACAAAGCCTGGGCACAGGCTGGAAACTGGGTCAGCAGGGTGTGGCCGTTGTAGTGGAAATCGCCCACCAGAGGCACATCGACACCCATGCGATCGAGTTGCTCGCGCACATGCGGCACAGCCGCCGCCGCCTCAGGCGTATTGACCGTGATGCGCACCACCTCGGAGCCAGCCTGAGCGAGCTCCTTGCACTGTATGGCCGTGGCAATGGCATCTGCGGTATCGGTGTTGGTCATGGACTGCACCCGCACGGGTGCGTCGCCTCCGACCGTCACCACACGCGAACCCCAGACAATTCGAGCCTGAGCTGAGCGCCTGGGCGCAGGCAAAGCCGCTTCAATGGGCTGGCATGGAGTCATCACTTCACCTCGAATCGGGCCACATTGTTTTGCGTCAGGGGCACGAGATCAAATGGCTGGCCACGCACCCTGACCCGCACGTCACCGGCATTGCCCACCGTCACCCGCAACGGGGTGCTGGCCGAAATCGGTGCCATCTCCCCAGAATTCAAGACACGACGCAAGACGATCAAACCTGCAGAGTCGAGCACCTCAACCCAGGCCGGGCTTTGCGCCTGGATGGCAAGCACTGTGGTGGCATCTGCCAAAACCCCAGCAGGGGCCGATACCGCGGGCGCCGCGCTCGCGGCACTCAATCCGGGCTCACGCCGGACCGCATCGGCCGAGGCGGATGCAGCGGGCACGGGACTGACCGCCGCAGTGCGATCGACCGCCTGGCCAGCCGGGGATACCGATTCCGTGACCACCGCCCCAGCTCCCGCATCTGACCGGGCTTGGGAGCCAGGCTTGAAAGAAGCGAATTCCGGCAGGAAATAAACGATGGCTGCGGCCAGCAACAAGGCAGCGCCGCCCCAGAGCGCGGGCCTGGACAGCTGAGGCCAAACCTTGCTGGTGCCCGACGGCCCCGAGCCGCGAAAAGGCTGATTGAGGGCGCCAGCGACCACCAATTCCTGTCGCTGCACCTGCGGCAACAAGGCCAGGACCTGGACAGCATCGAGCTTGAGGGCGCGGCAGACGCTGGAGGCCAAGGCGCGGGTGAAGACCGGGCCGGGCAACAGATCGTGTCGATCGGCCTCCAGCGCTTCAAGACGCTTGACCGGCACCTTCAGCGAGACCGCCAGCGCAGCAATGTGCAGCCCGGCCTGCTCACGCGCACGGCGCATCAATGCGCCGGCGCTTTCGCCGTCGGTCGCACCCTCCGTATGACCCTGCGCTTCACTCATCCCAGGCACCCTTGTCAAATGCCGCCGCCTGCTGCGAACGGCCGAAACGATGGCGCAGCTGCTCCCCAAACCGAGCCACCAGAACCGCATTATCAAGCTTGCGGGCCAACTTGACCGCTTGCCAGAGGGTCGGGGCATCGGCCATGGTCATGAGAGCAGGCTGAAAAAGACTGTCGAGCGCCTGCCCGGCTTGTCCGACCTGCTCCTGGCAGATGGCCAAAGCCAGCCAACTTTTGGCGGACTGGGCGGCTGTGGAGCGGACCGCCGCTCGCCGCAACAAGGCCTGAGCCCGTACATGGCGGTCCTCAGCGACAGGCAAGCGACAAAGCAACCAGCCGTAATTGTGCAAGAGATCAGCATCATCGGGACTCAACGCCATGGCACGCTCGAAACTGGGGTCCGCTCGCGACACATCACCCAATTGCATGTAAATCACACCGCGCAAATGCCAAGCGGCCGACAAGTCTGGCGCCAGAGCCAGCGCTTGCTTGACCTCATCGAGAGCGACCAAAGTCTGCCCCTGCTGCAGGTAAGCCGTGGCCAGGCTCAAGCGCAAGTGCGCCCTCCGATGCTCGGCCGACTGATCGGATTCAGTGACCCGATCCATGGGCGCAACCCGACCACTGGCCGACACAGAGCATCCGAGAATCAGGGCGCTGAGCCCACAGACAGCCAGGATCAGGACTGGCCTCATCAGCGCCCCACGCTCAACCCATCGGAGAGCGCGACCACAGGGACGCCGCCTATCATGGCCTGACGCTGACTGGCCATGCGCTGTTGCACGTCGGTTCGGTCCTTCACATCGCCGGCAAGTTGGCCGCAAGCCGCATCGATGTCATCGCCTCGCGTCTTACGCACCGTGGTCACGATGCCCGCGTCGAGCAAGACGCTGGCAAACGCCTGGACCTGCTGCGACGTAGAGCGCTTGAGGCCCGAGGCGGCAAAAGGGTTGAAGGGAATCAGATTGAGCTTGACCGAAAGGCCGCTGGCGGCATGGCGCCGAATCAAGGCCACCAATTCGTGGGCATGCTCGGTCCTATCGTTGACTGCATCGAGCATGCAGTACTCAAAGGTGATGAAGTCACGCGGTGCAAACTGCTGGTAAGCCGCACAAGCCCGCAGCAATTCGTCGATCGGGTATTTGCGATTGAGCGGAACCAAATGGTCACGCAGCGCATCGTTGGAGGCGTGCAAGGACACCGCCAGGGCGACCGGCAGATCCTGAGACAGTCGCTGCATCACGGGCACAACCCCGGAGGTCGATACGGTCACACGCCGGCGCGACAGTCCATACCCATGGTCGTCGAGCATCGCCCGCAATGCAGGCAATAACTGGGCGTAGTTTTGCAAGGGCTCGCCCATGCCCATCATGACCACATTGGTAATCACGCGCTCTTGCTGGTCAAACTCGCGTCGCAACATGTGCTCGGCATGCCAAAGCTGGGCCAAGATTTCGCTCGTCTGCAGGTTTCGGCTAAATCCCTGATGCCCCGTCGAGCAAAAGCGGCAACCCACGGCGCATCCCGCCTGGGACGAAACACACAAGGTGCCCCGATCGCTCTCAGGAATGAACACGCTTTCAATCAGATTGCCATCACCGACGTCGAAAAGCCACTTGATGGTGCCGTCGGCAGATCGCTGGGTCGATACGACCGGCATGGCCTGCACATGGGCATGTCGAGCCAGCTTGTCACGCAGCGACCTGGCCAGATCGGTCATTTGCGAGAGATCACCGACCCCGCGCTGATGGATCCAGCGAAACAGCTGTGTGGCACGAAAACGCTTTTCCCCCAGCTGATCGCAAAAATCAGCCAGCGCAGCCAAATCAAAGCCAAGAAGGTTGGTGGTCATTGCGCGAGGACTGTTGGCAGCTGTCAAGCGTAACGCGTGCGGACAAAATTACAAGGGGCCAAGCCCGTACACAGCGCCGCAATGCACAGCGGGGCCCTGGGGCCCCGCCGTCTGAAGCAGGCTTGGGGCCCGCACGAGCAGCAATGCGTTCAGCGCGAATAGACGCTCATGCCAGGAAAGAAGAAAGCCACCTCTTGGGCTGCTGTCTCCGGGGCATCCGATCCATGGACGGCGTTGGCATCGATGCTGTCGGCAAAGTCGGCGCGAATGGTGCCAGCCGCGGCCTTCTTGGGGTCGGTGGCTCCCATGAGATCGCGGTTTTTTAGGATCGCATTCTCCCCTTCAAGGGCTTGAATCATGACAGGCCCGGAGATCATGAAATCCACCAAATCTTTGAAAAACGGACGGGCCTTGTGCACGGCGTAAAACGCCTCGGCCTCTGCGCGGGAGAGGTGAGCCATTTTTGCCGCCACGATCTTCAGGCCAGCTGCCTCAAAGCGTGCGTAAATCTGACCAATCACATTCTTGGAAACGGCGTCAGGTTTGATGATCGAAAGGGTGCGCTCGATGGCCATGGAAATTCCTTTGGTTTTTCTGAAAATTTGAACCGATGCGGGACAAAGCCCGCTATTTTAGGGCCTATTGCTTCGGGTTTTCCCACCCGCCTCAATCCCTTGCCGAATCAGGGGTCAGCCCCGACCGCCCTTGCGGCCTGAGCGATTGCCGCCGCGGCTTTGACCCTGACCGGGCCCTTGGCGCTGGCGGGTGAACGTGTCGGCACCAATGTAGCCAAAAGAGGTTTTCATCGGGTCGGGCTGACCGCCCCCCGACCCTGCACCACCGGCCCCACCGCCACCGCGCGGATTGCGGCCTTGGCGCTTCTTACCCTGGGCCGGCATATTGAAGCCCGGTTGAGGGCTTGATGGCCGCGGGCCATTGCCACGGGCACGCTTGCGACGACCCGATCCGGCCGTGTCAATGCGGCCGGCCTCATGCCGGCCGGGCGGCGGCTGAAACTCGTACGGTCCTATGGGCTCGCCATCCTCGCCATCGCCCACGCTCTCCTGCGTCGGAGCGCCCAGCCCCGGCCCGGTCAACTCCGGATCGAAGGGCTGAGGGGATTGCTCCAGCCATCGAGTTCGACGTAGGCGCCACGGCGCAAGCCCCGCGGCAACATGAAAGCGCCATAGCGGATGCGAATCAAGCGACTAACGGCGTGCCCGACAGCCTCAAACATGCGCCGCACCTCACGGTTGCGACCCTCGGCGATGGTCACCCGGTACCAGCAATTGACCCCTTCACCGCCTCCGGCTTCTTCAATGGCTCCGAACTGGGCCATGCCGTCATCGAGGGCAACGCCCTCGAGCAAGCGCTGCTTTTCTTCCAAGCTCAAAGCGCCCAGGACACGCACTGCGTACTCGCGCTCGAGTCCGAAGCGCGGATGCATCAACTTATTGGCCAGCTCCCCCGAACTGGTGAACAGCAGCAAGCCCTCGGTATTGAGATCAAGACGGCCTACCGACTGCCACTTGCCTTGAAACAGCTTGGGCAATTTGCGAAAAACGGTGGGTCGATTTTGCGGATCGTCATGCGTTACCACCTCCCCGGCAGGCTTGTGGTAGGCGATCACGCGGGGCGGCGGCGGGGCAATTCGCACCCGCAAAGGCTTGCCATTGACCTTGACCGCATCGCCGAACTGGATGCGCTGACCGATATGAGCGGGCTCATTGTTGACCGAGATCCGCCCCTCCAAAATGAGTTGCTCCATCTCCAGGCGGGAGCCCAAGCCGGCCTGGGCCAGTACCTTGTGCAACTTCGGGCTCTCGGGCTGCGGGGTCAGCACACGCTTGGGCAACTCCACCATGGGATCCTGCTCGTCGGCATCGATCTGTCCGGCGACCACATCCTCGAATTGATAGGCCGCACGAAGCGCTCGATCCGGATCCCTGCGCGGCGGCCGCTCGCGCCGGGTTTGCGGCGACGGCGCTTGGCCCTCTTGCGGGCTGGCAGCAACCTCAGAGCGCTCGCGAGAGCGGCGAGAGCGACGACGGCCCCGCCCGGGTTGCTCTGAACCGGGCACTTCGGCCTGGCTGACGTCTTGTGGGTCGACGAGCGGCGCCGCGGCCGGTTGCCCGGCTTGGGCATCGGGCACAGGCCCCGTATCGATGGCGTCTGGATTGGAGTGCATGGCTTTCAAGGCTCGGCGATCTGGCCGGTCACAGGGTGAGCGCTCTGAGGCACGACCGATGCCTCGTCTTGCGCAAACTCACCGGGCGTCGGCTCGGTCAGCCCGAATTCAATTTGCTCCAGAACGGCGTCATCAACAACGCCGGCATCAAGAGTGGGCAGCTGATCGAGCGATTGCAGACCCAGGTCATCGAGAAACTGGCGGGTGGTCGCATACAACGCGGG
Organism: Comamonadaceae bacterium; assembly: GCA_021299555.1. Taxonomy (GTDB): domain Bacteria; phylum Pseudomonadota; class Gammaproteobacteria; order Burkholderiales; family Burkholderiaceae_C; genus Polaromonas. The sequence continues at coordinate 7,802 of JAJTGH010000058.1, forward strand.
GCGGCCAACGGTTTCGCGGTGGCCGATCACCTCGACCCAGCCCCGATCTTCAAGCTGCTTGAGCAAAAGAGAATTGATCGTGACGCCACGTATGTCCTCCATGTCGCCGCGGGTTACGGGCTGACGGTAGGCAATGATGGCCAGCGTCTCCAGCGTTGCCCGGGTGTACTTGGGAGGCTTTTCCGGGTTCAGACGATCCAGGTAGGGTCGCATTTCAGGCCGACTCTGAAAGCGCCAGCCTGAGGCCACTTTCACCAATTGAACACCTCGCCCAGACCACTCGTCCTGAAGATCGGCGAGAAGTCGCTTGAGGGTGTCGGCACCCACGCTGGCCTCGAACAACACCTCCATGTCCCTCAAGGACATGGCCTGCGGGGAACAGATGAGAGCCGTTTCGAGGACGCGCTTGGCATCCGTCGTATTCATGTGATCAATCGTTGAAAGTGCAATGCACCAAGACCGACATCCTGGGCCGAATCGTGGGCAGCGCAAAAACGGGGGGACACAGCCACAGCAGATAGAGGGCGCTGCACTCAGCCCAGGCCAGTCTGGAGCAGACCGGCTGTGTGAACCTATTGTATCTCAGGCCAATCCACTGACGCGGCGGCAGCCCACGCCGATGGCGGCGGGCTCAATTGCAGTTGGGCCAAGGCATCGGCCATGTCGTCGGGCAACTGACGCTGCCAACTCAATGCCTGGCGGGTGACTGGATGGTCCAAAGACAGGCGCCAAGCGTGCAAAGCTTGACGCTTCATGCCTGCCAGAGGCCGCCCACCATAGAGCTCATCGGCCAAGAGGGGATGCCCCAGATGCATCAGATGCACCCGGATCTGGTGGGTCCGGCCCGTATCCAAACGGCAGTGAAAAAAGCTCGCCAGGGCTTGACTGTCCAACAAACGCAGGTCAGTTGCCGCTGGCTTGCCCGGCTGGCGCTGGAGATCGACCACGGCCATGCGTGTGCGCAACCGCGGATCGCGGCCGATGGCCTGCTCGGTCCTCACCGTCGATGGCCCTGGCCACCGGCCATGGGCCAGTGCCAGATATTCACGCCGAACCCGCCGCTGGGCGATGGCCTGGACCAGTTCATCCATCACCCAACGCGACTTGGCGACGACCATCAAGCCACTGGTGTCTTTGTCCAAACGGTGAACGATACCGGCCCTGGGCAACATCCGGGCGCCTGCATGGTGGGCGAGCAAGCCATTGAGCAGTGTTCCACTCCAGTGCCCAGGAGCCGGGTGGACCACCAAGCCCACCGGCTTGTCAATGACCAGAAGGTGTTCGTCTTCGTAGACAGGACTCAGAGCCATGGCCTGTGGATGGAAGGCCTGACTCTGCGGCGTGGGGCGCAGCTCGATGGCCAGTCTGTCCCCCACCTTGACCTTGGTGGAAGAGCGCTGATGAACGCGCCCGTTGAGTTGCACTGCACCCAATTCGATCAATTGCTGCAAATAACTGCGCGACAATTCCGGCACCAGCAGCGTCAGGGCACGATCTAGCCTTTGCCCGTGATCAGCCGCACCCGCTTCACACTGGCGCCATTCGGCATCGCGCTCGAGCCCCGCCTCGTCCTGATCCTCGGCCCACGAAGCGTCAGCTTCTGAGCTCGGTTCTATAATTTCTGCGCTCTTCCCGAAGCCGGTCATTGCAAAGTCAACCAAAAGGTCATCAGTATGGTGTTAGGACGATTATCAACGGCTCGCATCGGACGGCTCGGCCTGGCACTTGCGCTGGTTCTCTCAGGCTGCGCCAGCGACCCCAAAGATCCAACCGCCGGCTGGAGTCCGAACAAGATATACAGCGAGGCCCGGGACGAGGCCGCCAATGGCGCCTACGACAAGGCCGTGACCCTGTTCGAAAAGCTCGAAGGTCGAGCCGCTGGCACCCCACTGGCACAACAAGCGCAGCTGGAAAAGGCGCACGCGCATTACAAGGCCGGCGAGCCAGGCCAAGCCATCGCAACGCTCGACCGGTTCATCCGGCTGCACCCAGCGAGCCCGGCGCTGGACTATGCGCTCTACCTCAAGGGTCTGGCCAGCTTCAATGACAACTTGGGACTGTTGGGAAGGCTGGCGCGCAAAGACCTGTCGGAAAGTGATCAAAAGGCAGCCAAGGAATCTTTCGCCGCTTTCAAGGAGCTGGTGGCCCGCTTTCCCGAATCCAAATACACGCCCGATGCGCGACTGCGCATGAACTACATCGTCAATTCATTGGCCAAATCAGAAGTCAATGTGGCGCGTTACTACCATTCCCGTGGGGCTTACGTCGCGGCCATCAATAGGGCGCAGACCGCCATCAACGAGTTTCGCGATGTTCCAGCGCTCGAAGAGGCCATGTTCATTCTTTACCGCTCCTATGACGCGCTGGGCATGAAAGACCTGCGAGACGATACGCTGCGCATCATGCAACGCTCCTACCCTAAAAGTGAATTTTTAGGCCAGGCGGGGCCGGGCGCTAGCAAGCGCCCGTGGTACCGCCTGTGGTGAGTTGGTCGAGCCAATGGTCCATCTGCTGCGGGCTTTGTAATCGGCGCATGGGCGGCAGCGCCCTGATCAGGCGGGCGCCATAGCCCTTGCCCAGCAGGCGGGTATCGCACAATACGAGCGCTCCGCGGTCGGTCTCACGGCGAATCAGGCGCCCGGCGCCCTGCTTGAGTGCCACCGCCGCCTCGGGCAGAAAATATTCATTGAAGGCACTTGCGCCCTGGGCCTCAATTTGCCGGGATCGGGCCTGCGCCAAAGGATCGCTCGGGGGTGGGAAAGGCAATTTGTCGATCACGACCAATTGCAGGGCGTCCCCGGCCACATCGATGCCCTCCCAGAACGAGGCCGAAGCCACCAACACACAGCCGCGTTCATTGGCACCACCTCTGAACCGCTCCATGAGTTCACGCCGTGTTCCCTGGCCTTGCACCAAAATGTCCAACGATCCACTGGGCTCAAAGCGCTCTTGCAATACCTGCGCAATGCGGTTGAGCGCCTTGAGCGTTGTGGTCAGAACCAGCGTGCGCCCTCCCAAGCGCAATGCCCAATCGGCCACCAGCGCGGCGACACGATCAGAATGCCCAGGGTCTGCCGGCTCAGGCAGGTCAGCGGGAATGTAAAGGGCGGCCTGGACGCTGTAGTCAAAGGGGCTGCCAATGCGCAGCACCTGCGCCTGCTGCAAGCCGCAGGGCGTGGTGAACCAAGACAGCTTTTCGTCATCGCCCAGGGTGGCTGAGGTAAAAATCCAGGTTCGCCCCTGTTGCTCAGGGCCCAACATCCGGGAGCCCACCTCTTGAGCAATATCCAGAGGCGATTCGACCAGTCGAGCCTGCTGAGCGACCTCAATCCAACGGACCTTTTCCGTTGCCCCCGGGGCGCAAAAATGCTCCAGCTTCGATGCAAAAAGCAAGGCCCGCTCGCGCAAGCGCACAAAGTCAGGCGCCAATTCGCTGACCGTGTCAAGGTCGCGGGCACAGGCTTCGCACGCCTGCCACAAATCGGCCAAAGCGCTGGCCCAGGCCTCAGGCGCCAGGCCCTGCGGGGTGGGGCCTTGCCAATTCAAGCGGGTTCCAGACGGAGCTTTTCCGACGACCAGGCGCAACTCGCGGCAGGCGCGCTCCAGACGGCCGGACAAGCCGTGCCAATCGACCAATCCCCGCGCCATTTGCAAGCCAGCCGCCAGCATATCGCGCACAAAATCGAGCACCTGCGCCGTTCCCAAGTCCTTTCCGAGGAACTGCAAACCAGTCTCATTGAGTTGGTGGGCCTCATCAAAAATCACCACGCGCACCGAGGGCAGCAATTCGGCCATGCCCGACTCACGGACCGCGAGATCGGCAAAAAACAAGTGGTGATTGATCACCACAACATCGGCCGCCATGGCCTCGCGCCGCGCATGATTGACATGACAGGCTTTGAAGCTCGGACACACCGAGCCCAGACAATTTTCCCGGGTCGAGGTCACCAGCGGCAACACCGGCGAACGTTCGTCCAGGCCAGACAATTCAGCCAGGTCGCCTGTCTGAGTGGACTGAGACCAAGACTCGATCCGCGCCAAAACCTTGGCCGCGGAGCGTTCCCGCCCGCCCTCTAGATGGGGGGCTTGCTGCATGCGGTGAATACACAAATAACTCGCGCGTCCCTTGAGCAAGGCGGTGCTGACCGGCAGGCCAAGGGCGTCGATCAAACGGGGCAGGTCACGACCGTAGAGCTGATCTTGGAGGGTTTTGGTGGCGGTTGACAGCAAGACCCGCTCTCCACTGAGCAAAGCCGGCACCAGATAGGAAAACGTCTTGCCCACGCCCGTGCTGGCCTCAACCACCAGTGCGCCGCCGTCCTCAATGGCTCGGGCCACAGCCATCGCCATCTGAACCTGTCCTTGACGCGGCTCAAACTGCTCAGCGGTCCGCGCGAGCAGGCCACCGACCTCAAACGCAGCCTGCACCCGCTGTTGGAAATCCATGGTCAGCGCAGCGACTCTTGCGAAGATTCGGCTTTGTCCGACTGCCGGCGCAACAAGTTTGCGCGAGCGGCCTGCGCAGCGTGCTCGCGCCTCTGGGCACGCTGACTCAACAGCTCTTGCTTTTTCTGTTGCTTGATCATCCGTTGCTGGGCGCTCTCGCGCGCCTTGCGCTGCTTCAGAGCGGTCGTCTGCTCAGCCGGCAGGCCGGAGCCGCGGGGCTGCGACACAGTCGGCCGTTCAGACTGCTCCTGGCGAGCTTGCGTTCGTTCAAGCACCGCAGCAGCGCGTTGACGGCGCTCAACCTCGTCAAGCGCGTGCACCTGCTGGTCCAGGCGCGAGACCACTGCACGATGAGAGGCCTGCGCATCCCTGAGGCAATCATTGACCCAGAAACTCTGGCGGCATACGCTCTCCTGCGCCTGCAGCTTTGCCGCCTGCTCTGTCCACTGCGAGGCAATTTGAGCCCGTCGCACCCCACGCTGCTCAGCAGACAGCAGGGCGGCCTCAGCAATGCCTGGCGCCATATCGGTCTGCGTCCATCCCTGGCCCACAAACAGAACCGGTAGCAAAAAAGCAAGGATTCGGCTCGGCTTCACGTCAGTCCTGTGTCCACCAGACGCCGCTCCAGTGACATGAACTCGGCCGATTGCATTTCGTGGAGCCGGGAAGCCGTGCGCGGAAATTCATGGGCCAGCGGGCCCTCGGTGTAAAGGTCCTCGGGTTCGGAGGCGGCCGACATGATGAGCTTGACCCGCCGGTCATACAAGACATCGACCAGCCAAGTGAAGCGCCTGGCTTCAGAGGCCATGCGCACTGGCATGTGCGGCACGTTTGACAGCAGCACCGTGTGAAACTGATTGGCAATTTCAAGATAGTCGTTGTGGGAGCGCGGACCCCCACAAAGCTGACGAAAATCAAACCAGACCACACCGCCGGCACGTCGGATGGCCTTGATCGCTCGCGCCTCGATCATGAGCGAAGGGTCTTCATCCTGAGTTTCAGCCAATCGCTCAAAGGCCTGAGCCATGGCCGCATCGGCCTCGGGTCCCAAAGGACAATGGTAGAGCTTGAGTTGTTCCAAGGTACGCCGTCTGTAATCCACGCCGTGGTCGACATTGACCACCTCCAATCGGGCTTTGAGCATGTCGATGGCCGGCAAGATTCTGTCACGGTGCAATCCACCCGGATACAGACCATCGGGCTCAAAGTTCGAGGTGGTCACAAAACCCACCCCGTTTTCAAACAAAGCCGCCAACAACCGGTGCAAGATCATGGCATCGGTGATATCTGCCACATGAAACTCATCAAAGCAAATGAGCTTGTATCGCTGAGCGACACGCTTGCCCAACTCGTCCAAGGGGTTGACCGTTCCCTGCAGATCGCGCAACTGCCGATGCACTTCACGCATGAATTCGTGGAAGTGTAGACGCGTCTTGCGCTCAATGGGCACCGCCTTGTAAAAGCAATCCATCAAAAAGCTTTTGCCTCGACCGACCCCACCGAACATGTAAACACCGCGCGGAATCTCGGGACGGCTGATCAGCTTTTTGAAGGCATTGGACCGCTTGGCCTTGTAGGCAGCCCATTGCTCTGCGCAGCGCTGCAGTGCCTCCACGGCACGCAGTTGAGCCGGGTCACTCTCGTAACCGCGGGCCTTGAGCTCGGCATCGTAAGCGGCGCGTACAGACATCATTGAACTGGTTTGACTTGAGCAAGCCCGGCACCCATTTAGAAATTGAGGGTGCGTTTGTCCACCGCCAAGGCTGCCTCCTTGGTAGCCTCAGAAAGCGACGGATGCGCGTGGCAAATCCGGGCGATGTCCTCGCTCGAAGCACGAAACTCCATGGCAACCACCGCCTCAGCTATCAGTTCACTGGCCTGGGGGCCCACGATGTGCACACCCAAAATTTCGTCGGTTCTGGCATCGGCCAAAAATTTGACCATCCCAGTGGTGTCTCCCAGCGCACGGGCGCGACCGTTGGCAAGAAACGGGAACGTGCCCGCCTTGTAGGAAACGCCTTGCTCTTTGAGCTGCTGCTCGGTGCGCCCGACCCAGGCAATTTCCGGGCTGGTGTAAATCACCCAAGGAACCGTGTTGAAGTTCACATGACCGTGTTGACCTGCGATGCGCTCAGCCACCGCCACGCCCTCCTCTTCGGCCTTGTGCGCCAGCATGGGGCCGCGCACCACATCACCGACCGCCCAGACTCCGGGCAAATTGGACTTGCAATCACCATCGACCACGATGGCGCCACGCTCATCGAGCTTCAGGCCCACAGCCTCGGCGTTCAGACCCACGGTGTTGGGCAGGCGGCCGATGGAGACGATGAGTTTGTCGGCTTCCAACACCTGAGCCTCGCCCTTGGCATTGGTGTAGGCAATGGACACGCCCTTCTTGGAGGTCTTGACGTCACCGACCTTGACACCCAATTCGATTTTCAAACCCTGCTTGTCAAAAGCCTTCTTGGCTTCCTTGGCGATCTGCTCGTCCACCGCGCCCAAAAAAGTGGGCAGTCCTTCGAGTATGGTCACTTCTGCACCGAGGCGACGCCAGACAGAGCCCATTTCCAATCCAATCACCCCCGAGCCGATCAAAGCCAGCTTCTTGGGCACAGCGCCGATGCGCAGAGCGCCATCATTGGAGAGCACCGTCTCTTCGTCAAATGGCACACCAGGCAGCGCACGGGCGTTGGATCCGGTGGCGATGACGACTTGCTTGGCCACCAGGGTCTCCTCGGTCCTGCCCGCAACATGGATCTCGTACACGCCATCAACAGCCTTGACAAAAGAGCCTCTTCCGTGAAAGAAGCTAATCTTGTTTTTCTTGAACAGGTAAAGAATGCCGTCGTTGTTCTGTTTGACCACCGTATCCTTGCGGGCCAACATCTTGGCCACATCCATCTTGACGTCCTTGACGGAGATGCCGTGGTCTGCAAAATGATGGTTGGCATGCTCGAAATGCTCGCTCGATTGCAGCAAGGCTTTCGATGGAATGCAGCCCACGTTGGTACAAGTGCCGCCCGGCGCCGGGCCTCCTGTCGAGTTTTTCCACTCGTCGATGCAAGCCACATTCATACCCAGCTGTGCCGCGCGAATCGCAGCGATGTAGCCGCCAGGACCGCCGCCGATGACGATGACGTCAAATTGTTTGCTCATGGTGTTCTTTCGGTAGTTCTTTTGGCCCTCCCGCGCTGGGAAGGGATGGGTCGGGGCTGCGACCGCACCGCACGAGCCCCCAAACCCGCGCTGCCATCGCCCGCGGGAGGCTCACGCGATGATCAGATGTCGAACAGCAGGCGAGCTGGATCTTCCAGCGCTTCCTTCATGGCCACCAGACCCAACACGGCTTCTCGGCCATCAATGATGCGGTGGTCGTACGACATGGCGAAGTAATTCATGGGGCGCACCACCACTTGACCGTTTTCGACCACGGCGCGGTCCTTGGTGGCATGTACGCCAAGAATCGCCGACTGCGGCGGGTTGATGATGGGGGTCGACAACATGGAGCCAAAGGTGCCCCCATTCGAAATGGAGAAGGTGCCGCCGGTCATCTCCTCGATACCGAGCTTGCCATCCTTGGCTTTCTGACCGTATTCGGCGATTTTCTTTTCGATCTCGGCAAAGCTCATCTGGTCGGCGTTGCGCAAGATCGGCACCACCAAACCCCGGGGCGATCCCACAGCGATGCCGATGTCAAAGTAGCCGTGATAAACGATGTCGGTGCCATCGACCGAGGCATTGAGCACTGGGAACTTCTTGAGGGCATGCACAGCAGCTTTGACAAAAAAGCTCATGAAGCCGAGCTTGACGCCGTGCTCTTTCTCGAAACGCTCTTGCATGCGCTTGCGCATCTCCATGACCGGGGCCATGTTGATCTCGTTGAAGGTGGTCAAAATAGCATTTGTCGCTTGCGATTGCAGAAGCCGCTCGGCAATGCGCGCGCGCAGACGGGTCATGGGCACACGCTGCTCGGGGCGCTGGCCCAGATCAACGGTGGGCCCGGAGACCTGAGGCAAGGCCACGGTAGGTACCCCAGTGGGAATGGGCGAAACAACAGCAGCCTGTTTAGCGCCACCGGCAACAGCTGCCAGCACATCGCCCTTGGTCACGCGGCCATCTTTGCCAGAGCCGGCCACGGAGCCGGCGGCCAGGTTGTTGTCGGCCATCAGTTTGGCCGCAGCCGGCATGGCCACGCCGGACATGGCAGCAGAGGCAGGGGCAGCAGCGGCTGGCGCAACGGGCGAAGCAGCCGCCGGGGCCGCTGCAGCGGGCACTTGGGCAGCCGCCCCCGCCACGGCCGCCGTGTCGATGCGCGCTATGGACTGATTGGCCACCACCGTACCTCCGTCGCCAACCAGCAATTCCACCAGCACACCGCCGGCCGGTGCTGGCACCTCCATCACCACCTTGTCGGTCTCGATGTCGATCAGGATTTCATCAGCGGCCACGGCCTCACCGGCCTTTTTCTTCCATTGCAGCAGCGTGGCTTCGGCCACGGACTCAGACAGCTGCGGAACCTTGACTTCTACGATTGCCATTTGTAAATCTCTTTGGGTATAGAACGCGGGGGTGTGGGATCAGGGTGTGCAGTCATTTGGACAACACAAAACCCTTGAGCTTGCCGAAAGCCGCTTCAATCAGCGCTTTCTGCTGGTCCTGGTGCAGGTGCGAATAACCCACAGCCGGCGATGCCGACGCAGCCCGCCCGGCATACCCCAGGCGCTGACCCTCGAGCATGTTCTCGTGGATGTTGTGCTGAATGAAGAACCACGCGCCCTGGTTCTGCGGCTCGTCCTGGCACCAGACGATGTCGGTGGCGTTGGGATATTTTTTGATCTCAGCGCCAAAGACTTTGTGCGGGAACGGATAGAGCTGCTCGACCCGAACGATCGCAACATCCTCCGAACCCTTGGCCTCGCGGTGCTTGACCAGGTCGTAATAGACCTTGCCCGAGCAGGCGATCACGCGCTTGACTTTGTCAGCCTTGATCTCCCGGGTTTCACCGATCACGGTCTGGAAGCCACCCTTGGTGAATTCCGACATGGGGCTGGTTGCGTCTTTATTGCGCAGCAGCGACTTGGGCGTGAAGATGACCAGCGGCTTGCGCAAATTGCGCACCATCTGCCTTCGCAGCACATGAAAGATCTGGCTGGCCGTGGTCGGCTGCACGATCTGCATATTGGTGTCGGCCGCCAGTTGCTGGTCGATCACAACCTGGGCACCGTTGGCAAAGTCACCAAACTGAGCCTCCCAGATCACCAGCGTATTGGGGTCGTTGGACGAGTAGCCATATTCATAGGCCAGCACCGCCTCTTCGGACAAGATCGAGTCGATCACCACGAACGGGGCCTGGTTGTCGGCAACGTTTTGCAGCGGCACATAAGTGCCCGTGTCCCACTTCTCACGGTTTTGGTCGTGGATGACCGCATGCCGATGGGTGAAGGTGCCGCGGCCACTGTCCTCGCCCGACAAACGGACCGGATAACCACTGGCAACCAAGGAAGCAAAGGCCATGTGCTCACCCATGCCCCAGTCGACATTGATCTCGCCACGGCCCATAGCGGCGCGATCGTCGTAGACCTTTTTGACCAGCTGGTGCGGTGTCACGCTGGCGGGAATGGTGGTGATTTTTTCAGCCAGGCGCTTCCACTCGGCCACGGGGATGGCAGTATCTGCAGAGTCGGTCCATTTCTTACCGAGGAAGGGGGACCAATCCACCACGAACTTGCTCTTGAAGTTGGTGAGCACCGGATCGACCGAGTGCTTGCCCGCATCCATGGCCGCGCGGTAAGCCTTGACCATCTCATCGCCCAGCGTCGCCCCCAGCCCCTGGGCAGCCAACTTGTCGGCGTACAGCTTACGGGTGCCCGGATGCTGGCTGATTTTTTTGTACATCAGCGGCTGCGTCAGACTCGGCGTGTCTTGCTCGTTGTGTCCAAGCTTGCGAAAGCAAGTGATGTCCACCACCACATCGGCCCGAAATGCCATGCGGTATTCCAGAGCCAGTTGGCTGGCCAACACCACGGCCTCCGGATCGTCACCGTTGACATGCAGCACAGGGGCTTCGACCATCTTGAAGATGTCGGTACAAAAAGCCGTGGATCGCAAGTCGCGCGGATCGGAAGTGGTAAAACCAATCTGGTTGTTGATGATGATGTGCACGGTTCCGCCAGTGGAGTAGCCCCGGGTCTGCGCCAGACACAGGGTCTCCTGATTGACGCCCTGGCCACCCACTGCGGCGTCGCCGTGCACCAGCACGGGCAGCACCTGACTGCCCTTGGGATCGCCGCGTCGGTCCATGCGGGCACGCACCGAGCCTTCAACGACCGGGTTGACGATCTCCAGGTGCGAGGGGTTGAACGCCAGACTCAGGTGGACCGGCCCGCCCGGGGTGGTGACATCCGAGCTGAAACCCTGGTGGTACTTGACATCGCCAGCGGGCAAGTCCTCAGGGGCTGTGTGATCGAATTCAGCGAACAAGTCCCCGGGCATCTTGCCCAGGGTATTGACCAACACGTTCAGGCGGCCGCGGTGCGCCATGCCGATCACGATTTCCTGCACGCCCTGCTCGCCAGCACGCTGGATCAATTCGTCCATAGCGGCAATAAAGCTCTCGCCGCCTTCCAGAGAGAACCGCTTTTGCCCCACGTACTTGGTGTGCAGGTAACGCTCTAAGCCCTCGGCTGCAGTCAGACGATCCAGAATGTGCTTTTTCTTCTCGGCATTGAAGGTCGGCTTGCTGCGCAGGGATTCCAGCTTTTGCTGCCACCAGCGCTTTTGCCCCATGTCGGTGGTGTACATGTACTCCACGCCCAAAGTGCCGCAATAGGTTTCACGCAGCGCGTTGAGCAGCTCGCGCAAGCTCATGCGGTCCTTGCCGAAGAAGGTGTTGCTGATGTCGAATACTGTTTCCTGATCGGCATCAGCAAAGCCATAGAAGGATGGCTCGAGCTCAGGGATGGGTGGACGCTCGGCGCGCTTGAGCGGATCGAGGTCGGCCCAACGCTGGCCGACGTTGCGATAGGCGGCGATCAACTGCTGTACCGCCGTGCGCTTGCGTCCCATCTCGGCATCGGTGCTGGCCATGACCACCCGGGTACCGCCCTGCTTGGCCCGCTGGGCAAAGGCATTGACCACAGGCAGGTGCGGAATGTCTTTGGCATGACTGCCATCGACCGCGGGAACATGCTGAAGGGCGTCGAAATATTCACGCCAGTTGTCGGGAACACTGCCTGGGTTGGCCAGGTAGTTCTCGTACATCTCTTCCACATAGGGCGCATTGCCCCCGAAGAGATAGGTATTGCCCTGATAGGCGGCGTAGACGGAACTTGTCTCGCTCATGATTCGCTGACCTCCGCTCCCCTGCAGGAAGCATTAGCTGGTTGAAAACACCTTCCGCGACACGGCTATACCGGTTGGCGGATGCGACTGTGGCTTAGGAAGGACCTGTGACAGACGTTGCAGGTCTTATTGTAGCGGCCCAAACTTGACACGACATCGACGCCGCGTTCACTCCATCCTAGGCCACGCGCTGCTTGATCTGCTCGAGCGCGGACGGGTCATCCAGGGTGGTCAGGTCGCCTGGGTCTCGGCCTTCACAGACCGCCTGTATGGCCCGCCTGAGCATCTTGCCGCTGCGTGTTTTGGGCAAAACCGTGACAAAGCGCACCCGCGCAGGGCGCGCCACAGCGCCCAAATCGCCATCGACGCGTTTCATGATCTCGCCCTCGACCCTCATGCTGGCCTGCAAATCACCGACCACACTGGCATCTTTGAGCACCGCAAACGCCATGGCCACCTGGCCCTTGAGTGGGTCGGCCACGCCGACCACGGCCACCTCGGCAACCAGGGGGTGACCCGAAATGCTTTCTTCGATCTCCCGGGTGCCCAGGCGATGCCCCGCGACATTGATGACATCGTCGGTGCGCCCCAAAATGAAATAGTAGCCATCGGCATCACGGATGCCCCAGTCGAAGGTGCTGTAGACCATCTTGCCCGGAACGCTTTGCCAATAGGTCTTCAAATAGCGCGCATCGTCGCGCCAGACGGTCTGCATGAATCCCGGCGGGGTCGGACCTTCGATGCAAACCACCCCCTTCTCGTTGGGCTGCGTCAACTCCTCGCCGGTGGACTCGTGCAGCAACTTGACCTTGTAGCCATACATCGGCACGCCTGGACTGCCAAAACGAGGCTTCTGGCGCTCCACGGCGTTGGCCAGGGTCAAAATGGGCCAGCCACTTTCGGTCTGCCAATAGTTGTCAATGATGGGCACGCCCAGCCCCTCGCTGATCCAGCTTGCGGTGGGCTCATCGAGCGGCTCGCCAGCCAGAAACAGCGCGCGCAGCGAGCTCAGGTTGTGCTTTTTAAGCAGCGCTGGATCCTGTTTTTTGAGCACGCGCACCGCGGTCGGCGCACTGAACATGCCGGTGACCTTGTACTTCTCAACCAGGCTCCACCAGATGGCGCCATTGGGCTGACCTTCATGGACGCCGCCAGGGCCACGCAGTAGCCACCGGTATCGCGTTGCACGCCCTTGGGCTTGCCGGTGGTACCGCTGGTATAGATGGTGTAGCTGATGTCGGTGCTGTTCATGACCTGGCAAGGCACCTGAGCGTTCATGTGACTGGCCCGCAACTGCGACCATAAATGGTCTCGACCGCCAACCAAGGTCATGGCCGCGAGTTTGCGATCGGCCAACAAGACGGCAGAAGGCTTGTGCGCCGACTGGGCTATGGCCTCATCGAGCAAGGGCTTGTAGGAAATGGCCTTGCCGCCACGCGAGCCCGCGTCGGCGCTGACAATCACTTTGGGCTGCGCATCCTCAATGCGCGAGGCCAGCGATCCGCTGGCGAAGCCGCCAAACACCACGCAATGAATGGCACCGATTCGGGCACAAGCGAGCATGGCAAACGCAGCCTCAGCGATCATGGGCATGTAAATCAGTACCCGATCGCCCTTGACCACGCCCAGCGACTGCAGCGCCGCCGCCATGCGCTGCACCTCCTGGTGCAACTGCCCAAAGGTGTAGGTCACTTCGCTGGAGGTTTCCGTCGAAACAGCGATTAGAGCGGCCTGATCGCTTCGGTCCGGTAGGTGTCGATCCAGCGCGTTGTGGCACAGATTGGTCTTGCCGCCCTCAAACCAATGGGCATACGGCGGATTGTCCCAATTGCAGATGCGGGTCGGAGGAGAGAACCAGTCGATCAGGCGTGCCTGCTCGGCCCAAAACAGCTCGGGTTGCTCGACGGACCGCTTGTAAAAATCACTATAGCGATCGCCGTTTGCGGATGTACTCATGTCTCTGCTCCCAGATGGCTCAAATCCAGATCAAATCTTGACAACAATGCGTCCGCGCACCTTGCCCTGCATCAAGGCCTGTGCGTACTCTACAGCCTGCTCCAGACTTATTTCAGTCACCATAGACTCCAGCTTGGTGGGGTCAAGCTCGCGGGCCAGACGCTGCCACGCTCTGCGGCGCCGCTCGATTGGAGCCATGACACTGTCAACGCCCAAAAGGCGCACGCCTCGCAGGATAAAGGGCATCACTGTGGCCGGAAAATCAGCCCCCTGCGCCAGCCCGCAGGCGGCCACCGCGCCGCCGTAGCGGGTTTGCGCACAGGCATTGGCCAAAGTGTGCGAGCCCACTGCGTCAACCACCCCCGCCCAGCGCTCCTTCTGCAAGGGCTTGCCGGGCAAGGCCAGGCTGGCACGGTCGATCACACTGGCCGCGCCCAGGTTTTTCAGGTAGGTCTGCTCATCGACCTTGCCCGTGGCTGCGACCACGGTGTAGCCCAGGCTGGCCAACAACGCCACCGCAGTGCTGCCAACGCCTCCCGTGGCACCAGTGACCAGCACCTCGCCATCACCGGGGTGCAGCCCATGCTCTTGAAGCGCCATCACGCAGAGCATGGCCGTGTACCCCGCCGTGCCAATGGCCATGGCCTGGCGGCAGCTCAGTCCAGCGGGCAAGTTCACCATCCATTGGCCCTGCACCGAAGCACGTTCGGCCAGCATGCCCCAGCGCGTCTCACCCAGCCCCCAGCCGTTGTGAATGAAGTGATCACCCGGCTGCCAATCGCCGTGCTCCGAGGAGAGCACCACACCTGCCCCATCAATGCCCGCCACCATGGGCCACAAGCGCACGACCGAAGCGCTGTTGGTGATCGCCAAAGCGTCTTTGTAGTTGAGGGTCGAGTACTGCACCTGCACCTGCACATCACCGGGGGGCAGGCCGTCTGGATCCACCTGCACCAAGCTTGCAGAAAATACATCGCCCTGTTTGCTCAGCTGCAACGCCTTAAACATATTCAGTCTCCTGCAAGGGTGGGAAAAAACGCTGGTCAATCAGCTTTTTTGCTGACCCGCATTATCGAAGCAGGTCTTGCGGCAGCCTGACGACGGCCTGATCCTCAGCGCCCGCCAGACACATCGAGCAAAGCCATGGTGGTGTAGCTGGCAGCATCCGAGAGCAGCCAAACGATGGCCTGGGCCACCTCCAGGGCGTGGCCCCCGCGCTGCATCGGCACCAAGTGCGCCAGATCGCGCACCCGATCGGGCAAGCCTCCGGAGGCATGGATTTCGGTTTCTATCAAACCGGGGCGCACCGCGTTGACCCGAACACCCTCGCCGCCAACCTCCTTGGCAAGACCGATCGTCATGGCATCGATGGCCGCCTTGGCTGCGGCGTAATCGACGTACTGAGCGGGCGATCCCAGGCGCGCGGCAGCGCTCGACAAATTGACGATGCTGCCTCCGGTGCCGCCATGGCGGGTGCTCATGCGCAGCACCGCTTCGCGCGCACAGATCAGGCTACCGATGACGTTGATCTCGAACATCCGTCGCCAGCGCGCGACCGTCATCTGATCGATGCGGGCGGCGACATCCACCACGCCAGCATTGTTGACCAAACCTGAGACGGGGCCCCATTGACGATCGATCAACTCAAACATGCGCAGCACCTGATCTTCCTGGGCCACGTCGGCCTGCACCGCCATGGCCTGCCCACCGCCCGAGCGAATGGCCTGAACCACTTGATCGGCTGCCTGCGCATTGCTGCTGTAATTGACTGCCACCGACCAGCCTTGCTGCGCCGCCAAGCGTGCAGTGGCCGCTCCGATACCGCGGCTTGCGCCGGTCACCAAGACAATTTTGGCCATGCGTCCCCTCCGTCAAGGATTTCCCGAATAATCTCGATTCAATCCCAGATTCAGGATTGAAGCAAAAACTCTTATTTTCATATGAGTGACATCGAACAAGCCAAATCACTGTTCTCCCAGGGGATTGCTCTTTTTGAAAACGGGGATCTGCAAGCTGCACATGACTCGTTCGAGCAGGCACTGGTTTTGGCACCGCAGCGACCCTCTGTGTTGCTCAATCTTGGCATCACGCGGATGCAACTGGGTCGATGGGAGGACGCGGCCGAGCCGCTGCAACTGAGTCTGGCCGGCGATCCTCAGCAGGTCGATGGCTGGGTCGCGCTGGGCATGGTGTGCAATCGACTCGGGCAACTGCCGCAGGCCTTGCACGCCTACCAGCAGTTGCTGCAGATGGACGAGCAGCATGCACTGGCCTGGGGCGAAAGCGCCAATGTGCTGCGCGAGATGAACCGGTATGAAGAAGCCGCGCGCCACTATCAGCGCGCACTGGCGCTGCAACCCGGCCACGAGCTGTACGCGTACTATCTGAGCGCGCTTGGAGGCGAGGGTGGCCCGGCCCACCCGCCGCCGCAGTACGTACAAGGCCTGTTCGACCAATACGCAGAGGACTTCGAGGATCACCTGGTCGATGCGCTGCAATACCGCGGCCACAGCCATCTGATCAAACACCTGCCAACCGAAGCGGCCGAACGCTTCGAGCACGTGCTGGACCTGGGCTGCGGCACCGGATTGTGTGGACCCTTGATACGGTCACGCGCCGGCCAACTCTGGGGCATCGATCTGGCGGCTGCCATGGTTGAGAAATCTCGCCAGCTCGGCGTCTACGATCAGGTCCGGCAGGCCGACTGCACCCAGTTTCTGCGCGATTGCCCCCAAGACTGGGATCTGGTTCTAGCCGCCGATGTCTTCATTTATGTCGGCGCCCTGGAGGAGCTGTTCGGCGCACTGAGCCTGCGCATGCCCCCAGGCAGCTGGCTGGCCTTCACCGCCGAATCGTGCGAAGACTCGACCGAACCCGGTCAGCCGCGCCTGCTCGCCAGCCTGCGATACGCACACCCCCTGTCTTATCTGCAAAATGTGGCGAAATGTTACGGCTTTGTCTGGCGCAGCCACCACACAGCCCCGCTGCGCCTCGATCAAGGACAGCCCATGCAAGCCCTCTATGCTTACTTACAGCGCATGCCCCAAGTGGCCGACACGAAATGAGGTGCAGCGTGGCGAGCCAGCGACACGTTCAGAGACTGTTGTGGGCTACACTGATTGGCTTGCCGAATCGATCAGTAACTGACCGATTGCCTGCCCGGCAATTGACCGCCGAGCCTCTGAACCCGACCCATGGCGCTATTGAGCAATCTGCAAAATGCCTCGCCCTTGTTGCTGGCAGCATCCGTTTCGCTTCTAAGCGCCTGGCTGATGCTGTTGACGCAGCGCTGGCACGGGCACCTGAGTCTGGACTCGCATGAAGGCGTACAGAAGTTTCATACCCAGGCCACACCGCGCATTGGGGGCCTACCCGTTCTGATCGGCTTGCTCGCAGCCTGGCCGCTCATGCCGCAAAAGGCGCAGGAGCTGATGACCTATTTGCTGCTGGCGGCCATCCCCGCATTTGGATCCGGTTTTGTTGAAGACCTGACCAAGAAAGTGAGCATTCATATCCGACTGCTTTGCACCACCGGTTCTGGGACGCTGGCCTGCGTGCTGACCGGGTATTCGGTTCAGCATTCGGGCGTGTGGGGCCTGGACTGGCTGCTGGGCTTTGGCGTGATCTCGGTGATCTTCACCGCCTTGGCCATCGGCACCATGGTCAATGGCATCAACATGATCGATGGCTTCAATGGCCTGTCTGCAGGGTCTGTGGTGATCATGCTCGCGGGCCTGGCCTGGATCGCTCAAAGTGCGGGCGACAGCGACCTGGCTGTTTTGGCACTGGCGACGGCGGGGGCGGTTTTTGGCTTTGCGCTGATCAACTGGCCATGGGGAAAGATCTTCCTGGGCGACGGTGGGGCTTACCTGTGCGGCTTTGCCACCGCCTGGATCGGCGTTTTGCTGATCGAACGCAACGCCAGCGTTTCGACCTGGGCGCCCCTGATGGTCTGCGCCTATCCCCTGCTGGAAGTGTTCTTTAGCATCCTGAGGCGTCGACACCGAAAGCGGCATCCGGGGCATCCGGATCGACTGCATTTGCACAGCCTGATACACCGACGCGTGAGCTCATTCTGGCTCCCGGCTCTTGGTCCGCTGGGACTGAACTCGATCACCGGCGCGCTCATGTGGCCGATCAGCCTGATCTGCTGCGCATGGGCGGTGGCGTTCGCCGGGAGCACGCCGATGCTCATCGTCGGCGTAGCGGGAATTGCTGCGCTCTACACCTTGATCTACTGCAGGCTGGTGCAATTCAAGTGGGGCATCAAACGCCGAACCCGGGAACTCGCTGCCCAATCTGTCGGCTCTTGAGGGATCGTCAGGGCCTTCTCAGACGTCCTGCTCTAAAGCGCCGCTCGCCTCGCTGCCAAGCCCAGTGGCCAGTTCGCGGGCCTGGGCACGCAGGACACGCTTTTCCTGAAAATTCAGACTGCGACCAATCGCATTTTTGGCCCGAATGAGCAACTCGCGGTCGACCTCAGCGGGCAAGCCGCGTTGACCGGGTAACTCCTCACGCAAGGTCTCGCGGTCGTCTTCGACCAAATCTTCCCACCAAGCCTGGACCACGCCGCGCAATTGGGCATCCAGATCGGCGCTGACTGGACCGTCACCGGCAGACGGGGCACGCGCCAGCATGGCCTGGGCAAATTCAGAAGACCGCACCACCAGGCGCCGATCCGCCTCCCGCAGCAGTCGGGCCCAAGTCGGATCCTGCTGCATCAACCGCCCCATGGACTGAGCCCGCTCGTCGGTCAGGAGGCAAACCATCACCCCGGCAAGCTTGGCCGCATCAATCACTGGCATCAGGCGGTCGTCGTCGCTGGCAATGCACACCACACCGACCCGGCCACCAGCCACCAAAGCCTGCAAATCAGACGACATTTGCCGCACCAGCGACACCCCGTCGGTATCTCCTGCAGGCATGAGCCGCAGGGTTTGCTCGTCATGCACACTCTGGTCATCTTGATCAGCGTACCAGTAGGTTCGAAGCAAAGACGCACGCACACCGCTGCGCTGCATGGCATGTCGCACCAGATCGGGCACCCCTTCGCGCGAGAGATGGACCTGAGCCTCGGTCTCCTGCGAGCGAGACAACCATCTCAGATAACGTGCATCGACCAGGGCAACGGCGGTGGGACCATCTGCCGGCTGGGGCCGATAAAAAGATTTTTCGGGGTAATTCATCAGATATCAAGTACTCGGGCAAAGTATCGCTGCGGTGGCCACATATGAGAGCGAGGCATCAAGGCGTACCCATCAAAAGACGGGCAAGCAGCGCTATTTTAGGCGGGTCTACCCCGGCCACTTTTTTGCCGCGATCGCGCAATGGTTGAGCAAGCCGCAGATGCTCAGTCCGGGGGCCAAGATCAGGGTAGGCGGCGAAGAGCTGCAGGGTCGACCGGCAACTTGACCTGCCGGCTGAGCAGTTCGATCAGCACCATGGCGCGGGCTTGACCATCGCGCATCTGAAATATGCCCTCCACCCCGGCAAATGCTCCCTCGGTGACCTGCACCCTCTGCCCATGTTCGAACAAACGCTGCGCCTGACCTGCGCTTGCCTCCTGGCTTTTGAGCTCAGCAATCAGGCCCTCATCGACCCGCGCCGGCTCCAAGCCAAAACGCACCAGACGGGTGACGCCCTGGGTGGAATGAATCGGGGCCCAACTGCGGGCACCACTGCCGGTATCGAGTTGTACAAAGAGGTAGCGGGGAAACAAGGCTTCTTCGACCTCTGCCACAGCACCTCGCCGAATCTTTTCAAGACGCAGCACCGGCAAGTAGCAGGGGTAGCCTTGGCGCTCGAGGTGCTCTCGAGCGGTCTTTTCCTGGCGCGGCTTGCTGTGTATCAGGTACCAATTGAGCGGCATGATTGGTATTTTCCAGCATGACCCGGGTCAACGGCTCCAGCGTTGAGCAGACCCAGCAAGGCATAGTTAAAAGCCTGCGGCTGCTCAAACTGCACCCAATGCCCAGCCCCAGCAATGGCCTGCATGCGCCCAAAGCCAGGGCAGGTGCGCAAGATCGTTTCAATGTCTGCCGTCTGACCCAGGTAGTACCGGTCATGCTGACCGTAGAGCACGTCCACAGGGCAGCTCACCTGAACCAGGGCTGCACGAAGAACATCGGTTCGCGACAGTCGCCGGCTCGGCAGTCGATCACGCTCGGCATTGATTTGCTGCAACTGGCAGGCCAATGCACAGGTTGAGGCCTCATGGTAGAGCATGATTTCGCGCAAATTGTGGGTGTGCGCAAGCAAACGCTGCTCGCTGCTGGCAAGGTGCCGCCACGCTTTTGGGCGGATGCGCTGCAGCGCCGGCCGACCCAGGCCCGGCGGCGCGACCAGAACCAGACGTGAAAACCGCGCGGCAAAGACCCGGGCCCACAGGCCCGCAACCATGCCGCCAAATGAAAAGCCGACCCCATCGCAAGCCCGATCACCGATGAGCTCGCACAGGCCCCGCTCGAGCGGCTCGGGCATGGCGTCGGCGTCCTTACCGCCCGGGGGCAAATCGGAGTCACCAAAACCGGGCAAGTCGGGAACGAGCACAGACCGGCCGGATTCAATCAGAGCGGGGATGTTTCTCAGCCAATGCGTCCAGCTGCCACTCCCGCCGTGCAACAGCACCAGGGGCGCCCGGTCATGACGGGCGCCCTCTTGGCCCCAGCAATGCCAGACGATATGACCCTGACCGCAGCGGGTCTGAACGCGGCGAGCCAAGCCCAACACCTGCATCACTTCCTGCGGCAAGTTTCTTTCAACAGCCGATGGCGACGGGATCGACATGGACAGGCTCGGCTTTTCGGTCATTGCTGCGGCTTCAATGGCAGGGCTGCCCTGCTCAATCATCGACCCGGGAACGCTGAATTTTGACCTGCGCGCGCTCGCTCTTGTCTTGCAAACGCCGCAACTTCGATGCCCGAGTCGGCCGCGTCGCCTGCCTGGTTTTGGGTGGACGCGAGACAGCGTCAACGATGGTCTGCAAGCGCGACATGGCGTCGGCCCGGTTCAGCTCCTGGGTGCGGTGCTGCTGGGCCTTGAGCACCAGCACGCCATCCTGGGAAATGCGACCATCCCCACTGGCCAGCAGCCGCTGCTTGACCGCATCGGGCAGCGTCGAGGCCAAGATATCAAAACGCAAATGGATCGCAGAAGAGACCTTGTTGACATTTTGCCCACCCGCACCCTGGGCACGGATGGCCGCGCAAACGACTTCGCGCTCGTCAATCGGATAAAGGCATGGGACGACCATGCGCTATTTTCGCAGCAGGCGGGCCAGCAGGCGCTGCCTTGCGGCAACTTGACCTGAAATCACATGCAAGTGCCGATCAAAGAGCCGACACAAAATTGTCGAGCAACTGAGCAAATTCGGCTGGACGTTCCACCGCACTGAGGTGCGCCGCGTCGATGGTGCACAAGCGAGCCCCCGGAATTTCCGCAACCATTTGACGGGAGGCCGAAACCGGCGTGGCCTCGTCGAGTGTGCCCGCGATCACCAGGCTCGGGCAGGCGATGCCCGGGTTGCTCGATCGAAAGTCGATGGCGGCCACAGCACCGCAGGCAGCCGCATAGGCACCTGGGGGTATGCGTTCGAGGCGCTCGCGCAAGCGGGCCACTTTCAGGGCGCCGCCATGGGTTTGATCGCTGCGAAATGCCGGCGTGAACCAACGCTGCATGGCCCCTTCGGCGATGGCCGCAACGCCCTGATCAAGAACCGTTTTGATGCGACTGGCCCACATGGCCTGCGCCGCATCGTCATAAGCGCTGGCCGAGTTTGCGATGATGATGCTGCGCAGCAATTCGGGATGGCGGCAGGCCAGGGCCTGCGCTGTCATGCCGCCCATGCTCAGGCCAGCAAAATGCACTGGTTGATCGCACTGCGCGCGGATCAGTGCGGCTGCGTCATCGGCCATCATTTCGATGGTGTAGGGCCCCGGAGGAACCGGCGATAGGCCATGGCCGCGATGGTCAAAGCGCAACACCGTGTATTTGTGCTCAAGGCACTGGGCCACGCCATCCCACATGGTCAAGTCGCAGCCGAGCGCATGGCTGAGCACCAGGACCGGGCCTTGGCCTTGGCGAAGATGATGCAATTGGGCAATGGTCATGGTGGCAACTGTGTGTTCAAAAACTCTTCAGGCGATCCGCCCGAAGCGCGTACCGGGCTAGGCCTCCTTGGGAGGCAGCAATCCCTTTTCCCGCAAAATCTGGGTGGCGATGTCGAACGCATGGTTGGCCGCCGGCACCCCGCAATAAATCGCCGCCTGCATGATCACCTCTTTGATCTCTTGTGGGCTGAGCCGGGACTGCGGCTGACCCTCGAGGGCGGCGCGGGTGTGCAAGGCAAACTCTTCCCAGGCCTTCAGACCGATCATGGTCGACAAGACCATCAGGCGACGGCTTTTGTCGCCAAGAGCCGGTCTCCCCCAGATTTCATTCCATGCGTAGCGGGAAATCAGATTCTGAAATTCGCCGTTGAATTCATTGACGTTGGCCAATGAACGGTCCACCCAGGCGTCACCGAGCACCCGTCGGCGGTTGATCAGACCCGCTTGGTAGTCGCTGTCTCGGTCATCGAACGATACGCTCATTTTGCTCGTCTCCGGGGTCACGGCGGTTTTTGGCATCCGATTGCCAAGCGCGCCAAAATTTCAATTGTGCATGCACCGTTGCCGCGGCGCCCTGGGCCAGGCCCGGATCGAACCACTCATCGGCTGCGCTCTGAGGAAGCACGCTGCGCAACGAATCGATGTTTGCGTGCATGCGGTCCGTGTCAACCTGCAAGCCCACCAGAGCCTGCGCCATGGCATGAACCGCGCCATGCGCACTGATGAGCAGTCCGGACCACTCCGCCAGTTCGGCCTGCCAGCCGCCAAGCGCGCGTTCATGCTCCTGCACCATGGCAGCGAGCAGAGCGGCCGCGCGCTGTGGCGCCCTCTGGGCAGCAGCCAGACTCACCATGCAGGCCACCGGATTGCGCTTGTGCGGCATGGCAGAGGATCCACCCCGGCCAGCCTCAGCCGGTTCAGCCAGCTCAGAAATCTCGAACTGACCCATCAAAGAAACATCCCGGGCGATTTTGCCCAAATTGCCAACCAGCACTGCAATCTCGCAGCCCAGGCTGACCCACTGGTCGCGCTGGGTGTGCCAACTTGCCTGAGGACATGTGAGCCCGAGATCGGTGGCCATGCGCATCAAGACCTCGGGTCCTTTGCCCTGCATCTGAGCCAGCGTACCGACCGCACCGCCCAATTGCACGCACAAGCCCTGCTCGGCCGACCGACGAAGGCGCTCGCGACTGCGCAACAGGGGGATGGCCCAACCCATGCACTTCAGGCCAAAACTGGTCACCGAGGCTGGTTGCATCAGGGTTCGGGCCAGAACCGGATCGGCTGCATGCCGCTCGGCACGCCCGAGCAAGGCTTCAATGCAGACCGTCAAGTCAGCATGAATCAAGTCCAAGGCCGATCGGGTGATCAAGGCCATGGCCGTATCGATCACATCCTGACTGGTGCTGCCCAGGTGCACATATTGCACCGCCTGCGGGTTGAACATCGCCACCGTCTCTTTCAGGCTCTTGACCAGAGGTATGGCCAGGCTGCCCGCGCGCGCACTTTCTCGAACGATGCGAGCCACATCAAACAACTCGACCTTGCAGGTGCCGATGATGGATTGCGCAGCGCTCTCGGGAATCAGGCCCGCATCGGCCTGGGCACGGGCCAAAGCGGCCTCAAAGCTCAACATGGCCGAGACCACCTCATGCTCGCCCCAAGCTTGCAACATCGCCGGGCTCGACAAAAACGATTCAAATGCAGCGCTCATAGAAAAACGGTTTCGCAAAAAATGGGGCCCAGCCGCTCTTGATCACGGCCTGCGACTCAAGCGCCTGATCGGCGCAGCCGCATCTGATTGGGCAAGGGCACCGAGCGGCGCAGCACATCCTCGGCCAACCACAGGGCCGATCGCCAAGCACGCGCAGCAACGGTGGGCAGCGGGATTTGCTGATAGTCGTCGTTGAACACTTCAAAGCTGTAGTCGCCGCGATAGCCCAATGCATGGAGCTTGCTGACCAACGCAGCCAGATCCGTGCTGTGCACGCCTTCACCCGGGAACACTCGAAAATGGCGGGCAGTGGCAATTCGCTCTTGCTCGGACTTGATTTCCGTCCACATGAAATCTGCCAACTGCACCAAAAAGATCTTGTCCGGGTCAAGCAGATCGAGATCCTCCAGGGGTGTCTTCGTAGCGAACATGTGAAAGGAGTCAAAGCCCAAGCCCAGGTTTGGCATATCGGCCTGACAGACCACATCCCAAGCCTGCGTGAACTCGTTGATGTGCCGCCCCCAGGACAGCGCTTCATAGGCCACCTTGATGCCCATGGGAATGGCAAGAACAGCGAGCTTGCGCAGATCGCGTGCCAGCGCATCGATATCACCGGTGGCATGCGCCGAGGTCGAAGAGCAAACCAGCAACACTTTGGAGCCCAGGGCGCTGCACATCTCCAGCATCGACTTGGCGATGTCTATCTTGTACCCGTGCAGGTGTCCCGACAAGCCCTCAAAGTCGCGCAGCACCTGAAAACCGGTCACACGCAAACCACTGGCACGCACAGCGGCCACAGCGGCATCCAAGCCATCGGGGTGTCCGACCACATCTCGGGCAGAGAGCATGACTTGGGAAAAGCCGGCCTCGCGCATGGCCTTGAGCTTGGCTTCCAGGGGCCCAGCCAACGAGATGGTGTCCATCCCAAAATCCTTGATATTGGCGCGGTAGTCCATCTCAAACCCGCTCGTCATGGACCAATTCAAAACTCACCCCGCCGAACCAAGTCTTGGTCAAGGCACCGCGATTTTCAGTGTGTACGGACTTGGACTGAACGAATTCCACGCCCTGCCCAGACAAGTGGGCCACCGTGCCCAACACATCGCTGGTGCCCATGGCCATGCGCTGCAACTGCTCATCGCCCTCCACGTCAAGCACGCCGGCCTCCGGCTCGATGAGCTGGACGTAAAAGCGCGAGGCCGCCGGGCAAGGACTTTGCAGAATTCGGCCCTTGGGCAGGATGCCAAAACGCTGCTCACCCGGCACCTCGGAAAAACCAAACAGCTCCCGGTAAAACTCGGTCCAATCGGCCGTGCGTTCATTGCCGATGTACTGGACCACGCCGAAAAAATGCAGCCCCGCGAAGGCCGGCGGATGTGGATTGACGCCAGGAATCGGCACGAAGTCGACGTCGTAGATCGAGAACCGCTCATAGCGGTCGACAAAATAAATGCGGCTCGAGCCTACGCCATGGACGGCGGGGATGTTGAGCTCCATCACCTCGACCCGGGTCGGTACCGCCCAGGCACCGCGCTCAAGCGCCCGGCGGTAAGCGGCACTGGCATCACGCACCCGCAGTGCGATGGCAGCGAGCCAGGGTTTTTCACCGTTGCTCACAGATCCGGCAAGTTGTGGCAAATGCGCATTCAAGATCACGTTGATGCGCCCCTGACGATACAGCAGCACCTCACGCGAGCGGTGACGGGCCACCGGCTTGAAGCCCATCATCTCGAGCACCTGACCCAGCGCCTGCGGCCTGGAAGTGGCATATTCAATAAATTCGATGCCGTCGAGCCCCAGCGGGTTGGCAACTTCAGAAATGGCTTCACGCTGACGGACAGTTGAACTCATGAGGTCGACCCGTGGATGTCTTGACATACGGGGCTTGGGGCCCCTGCACCAAATCGCACTGTAAGGGCAGCCCGCCCAGGCAAGCGAGTTCAAGCAAGGTATTGCGCGATTAGTAACTTATAATGCGCGATAAACAATCATTACGAGGGTTTTTACTGATTTAT
>JAJTGH010000059.1 GCA_021299555.1 Comamonadaceae bacterium
CGAGTATGTGCAGTTCATGACGACCGAAGGCAGCCACAACGACACCTATGCCGAGTCTTACCACCGTGACTTTTTCGCCAACTGGGCCCGCGGCGTGCCGGTGCATCGGTGCGCTGGCCAGGCCGGCCACGACACTGCGTCCATCGGCGGCCTGGTGGGCTTGGCGCCAGTGGTCTTGGCCGTGGCGGCCCAAGGCGATGTGGAGCAAGCCGTTCAGGCCGGCTTGCGGCAGTTGCGACTGACCCATCAATCGCAGCCCCTGGAAGCCTTCGCGTCAGCCTATTGCCGCTTGTTGGCACAGTTGGTGTACGCGCCTCCGCCATCCCTGACGCCGCTGCTGCAGGCGCAGACCCCAGGTCTGGGCAAAGGCTTGAGCGCCTTGCTGGGCCAGGCCCCGGATCACCGAGATGCCGCCACCCGTGTGGTCGGTGGTATGTACAGCCCGGCTTGCTACATCGAAGACTCATTTCCAAGCGTGCTGTATCTGGCCGCACGATACGCCCAAGATTTTGAGTCGGCTTTGATCGCCAATACCAATGCGGGCGGCGACAACTGCCACCGCGGTTCGGTGCTGGGGGCTCTGCTGGGCGCCTGGCTGGGCTTTGAGGCCATCCCCTTGAGGTGGCGGCAAGGGCTGCTGGCGGGCCCTGCATTGGCGCAGGAAGTCGACGATTTCATTGGCACCTTTGTATCAAAGGCTGCCGCTCAACATTGAGCCAAGACTCGCCTGGGCTGCATGCAGCAGGCAAGACGTATTGCAAAAGGCGCTTGCTCAATTGGGCGTTTGAATCGATCACCACGTCGCAACCGCTCCACGCAATGACAAGCTGTGTTTCAACATCGCGGGGAACGACGCGATCGAGGCAGATGCATGGGAGCAAGAACGCACGGACAAGTCACGCCGTCTCACCCGCCGAGCTGTCCCCACGAACTCAGGGTCGCGGCAGCCTGAGTTGCACGCACTGAATTTCAGTTTGTGCGCTCATCAGACCCGACTCTCCAGGCGCGAGATGGACGGTGGTGTGCTTGGCGACCGATACCTCACCCGCGCTGCCGTCACCCGAAAGGATGAAATAAAAGCTGTTGCCCTCCAGCTTGAGCTGGGCACCCGCACCGATCTTGAAAAAAGCCAGCTTGGTCTCGCGCTCTGTGAACACGCCCATCAACTTGGTGTGGGTGCCAGGCTGATCCTCGAGCGGTACCCAGTCAAAATGGTTGGAGTTCATGAAAACGGGCCGCTCATACCGTTCCTTGGGATAGACCAACTGCCGACCGTGTATGTGCTCCCAGATCGCCTCATAGGCGTCCTGGTTGACCTTGGTACCGTCATCCCTAAACCAGGTAAAGACACCCTTCTCGAACGAACCCTTTTTCTTGAGTTCTCCAGCCGCCCTGTCCTCCTCGGATTCCGCGGTGTACCCCGACCCGCTGGCTCCACCGAACTGCAACAAAAGATTCCAGGTCACGCCATTGGAAGTTTGGGGGCCATATCGCGTGCCCTCGGGAAAATAGCCTATGGCCCCCGGCGTGAAGCAGCCGTCCTTGTCGTAGTCAAAAGTGCCCTCCAACTGAAGGCGTATCTGATCAAAGTTATGGCGGTGTCGGGG
Source organism: Comamonadaceae bacterium (assembly GCA_021299555.1). Taxonomy (GTDB): domain Bacteria; phylum Pseudomonadota; class Gammaproteobacteria; order Burkholderiales; family Burkholderiaceae_C; genus Polaromonas. The sequence continues at coordinate 1,608 of JAJTGH010000059.1, forward strand.
CGAAAAAAATTCACCCTCGATATTGACCAACTTGAGAGAGTAATTGCCCGGCCCAGGCTGTCCCTCCAAGATGCGGTAGGCCCGAATGACCCCGTCTCGGATTTGATTGTCCAGCGTCGTCAGGACGCGGCTCTCGATGGGAACCACTTGCATGATGATCTCCGTGGGATCGCGAGGCAGTTGGCCTCTTTGAACTCTCATGGTAACCCAAGCGTGAAGTCGGCAGGAGGTTGCTTATTCAACCATGCCCCACATAGAATGCCACGCACTTAGACTTGGGAGAACTGTCATGCGGGTAATCGCCGTCGGAGTCGGTTTGATGTGGGCCGGACTGAGCCTTGTGGCGAGTTCGCCGGCCATCGCGCAGGCAGAGGCCTTCCCCAGCAAGCCCATACGATTCCTATCCTCCTCGGCCCCAGGCGGCTTGACGGACGTGGTCGGTCGGATGCTCGGAGAGCGGATGGCCGCCAGCTCAGAGATGCGTGGCCATTCTGTTGTGGTCGAAAACCGACCTGGAGCAGGTGGTGTGATTGCCGCGATGGCCGTCGTCAATGCGGCGGCAGATGGTCATACCCTGCTGATCGCCGATTTGTCCAATTCGGCGATCGCACCACTCTTGATGGACAAACCTCCCTACGACACGCTGCGAGACTTTGCGCCGGTTTCATTAATTGGCACAACACGGTTTTATTTGGCTGTGAATTCCGCACTGGGGGTGAACAACTGGAAAGAGTTTGTAGATTTGGTCAGGGCCAATCCCGACAAATTTTCATACGGCTCGTCGGGCTCCGGAACCATCCACCACCTGGCCACAGAAATGATGAAAACGCGCGCCGGCCTCAAGCTCGCTCACATCCCATACAAAAGCAGCGCGCAGTCAACCCCCGCATTTTTGGCAGGTGAGATTCAGGTCCTGTTTTCGGCCTATCAAGCTGTGGCGCCGCACATTGCAACCGGCAAGGTCAGGCTTTTGGCTGTGGCCAGTCCAGATCGGTCGCCTCAGGTGCCCAACGTTCCGACTTTCGCGGAATTGGGAGTCAAGGACATGATCTTTGTGCCTTCTGTTCACGCTCTGGCGCCAGCAGCAACTCCCAAGCCCATCGTCGCCAAACTCTCCAATGAGATCAAGAAGGCCTTGCAAACACCCGAGGCGATCAAGCGTTTTGAGGCCATGGGCATTGATCCGCTCGGAACCACGCCCGAGCAGCATCTGCTCCAACTCACTTCAGACCAAACGATTTTTCGAGCTGCCGTGAAGTTGTCTGGCGCCAAAGTGGAATAGATCGCGACCGAGCAAGACGCTGGTCCTGACGGGCACAAAAGACAAAGGACTTAGCCCCATACGAAGCTAAGTCCTTGATTTTTTTGGCTCCTCAACCTGGGCTCGAACCAGGGACCTACGGATTAACAGTCCGGCGCTCTACCGACTGAGCTATTGAGGAATACAGCCCGAGATTATAGCCTCAAAAAATCAGTCGTCCGGTACAAGAAAACCGCCCTATTCGACCTTCGCACCCGAGCGCTTGACCATCTGCACCATGCGCTCGATGTCGGTCTTGATCATCGCGTTCATTTGCTCGGGCGTACCGTTCATCGGCACCATGCCCTGACTGATCATGTTCTTCTCAACGAAATCACGGTCGGACAAAATGGTGGCCACCGTGGCATTGAGCTTCATCACCACCTCGCGGGGTGTGCCGGCCGGCGCAAAAAACGCATACCAGGCCCCCATGTCCATGTCCTTGAACCCCGCTTCGGCCATGGTGGGTACCTGAGGTGCAGCAGGTACGCGCTTGTCGCCGCTAACCGCCAGCAAACGCAGCTTGCCAGAACTCATGTGACCCATGATGGTCGGGAAGGCCGGATAGGTGAACAGAATCTGACCGGCCAGCACATCGGTCACCGCTGGGCCAGCGCCCTTGTAGGGCACATGAACCAGATCCACGCCGGCAATCTTCTTGAACATCTCGCCCATGATGTGGGGCTGACTGCCCGCACCAAAGGAACCATAGCCCAGGCTCTTTTGCGTCTTGATGTAGGCCACCAATTCATTGAGGTCCTTGACCGGCACATTGGCATTGACCGCCAGGGCCAGCGCCACATAAGTAACAGGCGCCACCGGCACGAGGTCACGCTGCATGTTGTAGGGCAATGAGGGGTACAGAGCCGGGTTGCCAACAAAGGTCGCGTCGTTGGTAAACAGCAGCGTGTGGCCATCGGCCGGCGCCTTGGCCACCACATCGACACCGATCGCAGTGTTGCCGCCAGCACGGTTTTCAACCACCACCGGCTGACCCAAAATTTCAGACAGGCGCTGTCCCATGCGACGGCCCACGATGTCGGTGGTGCCTCCCGGCGCATAGGGGATGATGATGCGTATGGGCTTGCTCGGAAACGCTTGCGCACTGGCTACGCTCGGCAAGGCCGCACCCAGGGACAGGGCCACGCCGGCCAGGGAAAGGGTTCTGCGAGTGATCATGGAAACATCCTTTGGGCTTGAAAAACTGAAGCAACCGATCGCGCTGCGCGCGTCGCAGCTTGGGGAGTCGGCAGGCGAACGGCGACGCGCCGGGCACAGTAAACCTCAACAGGTTTGGATGCTAACAGTCCGAGACAGAATGCCTACCTGCTGATGACCCTGAGTCTCAGGTCATCGCGCCGCCAGCGCGTCATCCAACCACGCCATCACGGTCATGCCGGCATCAAGGTCAACGCCAAGCTTGTCGCTCCTGCGACAAGCTTGGCGTTGGATCGGCCTTGCTCTCACGTCTAAAAATCGCTTTTTTCAGAAGTGATCGCAGGCCGATATCACCATCCATTCGGTCACCAATGCCGCCACCTAGACCCCGCCGGAGGTCCTGCATAAACTGACAGCGAGCCCACTGAGTAACCGGAACAAAAGAGAGAGGACGAACATCATGGCCATGGTCACAGGTAACACCCTACTGGCCCAATCGCTCAAGCGTCAAGGCGTCGATACTTTTTTCTTCATCATGGGAGGGCCGATCAATGACGCCCTGCTGGCCACCATGGCACAAGGCATTCGCGGCATTGATGTACGACACGAGCAGGCAGCCGCCATGATGGCCCAAGCCTATGCGCGTGTGCGGGTCAAGCCCGGCGTTTGTTTTGGCGCATCCGGACCAGGAACAATCAACCTGACCACTGGCCTGGCCAATGCGCTGATCGACTGCGCTCCAGTTGTGGCTTTTGGTGGTGCCAGCCCCAGCCACAGTTTCGGCACAGGTGCTTTCCAGGAAATCGATCAACTGGCCTTGATGAAGCCGGTGACAAAGTATGCCGATCGCGTGCTGGACACCGCCCGGATTCCCGAGGCGGTTGCGACCGCGTTCAGGCAGGCCATCTCGGGCAAACCCGGACCGGTCTACATCGACCTGCCTGGCGATGTACTGTACCGTCAGATCGACGAGGATCAGGTGTATTGGCCCCCAGCCGTCGGGGCCATCCCGCCGTCTCGACCTCTGGCAGACCCAGAGCTGGTCGGCCAAACCATCGAGCGCCTGGCCCAGGCCCAGCGCCCCATCATCCTGAGCGGCAGCGGGGTGATCTGGTCCCAGGCTGAGCACGCTCTGGAGGACTTCGTCGGACGCACGGGCATCCCCTTTTACACAACTCCGCAAGGGCGCGGCGTGATCGCTGAAGATCATCCCTGGTGCTTTGCACAAGGCCGGTCAACTGCCTTCAAGGAGGCCGATTTCGTGCTGGTGGTGGGCACCCGGCTCAATTTCGTCTTTTCGCACGGCAAGCCGCCACGATTCTCCTCGCAAGCCCGCTTTGCCCGCATCGACATCGACCCTGGGGAGGTACAGACCTGCCAGCGTACCGAGTTGCCCCTGGTCGGCGATGCCCGTGCCGTCCTGGAGCAACTCACCGTAGCAGCCCACCAGACCATTGGACCTGACACGTACCGACCGTGGCGCGATCGTCTGCAGACCATCGAGTTAGCCAAGGCACCAGCCGCCGAAGCCAAGCTTGCCACCGATGCCCATCCGATCCATCCCCTGAGGCTGTGCAAGGAGGTGCGAGATTTCATCGACCGAGATGCCATTTTGTGCGTCGATGGCCAGGAAATCCTCAACTTCGCTCGTCAAACCATCCCCAGCTTTCATGCAGGTCACCGACTGAACTCCGGCCCGTTCGGCACCATGGGGGTTGGCCTGCCATTCGGCGTGGGTGCCAAGGCCGCTCGCCCTGACAAACAAGTCGTGGTGATTCATGGTGACGGCTCCTTCGGCCTCAATGCGATGGAGTTGGACACCGCTGTGCGCCACCAACTTGCGATCCTCGTGATCATTAGCCTCAACGGCGGATGGACGGCCGATCCGGACCGCATCAAACCCGGGCGCGACCTGGGATACACACGATTTGACCGGATGGCCCAGGCCCTCGGGTGCTATGGGGAGCAGGTCGAGCGGGCGGAGGACATCCGGCCGGCCCTGGAGCGCGCAGCCGAGGCCGTGGCACAAGGCCAGGTCGCCTTGGTCAATGTGGTCACCGACTGGCGCGCGCGCGCCAGCACAGCCAGCTTCACCAGTTTTTCGACCTGAGGGCCCGCGCCCTGAGCATCACCATCGACCTTTTTTCAACCAGCCACCGGAGTACCACCATGACGATGAAACGACTGCCCTTCATATTCGCCAGCCTCATCGGTCTGATCAGTTGCGCACCCGCACTGGCACAGACTTGGCCCACCGCGCCCGTGACCCTGGTGGTCGGCTTTGCCCCAGGGGGCAGCACCGACATTGCCGCTCGCGTCCTGGCCGAACAACTCGGCAAAAAGCTCGGCCAGTCTGTGGTGGTGGTCAATCGCCCGGGAGCGTCCGGCGTGGTCGGGGCAAATTCCGTGGCCATCTCCAAGCCGGATGGGCAGACCTTTCTTTTTGGCTCCGGCTCGCTGGCTTCTGGGCCCAGCCTGAATAAGAGCCTGCCCTACGATGCCAGCCAGGACTTCGTGCCGGTGACTCAGATCACCAGCATCGCCAGCATTTTGGCGGTCCATCCCTCATTGCCTGCCAAGTCCGTCAAAGAGTTTGTGGACTACGTCAAAGCCAATCCAGGCAAGATCAACTATGGCTCGGCTGGTGCCGGATCGCTGCAGCACGTCTCGGGGGCACTGTTCGAAAAAGCCATCGGGGCTCGCATGGTCTCCCAAGGGGACGCCGGTGGCCATTGTGGAGGCCATGAGCAAGGCGATGGCTGCCGCGCTATCGGAGACGGCGGTACGCAACCGCTTGGTCGATCTCGGATTGGAGCCAGTAGGCTCAAGTTCGCAGGAATTCAGCGCCTTCTTCCAAAGCGAGATTCGCCGCTGGAGAGAACTGGTCCAGATCTCAGGGGCCACCCCCAACTGAGCCACGAGGAGAACAACGCGATGAGCACTGACGCATCAGCCACCGCACAGACCCCAACAACAGCCCTACAGGGCTTGCGCGTGATCGATCTGACACAGTTCGAGTCGGGCACATCATGCACCCAGTTGCTGGCCTGGCTGGGCGCGGAGGTCATCAAAATCGAACCACCGGGCAAAGGGGAGCAAGGTCGCTTTTCCAGTACCGAACCCGGGGTCGACTCGCACTATTTCATCCAACTCAATGCCAACAAGAAGAGCGTCACACTGGACCTTAAGGCCGAGGCAGGCAAGAAAGTCTTGCGCCAGCTGATCGCAGTCGGCGACATCTTCGTGGAAAACTTTGCACCCGGCGTGATCGAACGACTGGGCTTTGGCGCCGCCGAAGTACTTGAATTGAACCCCCGCATCATCTACGCGCGCATCAAGGGCTTTGCACCCAATGGCCCCTACGCCAACTATTTGGCTTTCGATCCGATCGCACAGGCCGCCGGGGGGGCCCTTTCCATCACAGGTGAGCCGCAAGGTCGCCCACTCAAGCCCGGCCCCAACTTCGCCGACTCCGGAGCCGGCTTGCACTGCATCGTCGGCATCTTGGCGGCACTGCATCAGCGTCAGTCCAGCGGACGCGGGCAGGTTGTGGAAGTCATGATGCAGGACGCCATCATCGCATTCATGCGCATTGCCTATGCGGCTCAAGCCATGTTCGGGCATGCCGCTGTGCGCACGGCCAATCAAAGCATATTTGCCGGCACCTCGCCCAGTGAAGTCTATCGCTGCAAGGGCGATGGTCCGAACGATTACTGCTACATCTACACCACGCGGGCGGGCAACAAACAATGGCACAACGTGCTCAAGGTCATTGGACGGGAAGATCTGGTCGATGACCCGCGTTTTCTCACACCCGGCCAGAGGGCGGCGCACGCGAGCGAAATTGACGCGATGATTTCCCAGTGGACCTGCCAACACGACAAGCGAGAGGTCATGCGACTCATGGGGCAAGCCATGGTGCCAGCCAGCGCCGTTTTCGACACGATGGAACTCTGGTCAGATCCGCACCTGCGTGAAAGAGGGACCTTCGTGAGCTTCGAGCATCCGCAACGCGGGCAACTGACCATCCCTGGAAACATGGTCAGGCTGTCGGACTCACACGTGCCCGTGCAATCCCCGCCCGCTCTGGGCGAACATAACGCCGTCATCTATGGTGATCTGCTGGGGCTCAGCGCTGAGGAATTGGCACAACTCAAGCACAATCAGGTCATCTGAAGGGTCAGGCAGCGACCCTAACAGTGTCGTCGCCATGGATACCACGCACGGCGGGCTGCTTCGATGACCGTTGGCGCCACGCCAATGGCGCTACCATCCGTCACCGCATCCAAAAGCAGTCAAGCGCTCCATGCCCCAACCCGTTCCCTGGCTCGAAGAGGGTGAGCCCTTTCCTGCGCTGGAGCAGGCTTGGGGGCCGCAGTCACCTGCTCCCGGGCTACTGGCCGCCGGGGGAGGCCTCTCAGCGACCACACTGATCGATGCCTACCGGAGAGGCATCTTTCCGTGGTTCAGTGCCGGTCAGCCCGTGCTGTGGTGGAGCCCCGATCCACGCATGGTGCTGCAAACAGCCCACTTTAAGCTTCACCCTTCCCTGAAAAAAACCATCAAGCGCTTCCTCAGGTCGTCAGATTGCCAGATCCATATGAACCGGGATTTCGCTCAGGTGATCCGGCACTGCGCGAGCGCGCCGCGTCAGGGACAAAGCGGCACCTGGATCTTGCCCGAAATGATCCAGGCTTACGAGGCACTGCACAAGCGGGGACTGGCCCACAGCGTCGAGACCTGGATCGACGGGCAGTTGGTTGGCGGCCTGTACTGCGTCGCACTGGGCCGCATGGTTTTCGGCGAATCCATGTTCGCACAACGCACCGATGCGTCAAAAATTGCGCTCAGCGCACTGGTGGCCTGGTGTCGGACTCAAGGGGTTGAGGCCATAGACTGCCAGCAAAACACCAGCCATCTGGCCTCACTCGGAGCGGCCGAGATTGGGCGCACACACTTCATCAGCCTGGTGGCACGAGGCATTGAAAAGCCATCAGCGCGATGGCAATTCGACCCTTTATACTGGAACGCGATCCTGTGAGGATCTGGCTGTGACCCACCTCAAAGACCTCCCGCTGCAGACGCTGCAGTTTTACGCCACCGCACCTTATCCCTGCAGCTATCTGCCAGAGCGGATGGCCCGTTCGCAGGTGGCTACGCCCAGCCATCTCATACACAACCAGGCCTACTCAGAATTGGTGGCCAATGGTTTTCGGCGCAGTGGCATGTTCACCTACAGGCCACACTGCCAGGGCTGCCACGCATGCGTGCCGCTGCGTGTTCCCGTCGATCGTTTCAAGGCGGATCGCAGTCAGCGCAGAGCATGGAAACAACACCAGGACATGCAGGCTCGGGTGCTCAAGCTGTGCTTCGTTGCAGAGCACTACGAGCTGTACCTCAAGTACCAAAGCGGTCGCCATTGTGGTGGGGGCATGGACCAGGACAGCATCGACCAGTACACCCAATTCCTGCTGCAAAGTCGGGTCAACTCCCGCTTGGTGGAGTTCCGAGATCCTGGCGCCAACGGCCGGCTCGGCCCCTTGCGCAGCGTCTCCATCCTCGACGTGCTCGAGGACGGCCTGTCGGCCGTCTACACCTTTTACGACCCCACCCGTCGGGCCAGCTATGGCAACTACAGCATCTTGTGGCAAATTGAGCAGGCACGCCAGCTGCGGCTGCCCTATCTTTATCTCGGATACTGGATCGAACAGAGTCCGAAAATGAGCTACAAGGCCCGATTCAGCCCTCACGAAGTGCTCGTTGACGGACGCTGGCAAGAGGGCGCGAACAGTTCGGCCCAGCCCTGAGGTGCTCCGCGCCCGGGTAAGCACTCTGACGATCCCAGAACACGCTGCCACAGTCCAGCCTCCGACAAGCGTTTTCACCTTGTAAAATTCGAGGCGAACGAGGCGAGAATGAAAAAAAACACGGATTCCAACGCACCGACCGAGCCCACCGTGCAGGTGATCGGTCGGATGTTCACGCTGCTCGAAATCCTGGCCAACCGGGAAGAGCCCGTCACGCTCAAGGAGATCAGCGAAAAATCAGGGCTGCACCCTTCAACCGCGCACCGCATCCTCAACGATCTGGCCGTGGGCCGCTTCGTCGACAGGCCGCAGGCCGGCAGTTACAGATTGGGTATGCGGTTGCTCGAATTGGGAAACGCCGTCAAGGCCAGGCTCAGTGTGCGCGACGCTGCCCTGATTCCCATGCGCGAGTTGCACAAATTGATACAGCAGCCGGTCAATCTGAGCGTTCGGCAAGGCGACGAAATCATCTACATCGAACGCGCCTACAGCGAGCGTTCGGGCATGCAGGTGGTGCGCGCCATCGGCGGTCGTGCACCGCTTCACTTGACGTCCACCGGCAAGTTGTTCCTGGCCGCCGACGATGCTCCACGCGTGCGGGCCTATGCCACCCGAACAGGCCTGGCGGGGCACACCCAAAACAGCATCACACAGTTGCCCGCCCTTGAGCGGGAGCTTTCAAAGGCCAGGCAGTATGGCATTGCCCGCGATAACGAAGAGCTCGAGCTCGGCGTGCGCTGCATGGCAGCAGGCATTTATGACGATCAAAACAAGCTGGTGGCGGGCTTGTCGATTTCAGCCCCAGCCAACCGCCTGGACGAAAACTGGCTGGCAAAACTGCAGGCCACGGCCAGTCAAATCTCTACGGCGCTGGGCCATCGCGCAGCAAAAGCTGCAGGGTGAGCGAACAGATCAGCTTTTGAGGCCCGCTGCCACCGGTGCCTGGCCTTGGGCGTTGCCCTGAAGTGCTGCAGCAGGGCTTTTTTCGACCCAGCGCTTGACCCGCTCGGCATCAGCGAGCCGACTCAGTTTGCCTGCCGAGTCGAGAAACACCATGATCAGCTTGCGCCCCGCCACCCTGGCCTGCATGACCAAACACTGGCCCGCCTCCGAGATGTAGCCGGTCTTTTGAAGACCGATCTCCCATTCCGGGCTGTGCACCAAGCGATTGGTGTTGTTGTATTGAAGCGTCTGGCGACCGAGCGTCACTTGATGGCCGGTGGAAGTGGACAACTCGCGCAACACAGGATCGGCCGACGCAGCACGAACCAAAATGGCCAAATCCTGAGCGCTCGACTGATTGCGGCTGGACAGCCCCGTGGGCTCGACGTATCGGGTGTCCTTCATACCCAGTGACTGAGCCTTGCTGTTCATCAGCGACACGAAAGCACCCAACCCGCCGGGGTAGGTCCGGCCCAGCGCATGGGCCGCCCGGTTTTCGCTCGACATGAGCGCCAGATGCAAGAGCTCACCCCGAGTGAGGCTGACGCCCACGCGCAAGCGCGAGGTGCTGCCCTTCTCGGTGTCCACATCATTTTGCGTGATGGTGATCATCTCGTCCATGGACTGCTTGCCCTCGCTGACGATCACACCAGTCATCAACTTGGTCAGCGAGGCGATCGGCAGGACGGCCTGATCGTTCTTGCTGAACAACACTTCCTGGGTGTCTTGATCGATCACCAAAGCCACGCTCGATCGCAGCGACAAGGGATCGGCCGAAGCATGCAGGCCAGCCATCTGACCAAAAGAAGGCCGAGGCGGTCGCGCCTCTGATGCAGGCTTGGACTGTTTGACCCTGGCAGAGCGAGCACGGCCTGATTTGACAGACGCAGACGCGCCCGAGGACTTGAGGGCTTGCCGTTTCTTCTGGTCCAGGGCCTTTTGAGCCTGCGATGCAGCTTTATTTTGAGCCTGCGACGCAGGCGATGCAGCTTTACTTTGGGCCCACACCGGAGCGGTGAAAAGGCATAGCGCCAACACACTGCCAAACACGGCCGCGAGTGACATGAAATTTCTCAAAACTGCAACAGTCATGAAGTCGACCGAGTTCGGTGATGATCAAACGTGCCGGCAGTGTAGCGAAGTTCAAAAAGTTATGCAATATCAAAAACTTGCGAGATTTTCCTAATGCATAAAAAGCCACATGCACCGTCTTGGACGTGGACAGGTACCTGAGGATGGCGCACGACAACGCAAAAGGGGCCGATGGCCCCTTTTGCTATTCGTTATGAAAACGATGAGATCAGCCCTGGGCAGCGACCCGATCGGCCTTGCTTTGAAGCTTGTTAAGCGCACTGAGGTAAGCCTTGGCCGATGCCACAACGATGTCGGGGTCAGCCCCCACCCCATTGACCACACGCCCACTGTTTTGCAGACGCACAGTCACTTCCCCCTGGCTTTCAGTGGAGCCACTGATGGCATTGACCGAGTACAGCACCATCTCGGCGCCACTTTTCACATGCGCCTCAATGGCTTTGAGCGATGCATCCACAGGTCCGTTGCCCTCGGCCTGGCTATGAACTTCCTTGCCATCGGCCGTAAAAACGATGGAGGCATAGGGCATCTCTCCGGTTTCGCTGCGCTGCGACAGCGATACGAAGCCATATTGCTCGTTTTCACTGGTCACGCTCTCGTCACTGACCAGGGCAAGAATGTCTTCGTCAAAGATCTCGCTCTTTCGGTCGGCCAACTCCTTGAAGCGGGCAAACGCGCTGTTGATTTCTGTCTCGCTGTCCAACGCAACACCGAGATCCTGCAAGCGCTGCTTGAATGCGTTGCGACCGCTGAGCTTGCCCAAAACGATCTTGTTGGCACTCCAGCCCACATCTTCAGCACGCATGATCTCGTAGGTGTCGCGCGCCTTGAGCACGCCGTCCTGGTGTATGCCCGATGCATGCGCAAATGCGTTGGCTCCGACCACCGCCTTGTTGGGTTGAACCACAAAACCCGTGGTCTGACTGACCATGCGACTGGCGGCAACGATGTGTTTGGCGTCCACACCCACATCCAGACCAAAATAATCGCGGCGCGTCTTGACCGCCATCACCACCTCTTCCAAGGAGCAATTGCCGGCGCGCTCGCCAAGACCGTTGATGGTGCATTCCACTTGGCGAGCACCACCGATTTTGACCCCGGCGAGCGAGTTGGCCACAGCCATACCCAGGTCATTGTGGCAATGCACCGACCAAATCGCCTTGTCCGAATTGGGAATGCGCTCACGCAAGGTACGTATGAACTCGCCATAGAGTTCAGGCACCGCATAGCCCACGGTATCGGGCACGTTGATGGTGGTCGCGCCTTCGGCGATGACGGCCTCAATCACGCGGCACAAAAAGTCGACCTCGCTGCGATAACCGTCTTCAGGGCTGAACTCGATATCGCCCACCAGGTTGCGTGCAAATCGAACCGACTGCTTGGCCTGCTCAAACACCTCATCGGGCGTCATGCGCAGCTTTTTTTCCATGTGCAGAGGCGAAGTGGCAATGAAGGTGTGGATGCGCGCGCGCTCTGCCCCTTTGAGTGCCTCGGCTGCGCGTGCAATGTCTCGGTCGTTGGCCCGCGACAGGGAACACACGGTCGAATCCTTGATCGCATTGGCGATCGCCCGTACCGCCTCGAAATCACCATTGGAGCTGGCTGCAAAGCCGGCTTCAATGACATCGACTTTCAGACGCTCGAGCTGTCGCGCAATGCGCAGCTTTTCGTCGCGGGTCATGGAAGCGCCGGGTGACTGCTCGCCGTCGCGCAAAGTGGTGTCAAAGATGATGAGTTTGTCGGTCATTGCAATAGGTCCTGGTTGGCTGGAAAACAACCCCTGGTTCTCAGCATTCAGGGCATGGCACAAAGCAAAACGGCCCGGATGCTGAGGCAAACGGGCCGTCGACTTCGAACACGCGTGCGCGTTACTGTCGCCACCCGTTGGGCGCTAGCAGTAGCGAGACCGCTTTCGTGTTCATGGCTTGAGTTTATCACAGCGCGGCGAAGTTGTGTGCCGCCCGGCCGGTGTGCTATTTGTGCAGGCCACGCTCGTCCGGCTCTTCGGTTGATGTGGAGATCACACTGGTCTGCAATCCCTTGTAGCGTCGCCAGAAGTAAAGCACATACCCGGACATACCGTACATTACGAACAAGGCAAAAATGACCGTCGGCGGGTCAATATTGATCACGGCAATGCCCAGCGCGATCGAGACGATGACTGCAAAAGGCACACTGCGCTTGAAGCTCACGTCCTTGAAGCTGTAGAACGGAACATTGGTCACCATGGTCAGCCCAGCGTAAAGCATGAGCGCGAACATGAACCAGCTGACCTCGGCGCCCTTGATGCCTGCCTCGGTCACCAACCAAATAAAGCCAGTGACTATGGCTGCGGCCGCCGGCGATGGAAGGCCCTGGAAAAAGCGCTTGTCGACCACCGTGGTATTGACGTTGAACCGCGCCAGCCGCAGCGCTGCACAGGCGCAGTAAACGAAGGCCGCGATCCACCCCCAGCGCCCCAGACCGGTGAGTGCCCAGACATAGGCGATCAGGGCAGGCGCGGCACCAAATGAGACCATATCAGCGAGCGAATCCATTTGCTCGCCAAAGGCGCTTTGCGTATTGGTCATGCGGGCCACACGCCCATCAAGGCTGTCCAGCACCATGGCACAAAAAACCCCGATGGCCGCTTGCTCAAAGCGGCCGTTCATGGCCATCACGATCGAGTAAAAGCCGCCGAACAGGGCCGCCAGCGTGAACAAATTGGGCAGCACATAAATGCCCTTGCGCGGCTTGCGCACCTCGGCCGAATCGGGGCGGGGGGACTGTTCAGGGGTTTCTGGCATGGCAACAAGTGTAAAGGCAGGCGCTCACACTGCGAAACCCAGACAAAGCGAAGGCCGCCCTAAAGAGCGCCCTTCTTGATGGCAGCGGCCGAATCAGCGCGACCGAAACGCCGGAGATCGCTCAGTTGCGCGTCTGGTCCACCAACTTGTTCTTGGATTTTGAATGCGCTTGAGCGCAGCGCGCATGGCTGCACGAGACTGCTCGTTGATCACCTCAGGGCCGGTGACGTACTCGCCGAACTCGGCGTTGTTGGAAATCGAGTAGTTCATGTTGGCAATGCCGCCCTCATAGATCAGGTCGACGATCAGCTTAAGTTCGTGCAGGCATTCAAAGTAAGCCATTTCGGGGGCGTAACCGGCCTCAACCAAAATTTCATAGCCCATCTTGATCAGCTCGACCGCGCCGCCGCACAGAACGGCCTGCTCGCCAAACAAATCGGTCTCGGTCTCTTCTTTGAAATTGGTCTCGATGATGCCGGCCTTGCCGCCACCGTTGGCCATGGCATAGCTCAGCGCCAGATCACGGGCCTTGCCACTTTGATCCTGATGCACAGCCACGAGGTGCGGAACGCCGCCACCCTGGGCATAGGTGCTGCGCACGGTGTGACCCGGAGCCTTGGGAGCCACCATCCAGACATCGAGGTCAGCGCGTGGGACCACTTGGTTGTAATGGATGTTAAAGCCGTGTGCAAAGGCCAGGGAGCCACCTTTTTTGATATTGGGCTCGACGTTGTTCTTGTAGACCTCGGCAATCTGCTCGTCCGGCAGCAAGATCATGACGACGTCTGCAGACTTCACCGCCTCGTTGACTTCAAGGACATTCAAGCCGGCCTTGCCGACCTTGTCCCAAGAGGCACCGCCCTTGCGCAGACCCACCACCACCTTGACGCCGCTGTCATTGAGGTTTTGCGCATGCGCATGTCCCTGGCTGCCGTAGCCGATGATGGCCACCGTCTTGCCCTTGATCAGGCTCAGATCACAGTCCTTGTCGTAAAAAACTTTCATTTTTATCTCCAGTTGAAGTTGCCGTTCGACCTGAGCCTGTCGAAGGGCTCAAGCACCTTGCGTTGCCGCAAGGCCTCGACAGGCTCGGCCCGAACGGACGGGTGGCCGAGCCTTGCAAAAGAGTCTCAAATGCGCAGGATTCTCTCACCGCGGCCGATGCCACTGGCGCCGGTTCGCACAGTCTCCAAAATCGCACTGCGATCAATGGCCTCCAAAAACGCATCGTTTTTGGACTGGTCACCGGTCAACTCGATGGTGTAACTTTTCTCGGTCACGTCAATGATGCGGCCACGAAAAATATCGGCCATGCGCTTCATTTCCTCACGCTCCTTGCCCACCGCGCGCACCTTGACCATCATGAGCTCGCGCTCTGTGTAGGGGCCTTCGGTCAGGTCGACCACCTTGACCACCTCGATCAGGCGATTCAAGTGTTTGGTGATCTGCTCAATGACGTCGTCTGAACCCGTGGTCTGTATGGTCATGCGCGACAGACTCGGGTCCTCGGTAGGGGCCACGGTCAAGGACTCGATGTTGTATCCGCGGGCGGAGAACAAGCCCACGACGCGAGACAGGGCACCGGCTTCGTTTTCAAGCAGCACGGCAATGATGTGTTTCATATCAGCTTCCTCATTTGCCCTGCCCTCCCCCGCACACGGTAATGCGCGGGCTTGGCAGGCCATAGATTCGTCAAGGGAATATGGCCAGCACGATCGGCAGGCCCCGGTCAAATTTGGTCAGGGTGTCGCGCCGCCTCAAAGGTCTTCGCTGCCCAGAAGCATCTCGGTGATGCCCTTGCCCGCCTGCACCATGGGAAAAACGTTCTCCGTGGGGTCGGTTCTGAAATCCATGAAGACCGTGCGGTCCTTGAGCTTGCGCGCTTCGCGCAAAGCAGGCTCGACATCTTGCGGGCGCTCAATGAGCATGCCAACGTGTCCAAAAGCCTCAGCCAATTTCACGAAATTGGGCAGTGCATCCATGTAACTGTGGCTGTAGCGACCGGAATATTCGATTTCCTGCCATTGCCGCACCATGCCCAAGTAGCGGTTGTTCAGGGAAATGACCTTGATCGGGGTGTTGTACTGCAGGCAGGTGGACAACTCCTGAATGCACATTTGAACGGAGCCTTCGCCGGTGACGCAATAAACCTCGCTCTGCGGCTTGGCCAATTTGATGCCCATGGCATAAGGGATACCAACGCCCATGGTGCCAAGACCACCCGAATTGATCCAGCGGCGCGGCTCATTGAATTTATAGAACTGTGCGGCCCACATTTGGTGCTGCCCCACATCGGAGGTGACGTAAGCGTCGGCGTCCTTGGTCATGTTCCACAAGGTCTCGATCACCATCTGAGGCTTGATCACATCCTTGTTGGCCCGGTCGTACTTCAGGCAGTCCCGGCTGCGCCATCCCTCGATGGTCTGCCACCACTGCTTCAAAGCCTGGGCGTCGGGCTTGAGGCCCGACTCGCGGATCATGGCGATGAGCTCAACCAGAACGTCCTTGACATCCCCAACGATCGGAACATCGACCTTGACGCGTTTGGAAATACTGGAGGGATCAATATCGATGTGGATGATCTTGCGCTCGTTTTGCGCGAAGTGCTTGGGGTTGCCGATCACGCGGTCATCAAAACGCGCGCCGATGGCGATCAGCACATCGCAATTTTGCATTGCGTTGTTGGCTTCAATTGTTCCGTGCATGCCCAGCATGCCCAGGAACTTGTTGTCAGTGGCCGGATAGGCGCCAAGGCCCATCAAGGTGTTGGTGCACGGGTAGCCCAGCATGTCGACGAGGGTTCGCAATTCCTGCGAAGCATTGGACAAGAGCACCCCGCCGCCGCTGTAGACATAAGGCCGCTTGGCCGACATCAAAAGCTGCAAAGCCTTGCGAATCTGGCCTCCGTGGCCTTTGCGCACGGGGTTGTAGCTGCGCATCTCGACGCTGGCCGGGTATTCGTAGGCGCATTTTTTGACCGACACATCCTTGGGGATGTCGACCACCACAGGACCAGGACGCCCAGATCGGGCAATGTGAAACGCCTTCTTCATGGTCGCAGCCAGGTCGCGTACGTCTTTGACCAGGAAGTTGTGCTTGACGATCGGACGGGTGATGCCCACCGTGTCGCACTCCTGAAATGCGTCCAGGCCGATGGCGGCCGTGGGCACCTGACCCGTGATGATGACCATGGGGATGCTGTCCATGTAGGCCGTGGCAATGCCAGTGACCGCATTGGTGACGCCGGGACCTGAAGTCACCAGGGCCACGCCCACCTCGCCTGTGGCCCGCGCATAGCCATCTGCAGCATGGACGGCCGCCTGCTCGTGACGCACGAGTACATGCTGCATCTTGTCCTGCTTGTACAGGGCATCGTAAATATAGAGGACAGCTCCGCCCGGGTAGCCCCAGATGAACTCGACCTTTTCTTCTATGAGAGAGCGGACCAGGATTTCTGCGCCCATGAGCTCGGGTGATTTGTTGCTCTGGGCGGCCGCTGCTGCGCTGGCCAATTCGGCCTTGGAGATTTCCATGATGAACCTTTGCGAATTTCTCTAACGAAAAACCTTCGGTGCTCCTGGGCTCGACCTTTTGGGGCGGCTGTGGAACTTGAGGTCTGAGACCATGGGCGAGATTGATCTTTCGCCGGATCCAGACCCGTTTGCCTCTTGAACGGAACCATCGATTATGACATCAATAATCCCCATCGAGTCGATGGACCGATCGATCGGGTGGCAGTGCCATAATCTTTTGGGCCAAGCCCGTTGACCCGATCACCGATCCGCAACGCAGTTTGGCGACAATTCCTACCGCCAGCAGAGCGAAGCGCAACAGCACACCTTGGCCACTGAAAAAGAACTGTCGGATTTTCTCAAAAGCGTGGAGCGGCGCGCATTCAAGCGCAGCGCCTACCACGTCAGAAATGACGACGCGGCCTTGGACATCGTGCAAGACAGCATGATGAAATTGGCCCAACACTACGGGGACCGGCCGGTGGCTGAGTTGCACCACATTTTTCAGCGTATCCTGTCACACACCATCGTCGACTGGTTCAGGCGGCAAAAAACGCAGCAGGGGCTGTTCTCGAACTTCAGCGATTTGCAGGCTGGCGTCGATGGCGATGGTGACGGGGACCCGCTTGAGGTCCTGGAGGATTTGCTCAGCTCCGCAGGCACGGAAAGTGCTCAGGATGCCCTGGAACGGTCGCAAACGCTAAAAAAATTGGAATCTCTCATCATGGAACTGCCCGATCGTCAACGAGAAGCCTTTCTGATGCGTTATTGGGAGGAGATGGATGTGGCGGAGACGGCCGCAGCCATGGGCTGCTCCGAGGGGAGTGTCAAGACGCACTGCTTCAGGGCGGTTCAGGCGCTCAGCAAAGCCTTGAGGCCCAAGGGGGTTTCATCATGAATCTGAATCACTCGAATCAAAAAGAATTGCTCTTGAACCGGCAGGGTATGCGCTTGGCCGCCCACTTGAACCAGACGCTCGATGACCTGCCCAGGGACGTCACCGAGCGCCTGCGAGCGGCCCGAGAGCGCGCACTGGCCAGCCGGAAAGTTCAATCGAGCCGCACAGCGGCGGTCTACGGACGCGGCGGCGAACTCGCACTCGGATGGGGTGAAGAAGAGCGCATGGGTTGGTTTGGACGCCTGAGTTCGAGCTTGGTGCTGCTCATGCTCGTCTTCGGCATACTGGGCATCAGCGAAGCCCAAACCGATCTGCGCGCCCGTGAACTCGCGGTCGTCGATCTGGCCTTGCTGACGGACGAGCTTCCCCCGGCAGCCTTTGCCGACCCAGGGTTTTTGCAATTCCTGCAAACTGACGAGATCTAAATCGCAGGCGAACGAATTAAGCACCGATGACCATGACCGCCCTGGAATCGACGTCTTGCCGCAGTTCGCGCGGCGGCTCCGTGGGTTCGTGGATCGCCGCAGTGGCGCTGCTCTGGGGGCATCTCGGGGCCGTTGCACAAACAGCAGGAAAGCCTCTGGTCCATGCGACGACCGCCCCGCCTGTGGCCCAGCCGCAGGCTGCCCGCCCACCGAAGAGCAGCGCGTCGGACTGGGAGCGCTTGAACGCCTCCGAAAAGCAGGCGCTGGCCCCGCTGGCCGGTTCCTGGGCCGGCCTGAGTGCCACCCAAAAGCGAAAATGGCTGGAAGTCTCAAGAAACTACGCCGCCCTGCCTGCGCCCGATCAAGCCAAGATGCACGATCGCATGCGAGACTGGGTGGCCTTGAGTCCACAGGAAAGAGCCCAGGCCCGCCTGAACTTTGCCAAAACGGCTGAAGTTGCGCGTGAGTTGTCTGCGGCTGAAAAGCTGGCCAAGTGGCAGGCCTATCAGGCACTTTCACCAGAGCAAAAGCAAAAGCTTGCCGAGCAGGCCAAAGGCCGAAGCCAGGGCGCTGCGACCGCAGTCCAACCGGTACCTACTCAAAAACTCGCTGTGCTGCCGCCCATCAATACGGCAAGAGTCAGCAAGGGCGCTGAGAACCAAGAAGAGCCGACCGAATCATCCGACGCGCCGAGCAACCAGTAAACTGGGGTTTGTGGCGGCGACAAGCCCGCAACAACCCGGCCCAGGCCGATTCGTCAGATCTCGCCTCAGGCCAACTCCCGTCTTGAACTCCTCCTCGATGACCACTCCATCCATCTTGCGGCGCATGGCGTGCTGGCTTTACGAGGGCATCTTGCTGTTTGGCGTCGTCTTCATCGCTGATTACCTGTTCAGCGCTCTGAGCCAAACGCGACATGCGCTGGAAAATCGTCATCCCCAGCAAATTTTTCTTTTTCTGGTCCTGGGGATTTACTTTGTTTGGTTCTGGGCGCGCGGGCAAACCTTGGCCATGAAAACCTGGCACATTCGTGTGGTAGACCGATCGGGCAATCGATTGACGCAAAAGCAGGCCTTGCTTCGTTATGTGCTCAGCTGGATGTGGTTTCTACCGCCCTTGGCACTGGTCTGGTTGCTTGAACTCGATGCGCGCTTTTCACTTTTGGCGGTGCTGACCTGGGTATTGGCTTGGGCTGGCTGTGCAAGATTACACAGAGACCGCCAATTTCCCCATGACGTTCTGGCGGGCACCCGCCTGATCAACTCCGCGCGGGACCAAGCCGCAGCGCAAGCACAGCAATGAGCGATAGGCAGCAAACGCCAGACTGGACGAAGCGAAAGCGGTGCCGAGGGATCGATCGCCTGGTGCACGCCACGGGCTACTCATTGGCGGGGCTTTGGACCGGTTGGCGCGGGCCCGCCTTTAGGTTCAAAGCACTGATTGGCGCGCCCCTGATGGGTGAACAGTGGCATGCGTTGGCCAAACAGGCCAAGGACCTGGGCAGTGCAGCCGTCTTTCTGTCTTTGCTGCTGTGCCTGGGGATTTGGGGCTCGGCCTTATGGACAAGGTAGACCGGATGCCCAGCTTCTCGATTGGCGTGTACTGCGGCTCCCGACCAGGAGCCGACCCAGCCTGGGCCGAACAAGCGCGCAGCGTCGGGCGATGGATCGCCAACCACGGCGGGCAGGTGGTCTATGGCGGTGGGCACAACGGCCTCATGGGCATCTTGGCCGATGCCGCTCTGCAAGCGGGAGGCCAAGTGGTGGGCGTGATCCCGAAGGCACTCGTGGACAGGGAGTTCGCGCACCGCGGTTGCACAGAGCTGCACATCGTCGAGACCATGCACGAGCGCAAGCGCATCATGGCCGAGCGCGCCGACGCCTTCCTGGCATTGCCTGGGGGAATCGGAACTTTGGAAGAATTCTTCGAGGTCTGGACCTGGCGCCAACTGGGCTACCACAACAAGCCGATCGGCTTGCTCAACCACCTGGGCTTTTACAGCGGATTGCTCAGTTTCTTGAACCACACGGTGAACCAGGGCTTCATGGGACCGTGGCAAATGGACCTGGTCAAGGTCGACGAGGCGGCTGAGCCGCTGCTGCGCACGCTGGTCCAGGAGGCCGGGCTTCCAGGAGCAACGACACTCGAGCAGATCTGATCTAGGCTGGCGTCAGACCGCCGATTCGTCCTGCTCGCCGGTGCGTATGCGCACCACGCGTTCGACCGAGGTCACAAAAATCTTGCCGTCGCCGATTTTCCCAGTGCGCGCAGCCTTGATGATGGCATCGACACAGGCATCCACATCGCCCGACTTGACCACCACTTCCACCTTGACCTTGGGCAGAAAATCGACCACGTACTCGGCGCCCCGATAAAGCTCGGTGTGACCCTTTTGTCGCCCAAAACCCTTGACCTCGGTCACCGTCAGTCCGGTCACGCCCACCTCAGCAAGCGCCTCGCGCACCTCTTCAAGCTTGAATGGTTTGATGATGGCTGTGATCTGCTTCATGTGGATCTCCAAGGCATGTTTCCTCAATTGTGACTCATCGGGGGGCAAAAAACCTCAGGCCCGGAACCGACTGGTGATCGGATAGCGCCAGTCCTTGCCAAAGCTGCGGTGACTGACCCGTATTCCCACCGGTGCCTGGCGCCTCTTGGACTCGTTGATCTTTATCAGCCGGGTCACCTGCTCGACCACCTGGCGATCAAACCCTGCCGCCACAATGGCTTCAATCGGCTCATCATTTTCCATGTAACGCGACAAGATCGCATCGAGCACCTCGTAAGGGGGCAAGCTGTCTTGGTCGGTCTGGTCGGGGCGCAGTTCGGCCGAAGGCGGTCGGGTGATGATCCGCTCAGGGATGGGGTTGACGCCCCGGCCATAGGGATCATTGGCATTTCGCCAGCGGGCCAGTTCAAACACGGTGGTCTTGAGCAGGTCCGTGATGACGGCAAAGCCACCCGCCATGCCCCCGTAAAGCGTGCAGTAGCCGGTGGCCATTTCGCTTTTGTTGCCAGTGGTCAGAACGATGGAGCCAAACTTGTTGGATAAGGCCATCAGAATCACACCACGGATGCGGGCCTGGATGTTTTCTTCCGTCGCGTCGATGGCCCGCCCGGCAAATTCACCCGACAAGGTTTTGAGGAACGCCTCGAATTGCGGCACGATCGAATACTCGTCATAGCGCACGCCAAGCCGCTGGGCCATCTCACGCGCGTCTTGCAGAGAAATGTCTGCCGTGTAAGGCGAAGGCATCATGACCGCACGCACCTTGTCGGGCCCAAGCGCGTCCACGGCAATGGCCAGAACCAGCGCTGAATCGATGCCACCGGACAGGCCCAGCAGCGCCCCGGGAAACCCGTTCTTGCCCAGATAGTCGCGCACGCCCAGCACCAGCGCGTCCCACAAATCGGCCTGATGGCTGCGCGGCAAGGCCACAGGTCCGGACAACTCAATCGCATCGTCGCCGGCGTGCGAGGCCTCAAGAACAAAAGCCTGCTCCACAAAGCTGGCCGCACGGCCGCACAGGTGAGAGTCGGCTTGCAGCGCAAAAGAAGCGCCCTCGAACACCACCTCATCTTGACCGCCCACCAAATGGGCAAAAACAAGTGGCAGGCCCACAGCCTTGACCCGCGCGGCCATCGCCGATTCCCGCTCATGGGCTTTGCCCGCATGGAAGGGAGAGGCGTTGATGACCGCAAGCAACTGCGCGCCGGCCGCCTGACTGAGCCTGGCGGGCTCCTCGAACCAGGCGTCTTCACAGATGAGCAAGCCAACACGGATTGCATCGGCGCCCTCACCGACAGAGAAGACGCAGGGGGCCTGCCCAGGAACAAAATAGCGCCGCTCGTCAAACACTTGGTAGTTCGGCAACTCCCGCTTGGCATAGGTGTGCAAGCGCCGGCCATGGCTCAGCACGTGGGCTGCGTTGAACAACTGAGGCCGGCTCACGCTGCGGGTGCGCAGCGGGCCGACCGAATCTGCCACGCTTGGACTGCCGACGACCACGTGCAAGCCCTTCAAATCTGCCAAAGCCATCGCAACCTGATCGACGGCTTCCTCACAGGCCTCAATGAAAGCGGGCCGCAAATAGAGGTCCTCAGCGGCGTAGCCGCAAATGGCCAACTCGGGGGTGAGCACCAGCCGACAGCCGTCGGCATACGCCCGCTGTGCAGCGGCAATGATCATGCGAGCATTGCCCGGCATGTCTCCGACACAATAGTTGAGCTGAGCAACACAAATCTTGAGCGACATCAAATTCAAAATGCCAAGTGAAGAGTCTGAAATTTCAGGGTGAAAATAGCCGGTGGTGAAAAACAATTATGGCATCCGGTTATTCGATTCATGGGCTGGCCTTCAAGCCGTCCAATGGAACGCATTGCTGCTTGACCAGTCGGGGCAGAGCCTGGGGCCCTTCATGCGTCACGAGTACCTGTCGGCCTTGCACGACAGCGCGAGCGCGACACCGCTGACCGGATGGAAGCTGCAACTGCTGACCCTCTGGCAGAACGACGAACTTGCAGGCGCATGCGCGGTCTATGTCAAGAGCCACTCCTACGGGGAATACGTCTTTGATTGGGCCTGGGCCAATGCCTTCCAGCAGCATGGCTTGAGCTATTACCCCAAGGCTCTGGTGGCCAGCCCGTTTACGCCGGTGCCCGGCCCGCGTCTTCTGGCCGTGGACCCAGCGGCCCGCACAGCTCTGGTTCGAGCTCTGGTGCAATGGTGCCAAGAGCAAGGCCTCTCCTCGCTTCATCTGCTGTTTTTATCCGACGCCGACCTGCTCGCCTGCACCGAGGCCGGCCTGATGCTGCGCCAGACCGTTCAGTTTCACTGGCACAACAAGCAACCGGCGAGCGCTGGGGAAACAGTCAGTGCGTTCAGCGATTTCGACGACTTCCTGGCCCATCTGAGTCAAGACAAGCGCAAGAAAATTCGCCAGGAGCGACGAAAAGTCACCGAAGCAGGCGTGACGTTTCGCTGGTCACGGGGAATGGCCATTTCCCAGGATGACTGGGATTTCTTCTACCGATGCTATGAGCGAACCTACCTGGAACACGGCAATGCACCTTATTTGAGCCGTGATTTTTTTGCGCGCCTTGCTGCGCTGTTGCCTGAGCACTGGCTGCTGTTCATAGCAGAAAGAAATGGACTGCCGATTGCCAGCAGCCTGATCGGGTTGAGCCACAGCGCACTGCCGGACGGGCCGCCCTTGGTGGCCTACGGACGCTACTGGGGCGCGCTCGAGCGCGTGGACTGCCTGCATTTCGAAGCCTGCTACTACCAGCCCCTGGCCTGGTGCATCGACCACGGGGTTGCGCGCTTCGAAGGCGGCGCCCAGGGTGAACACAAAATGGCCCGAGCCCTCATGCCCACACCGACACACAGTGCGCATTGGTTGGCTCACCCGGCCTTTGCAGATGCGGTCGAGCGCTTTTTAGAGCGCGAAGCGGACGGTGTCTCGAAATATCTGGAGCACCTGGAAAACCGAACCCCGTTTCGGCAAGCTTGAAGCCCACCGACCCAAAGCCCTTGGGCTCAGGCTGACCGAGACTTGCTGTAATTGGCCATGCCGTCAAGGATTTCCTTGTGGGCGGCCTCTTTGCCCTCCCAACCCAGCACCTTGACCCACTTGCCAGGTTCGAGGTCCTTGTAGTGCTCGAAAAAATGGGCGATGGTCTTCAAACGCATGGGGTTGAGGTCTTCGGGCTTTTGCCACTGGGTGTAGATCGAAAGGATTTTGTCGATCGGCACGGCAAGGACCTTGCCGTCTTCACCGGCCTCGTCCTGCATCTTGAGTATGCCGATCGCCCGGCAAGGCACGACGACGCCCGGAATTAAAGGCACTGGCGTGATCACCAGCACGTCCACCGGATCGCCATCGCCAGAAATCGTTTTGGGCACATAACCGTAATTGGTCGGGTAAGGTGACGTTGTCCAGAGACATTTATTCGAGATCTTCTTTAGGTTGTGGTCAATGAATGACGGTTCGGACCGTCTCGGGACGTAGGATTACGGGCCGATTAAGTCGGTATTTACCCTCATTTTACTGGTTCGAAGCGGACTCCCGGTAGGCGCGGCCAGCGAATGGCGCTAAATTTCAGGGGTTGGCCAATCAGTCCCCGTGCGGAGGCGGGGGTGGAGGAAGCAACGCAAGGCGGTGTAGCCTAACCCCTGCGTTGCACCGATACCCTCACGTCTAAAAATGGAGAATTGATATGACGGGCAACTCCGCGCTCACGTTAGCGCTGGTATGTGGACTCATTGCGGTCGTCTACGGGTTTTGGGCCCGTAGCTGGATCTTGTCTCAGGACGCGGGCAACGCCCGCATGCAGGAAATTGCGGCGGCGATTCAAACTGGCGCTGCGGCCTACTTGGCTAGGCAATACAAAACCATCGCCGTTGTTGGCATCATTTTGGCCGTGCTCATCGGCTTGTTCCTCGATGGCAAGACCGCCCTCGGCTTTGTGGTGGGCGCGGTGCTCTCGGGCGCCTGCGGCTTCATTGGAATGAACGTCTCGGTCCGGGCCAATGTGCGTACCGCGCAAGCCGCCACCCGTGGCATCGGTCCTGCGCTCGATGTCGCCTTCCGCGGTGGCGCCATCACTGGCATGCTGGTGGTGGGCCTGGGTCTGCTGGGCGTCACTGGTTTTTACTGGTTTTTGGTCGGCAGCAACCCAGCGGCCGACAAGACTCTGGCCGGGCTGCTCAATCCGCTGATTGGCTTTGCCTTCGGCTCCTCGCTGATCTCCATCTTTGCCCGCCTTGGCGGAGGCATCTTCACCAAAGGCGCCGATGTGGGTGCAGACCTGGTGGGTAAAGTTGAAGCGGGCATCCCGGAAGACGATCCACGCAACCCGGCCGTGATTGCGGACAACGTGGGCGACAACGTGGGCGACTGCGCAGGTATGGCGGCCGACCTGTTCGAGACCTATGCAGTCACTTTGATTGCCACCATGGTTCTCGGCGCCCTGCTGGTCACCGGCGCCCCACTGAGCGCTGTACTCTACCCCTTGGGCCTGGGCGCGGTGTCCATCATTGCCTCCATCATCGGCTGCTTCTTCGTCAAAGCCTCCCCTGGCATGAAGAATGTGATGCCCGCGCTCTACAAGGGCCTGGCCATTGCTGGCGTGCTTTCTCTGGTCGCTTTTTACTTTGTCACCACCTGGCTGGTCCCGGACAATGCCCTGGGTGCCGCTGGCAGTCAGATGAAATTGTTCGGCAGTTGCATCGTCGGCCTGGTTCTCACCGCCTTGTTGGTCTGGATCACGGAGTTCTACACCGGCACGCAGTACGCTCCGGTGCAGCACATCGCACAGGCGTCGACCACCGGACACGGCACAAACATCATTGCCGGCCTAGGCGTTTCCATGCGCTCGACCGCCTGGCCTGTGCTGTTTGTCTGCGTGGCCATCCTCGTGGCCTTCAACTTGGCGGGCTTGTACGGTATCGCGGTGGCGGCCATGTCCATGCTCAGCATGGCAGGCATCATTGTTGCGCTCGACGCCTATGGCCCGATCACCGACAACGCCGGTGGCATTGCCGAGATGTCGGAGCTGCCCGCTTCGGTGCGCGACATCACCGACCCGCTGGACGCAGTGGGCAACACCACCAAGGCGGTCACCAAGGGCTATGCCATCGGCTCGGCCGGCTTGGCTGCCCTGGTGCTTTTTGCTGACTACACCCACAAGCTCGAGGGTTACGGCAAAGCCATCAGTTTTGACCTGAGCGATCCGATGGTGATCGTGGGCCTGTTCATTGGCGGTCTGATTCCCTACCTGTTCGGTGCCATGGCCATGGAGGCGGTGGGCCGTGCTGCCGGTTCGGTGGTCGTTGAAGTGCGCCGCCAGTTCAAGGAAATCAAGGGCATCATGGAGGGCACGGCCAAGCCAGAGTATGGCCGTGCGGTCGACATGCTCACCGGGGCGGCGATCAAGGAGATGATGATTCCCTCTTTGCTGCCTGTGGTGGTACCGATTTTGGTCGGACTGATCCTCGGCCCCAAAGCCTTGGGTGGCCTGCTCATGGGCACCATCATCACCGGCCTGTTTGTGGCCATCTCCATGTGCACCGGTGGTGGCGCTTGGGACAATGCCAAGAAGTACATCGAGGACGGCCACCATGGCGGCAAGGGCTCGGAGGCCCACAAGGCTGCCGTGACGGGCGATACCGTGGGTGACCCCTATAAAGACACCGCCGGTCCGGCTGTCAACCCACTGATCAAGATCATCAACATCGTGGCTCTCCTGATCGTGCCGCTGATGATGAAGTTCCACGGCGGCGCTCAAGCTGCGCCAGCCGCACCGGCCGCGCCTGCTGCGGTGGTTGCTCCAGCGCCTGCACCGGCAGCGCCAGCTGCCTCCGAGCCGGCTTCGGCGGGCGCTGCGCCAGCGGCTGCGGCCCCAGCCTCTGCCGCCAAGTAAGGTCTGTACCTTCCCCCACAAAGGCCCGCATGAGCGGGCCTTTTCTTTTGACGCGCCCAATCATCCCCTGGAAAACCCGAGCGGGAAATGTCAGGCAGATTTGTATGATGACCACACAAACCACGGCATCGCCGCCACCGATCATTGCATGTCCATTCCCCTGCTCGAACCCCTGCGCGGCGCGATGACTTTGGCCGATCAGGTGGCCGCTCAATTGCTCCAACGCATCGAAAACGGTGAACTGGGTGCCAACCGCCAGCTGCCGACCGAATTGAAAATGTCCGAGCAACTGGGCGTTTCAAGAACTGTGGTGCGTGAAGCGGTCAGCCGACTCAAGTCCATGGGCCGACTCGTCTCTCGCCAAGGCTCCGGCGTCTTTGTTGCGCCACACAACAGCGCCAGGGCACTGGCTTTTGATCCTTCGGTGCTCGGCTCCATGGATGCGGTGTTGCAAGTGGTCGAGGTCCGGCGCGTGCTTGAAGGCGAGGTCTGCGCCTTGGCCGCCGAACGCATCACACCAGAAAAATGTGTTCAACTGCGCCGGGCGCTGAATCAGCTTCTCGAGGCCGTTTCGCAAGGACGCGACGGCGTGGAGGAAGACCTGGCCTTCCATCGGAGCATAGCCCGAGCTGCGGACAACCCCCATTTTGAGCATCTGCTGGGCTTTCTTGAACAGTATCAACGCGAAGCCATGCGCGTCACCCGAACCAACGAATCCATGCATCACTCTTTCATGAAGGCGGTCAACCAGGAGCACGAAGCGCTCATCGACGCCATCACGGGCGGAGATCGTGCGGGCGCCCGGCGTGCCGCAATCCGTCACATGGTCAACGCAGCACAGCGCATCGAAAAAGCCGACCCCGGCGCAAAAAAGGCCCTGCAGCAGTTGCTCACCCCAACCAATCGAAATCCTACGAGGCACTGATTGGCAATGAACACAAGCTCCAAACAGCCCCGTCATCTGGGCGTCATCGGCCTGGGCTCCATGGGCATGGGCGCGGCTTGTTCCGCCTTGCGCCAGGGCGTGAAGACCTGGGGCTGCGATACGCGGGCTGCCGTGCGCGAACAGTTCGCAGCGGCTGGCGGAGTGGCGGTGGCCACGGCGCGCGAACTGGCGCCCCACTGCCAAGTGGTTTTGGTGCTGGTGGTCAACGCCGCGCAAACTGAAGAAGTCTTGTTCGGGCCCGACGGTCTGGCTGACCACCTGATCAGTGGGTCGGTGGTCATCTGCTCGGCCACGGTCGACCCGGCACTGCCGCCGCAATGGGAGAAGCGGCTGGCTGAAAAAGGCTTGTTGCTCATTGATGGACCGGTCTCGGGTGGCGCCCGCAAGGCCGCTGAGGGGCAAATGACCGTCATGGCCTCGGGCCAGCCTCGGGCTTTTGAAGTGGCCAGTGACTGCATGCAAGCCTTTGCTGGCAAGGTTTATCGCCTGGGCGAGCGTGTGGGCATAGGCTCGACCGTCAAGATGGTCAACCAACATTTGGCCGGCGTACACATTGCCGCCGCATGCGAAGCCATGGCCCTGGGCATGAGGGCCGGGGCAGATCCCGATCAGCTCTATGAGGTCATTTGCAACTCGGCTGGCATGAGCTGGATGTTTCAAAATCGGGTGCCGCACATCCTTGAAGGTGACTACACGCCGCTGTCAGCGGTCAATATCTTCGTCAAGGACCTGGGCATCGTGCTCGATGCGGCACGCAAGCTGGCCTTCCCGCTTCCACTGGCCGCCACAGCGCATCAGCTTTACCTGGCCACGGCAGCCCTGGGGCATGGCGGTGAAGACGATGCGGCCGTCGTTAAATACTACGCAGCGCTGGCTGGCCTGGAACTGCCCACCAAGGATGCACCATGATTGTGGGTGTGATCGCGGACGACTTCACCGGCGCCACCGACGTGGCCAGTATGCTCGTGCGTGCAGGCATGCGCACGGTGCAGGTGATAGGCGTGCCACAAGCGCCGCTGCCCAGGGCCGACGCTGTGGTGATCGCGCTCAAGAGCCGCACCTGCCCAGTGCCCGAGGCGGTGGAAATGAGCCTGCAAGCGCTGGCCGCATTTCAAGCGGCCGGCGCCCGGCAGATTTATTTCAAATACTGCTCCACCTTCGACTCGACCGCCCAGGGCAATATCGGGCCGGTCACCGATGCGCTGATGCAGGCGCTGCGAGCGCCAATCACCATCGCATGCCCGGCCTTTCCAGAAAACGGACGGACCGTGTTCCGAGGCCACCTGTTCGTCGGCGATGTGCTGCTCAGTGACTCGAGCATGCGAGCGCACCCGCTCACGCCCATGCACGACGCCAATTTGCTGCGAGTGCTGCAACCGCAAACCCTTCAACGGGTCGGGCTGGTACCCCAACCGGTGGTTCAGCAGGGACCAAAGGCCGTTGAGCAGGCGCTCGATCAACTGCGCCTACAGGGCATCGGGATCGCCGTGGCCGATGCGATTGGCAACCAAGATTTGATGACGCTGGCACAGGCCTGCGCCGATCTGCCCTTGGTGACGGCCGGATCCGGCTTGGCTTTGGGTCTGGGGCCAGCCTATGCCCAAAGGGGGTGGTTTGCCCCGAGCGCGCAAGCCGATGGCCTGAATGCAGCCCATGGCACTGCGGCGCTGATCAGCGGCTCTTGCTCCCAAGCCACCCAGGCTCAGTTGTTGCACTGGCAAAACAGCGGTCGGCCCACCCTGCGCGTGGATCCGCTGGCTGTCCACGAAGGTCGGCAGACCCTCGATCAACTCAAGAGGCAGGCCGTGGCCCTGCTGGGTCAGGGCCCGGTCCTTGTCCACGCCACTGCGGACAGTGCCACCGTGCAGGCCACTCAAAACCGTTTGGGCGTCGAGCCAGCTGGGCAATTGACCGAGCGCACCCTGGCCGCACTGGCCCAGACGCTGGTCGAGGCTGGGGTGCGCAAGCTGGTCGTCGCTGGAGGGGAAACCTCGGGCGCCGTGACCCAGGCACTGGGCGTTCGCCAGCTGCATATCGGTGCAAGCATCTGCCCCGGCGTGCCCTGGACTGAAGGGCTGTGGAACGACCAAGTCATTTGGTTGGCATTGAAATCTGGCAACTTCGGTGGACCCGAGTTCTTTACTGAGGCGCTGGCGCAAGCCGGCGTTGCCGCGTGAGGACAAAGAGATGAGCCACCCGACCATTCCAGCCGACCAGATGCCTTGGCGCCAGGACATCTGCAGGGTGGGCCGCTCGCTGTTCGAGCGGGGGCTGGTGCATTCCACAGCCGGCAACATCAGCGTCAAGCTTGATACAGGCTATCTGATCACCCCCACAGACGCATGCCTGGGATTTTTACAGCCCGATGAGCTGGCCTGGGTGGACGAGCAGGGTCAAACATTGGCCGGACAGCGACCGAGCAAAACCCTGGCGCTGCACCGGCGCATTTACACCGCATCGCCGCAAACTCGCTGCGTGCTGCACACCCACTCGACCCATCTGGTGGCCTTGACCTTGCAAGGGGTTTTTTCTGCAGACGCCATTTTGCCGCCCATCACGCCCTATCAGGTCATGAAAGTCGGCCGGGTGCCATTGCTGGCTTACCGCCGGCCAGGTGATCCCGAGGTGGCCGATCGGGTGCATGCATTGATCGCGGATAGCGGCAAGGCGCTCAGAGCCGTGATGCTCGATCGGCTCGGACCTGTGGTCTGGTCTGGCAGCCCCGATCAGGCCATGGCAGCGCTTGAGGAACTGGAAGAAACCGCCCGGCTTTGGCTGACTTGCCAGCCCAAGCCATCGCCTTTGAGCGAAGATCAATTGCAAGAACTCCAGCGCAGCTTTGGCGCGATCTGGTGAAGGAAATCCGACATGCTGCGCTTTGCTGCCAACCTGACCATGATGTACAACGAAGTGCCGTTTTTGGAGCGTTTCGCAGCTGCGGCCGAGGATGGCTTCGAGGCGGTCGAGTACCTGTTCCCCTACGACTTCAGGCCCGAAGAGATCGCAGAGCGCCTTCAGGCACGTGGCCTGACCCAGGCGCTGTTCAATCTGCCGCCCGGCAACTGGGCCGCCGGCGAACGGGGCCTGGCCTGCCTGCCTGGGCGCGAGCAGGAGTTCGCCCAGGGTTTGGAAGCGGCCCTGCCCTATGCGCGAGCCACGGGAGTCAAACGCCTGCATGTCATGGCTGGACTTGAGCCGGCTGGAGTCGAGCCACAGAGCTTGCGGCGCACCTACATCAACAACCTGCGACTGGCCTGCGACCGGCTCGGCGAACTCGGTATCTCAGTGATGATCGAGCCGATTAACCGGCGTGACATGCCGGGCTACCACCTGAACCATCAAGCCCAGGCCCATCAAATTTGCGCTGAAGTACAGCGCCCCAACCTCAAGGTGCAGATGGACTTCTACCATTGCCAGATTGTTGAAGGCGATCTGGCCAGCCGACTGCGAACCCACTTTGCCGGCATCGGACACATACAGATTGCCGGCGTGCCTGAGCGCCATGAACCCGACTGCGGCGAAGTCAATTACCCTTATTTATTGGATTTACTCGACAACCTGGGTTACGCTGGCTACGTGGGCTGCGAATACCGCCCCCGCGCAGGCACGTCGGCCGGACTGGGATGGCTGAGAAGATACCGACAAAATCACGCCTGAATTCCAAAAACAAGCCAGACCACTGGCTGATTGAAAGTTTTCACTTTTTTTAAACCAAGGAGACGCTCATGAAAATTTCATCCCTGCTCAAGCCACTGGCCGTCACTGCCCTGCTGGCTGTCACCGGCGCCCAGGCCCAGACTGTGCTCAAGATCGGCTATGCCGTTCCGACCAACTCGCACTATGGTGTCGGCTCCACCGTCTTGTGCGAAGAAATTGAAAAAGGCACCCAAGGCCGATACAAGTGCCAGCACTTTCCCTCAGGTTCTCTCGGCGGCGAGCGCGAGATGATCGAGTCTGTGCAACTGGGCACTCTGGACATCGTCAACACATCGACCGGCCCACTGGGCAACTTCGTGCCCGAAGTCAAGATCGTCGATATTCCCTTCCTGTTTCGCGACTATGACCATGCGCGCAAGGTGATGGACGGTCAGGTCGGTCAAGACCTGCTCAAAGCCATGCAAGCCAAGGGTCTGATCGGTCTGGCATGGGCAGAAAACGGCTTTCGCCACATGACCAACAGCAAGCGGCCGATCCGGGCCGCCGAAGATGCCAAGGGTCTGAAAATGCGTACGATGGAAAACAAGGTTCACATGGACGGCTACAAGACCTTCGGCATCCTCCCGACGCCCATGGCCTTCCCCGAGCTGTTCACAGCCCTTCAGCAAGGCACGGTCGACGGACAGGAAAATCCGATTCCAGTGATCTTGGCAGCCAAGTTTTCGCAGGTACAAAAGCACCTGTCGCTGACCGGGCATGTCTACTCGCCCGCTGCCCTGATCCTCTCGCCTGCGGTTTGGAACAAGCTGTCCGCAGCCGATAAGAACGTGTTCATGGAGGCGGGCAAGAAGGCCGCGGCGGCTCAGCGCAAGCGCGTCAACGACGATGAAAACAGCGGCATCGCCCAGCTTGAAAAGGATGGGATGCAGGTGATTAAGCAGGTCAATGGTGAGAGCTTTCGCAAGGCCGTCACACCCGCTTACCAAGAGTACGCCAAGGAATTCGGTGCCGCCAAAATTGCGGCCATCCAAGCCGTCAAATAAAGTCGACCTCTAAGCGACCGCTGACTCCGCTGGCCAGCCATCCGCGAGCACCGCCATGAAAAAACTCATCCTGCAAATCGAGCGTTACACCACAGGTCTGAGCCTGAGCGCGGCCTGCGCCCTCCTGGCCCTGATCAGCCTGCTGGGCATTTGGCAAGTAGCGACCCGTTTTATTCTTGAGCAACCCTCAAGCTGGACCGAGGAGATCATGCGGCGCTTGCTGATCTGGACCGTCATGCTGGGCACGGTCGCCGCTTTCCGGCAGGGCGCATTGGTATCGGTTGATCTGATGCTGCGCCTGAGCCGAGGGCGATGGAAGCAAGCGGTGCGCTGGATCATCACCCTGACGCATCTGGGCTTTCTGGCCACAGTGCTCTACTTTGGCGTGCAACTGGTGCAAAGGGTGCGTTTTCAGACGTTCGCCAGCTTGGATCTGTCCATGGCCTGGGCCTACGCTGCACTG
>JAJTGH010000060.1 GCA_021299555.1 Comamonadaceae bacterium
TGCAGGGCTGGGTGCTTGTGGCTCGGCGTCCTTACTGGGCAGTGCGGGGCTGGACTGCGCTTGGGCCGCAGGATCTGGGGGTGTCGGCGCGATGCTCTGGTTTTGCGCCGCTTCCTGCAGCTGCGACACGGCAATTTGCACCCCTGCTGCGCCGGAGTTCGACGGGGCATCTGCCGGCGCTGCTGGCGCAATGCCAGGCGACGGTCCCGTGGCAGCGGCGTTGCCGATCTGGTTTGGGGTGCTCTGTGTATTGGCCTGCGCAGCTTGCCCCTGGTTTTTTTGCGGGGTCGGCCCAGCTGCCTCAATGACGCGGGTGCTCAGCACCGGTGCACTGGTTGCCAGCCAATCGTCATTGAAACCCACTTGCAGGGGCACGGCGAGCAAAAACCAGAGGTGTGCAGCGCTGACCGCTGCGGTCAGTGCCAGGGCAAGCGGCCAGGGCAGCGGCCGAGCCCGGTTGCTCGAGGGGTTAAGCTCGGGGTTTTTGACCTCGATCATGAAGGTGATCGCCTCGACATGTTGGGCCCGGTGCCCCAATCAACCATGAAACTCGCAACTTACAAAGACGGGTCGCGTGACGGCCAATTGTTGGTCGTCTCACGCGATCTCACGCTGGCACATTATGCGACCGACATCGCATCGACATTGCAGCAGGTGCTCGACGACTGGAATTTTCTTTCGCCGCAATTGGAGGACCTGTATCAAACCCTCAACTTGGGCAAGGCCCGGCATGCGCTGCCCTTCGAGCCGCATCGATGCATGGCGCCGCTGCCAAGGGCGTTTCAGTGGGTTGACGGCTCGGCGTATCTCAATCATGTGGAGCTCGTTCGAGCAGCCCGCAACAGCCAGGTGCCCGAGACTTTTTATTCCGACCCCCTGATGTACCAGGGCGGCAGCGACGATTTTCTGGGCCCGTGTGATCCGGTGGTTTGCCCGGACGAGGCCTTCGGAATCGACTTTGAGGCCGAGTTGGCCGTGCTGACCGGCGATGTGCCCATGGGCAGCAACGCAGAGCAGGCACTCGAGGGGGTGCGCCTTCTCATGCTGGTCAACGATGTCTCACTGCGCCATCTCATCCCCGATGAGTTGGCCAAAGGATTTGGCTTTGTGCAGAGCAAGCCGGCCACCGCTTTCAGCCCGGTGGCTGTCACCCCAGATGAGCTTGGCGACGCGTGGCACGGCGGTCGGGTGCATCTGGCTCTGCACAGCGTCTGGAACGGCCGCAAGGTGGGCCTGTGTGAGGCGGGCGAGGACATGACCTTTCACTTTGGTCAACTGATCGCCCACCTGTGCAAGACGCGCAATGTTCGCGCCGGCAGCATCTTCGGCAGTGGTACGGTCAGCAACCGCAGCGTGGAGGAAAACGGCCGCAAGAGCTGGCCCAGGGGTTACAGTTGCATCGCTGAAAAACGCGCCATGGAGACCATCCTCGATGGCAAGCCGAGCACCGATTTCATGAGGTTTGGCGACACCATCCGCATCGAGATGAAGGGCCGGGACGGGCAGAGTATTTTTGGCGCGATCGACCAATCCATCGTGCCTTTGAAAGGCGCTTGAAGACAGCGATTCAAGCCGGCCAGCTTCGGCCCAGTGTTTTGATGCCGCGGATCATCATCTCCACCGAGATGCTGACCAGCACCAGTCCCATCAGCCGCTCGAAAGCGTTGATCACCCGTTCCCCGACCACGCGCTGCAGTCGCTCTGCCGAAAGCAGAACCACGGTGCAAACGATCATGGTCACACTCAGTGCAGCCACCCATTCGAGCCGGCGTTCGGGCGCCTGGCTGACCAGAAGCAGAACGGTGGCCAGGGCCGAGGGCCCGGCCAGGGCTGGGATGGCCAGTGGCACGATCAGGGGCTCGGCTTGCGGCACTGGGTTTTCCTGTGGTGGTGGTGGAAAGATCATGCGCAGAGCAATGAGAAAAAGCACCAGAGCGCCACCGATCTGCAGCGACACCTCCGACAGGCTCATCGCCCGCAGGAAAGCCTGCCCGGCGAACATGAAGGCCAGCAGCACACCAAAGGCGATCAGCACCTCGCGCAGGATCACTCGGCTGCGGCGTGCCTGGGGCACCGCTTTGAGACTGCTCACGAAAATCGGGATATTGCCCAGCGGGTCGGTGATCAGCAGCAGCAAGATCGTGGCCGAGGCGAAGCTGTGCTCCATGGCGGTCCGGCCTCAGGTTGCGTAAATCGCATCGGGTCGGGCCAATCCCTTGACCTCGATCGGGTTGTTAAACGGGTCAAGTAAAAACTTGACCCGCGGCTTGCCGGGCTGACCGGCCAAACGCGATTGAGGCTCAAGATCGTACCGCGTGCCAGCTCGTCGCAGGCGCTGAGCCATGGCTTGCCAGTCGGTCAATGCCAGCGTCCAACCCAAGTGCAGCATCGGCACTTTTTTGTCGCCGGCCAGACCCGTCAGCATGCTCTTCAAGGGTGTACCCAAGAGCAGTGAGATCGGGCGCCAGAAAAGTCAACGTCCGCCCGGGCATCGGCCAAGCGTGCTTCGTCGCAGCCGAGCATGCCGCCGTAAACCTGCCGGGCCAGGTCTGGGTCGGTGACGAGGGGGGCAAAATGAAATGCGCTTTTCATGCCTTGTGAGCTTAGCAAAGGTGAATGCGCGTTTTGGCTCATCCGCGATTAAAAATCATCGCTGGCCGCAAGCGGCCATAGCACAATGCATGGGCCAGCGCACTTTCGACGCGTGGCCGCGGTTCGTACCTGTCCTGTTTACTGATGGAGGTCCCAGTCATGAGCGAGGCGAACAACATGGGTTTTGGCGATTTTGGCAAGTGGGTGCCGGGATTTGATTTTCTGCAGAGCCTGAGCAAGCCAGCCCAAAATTCGACCAGCGCCATGCCGGCCATGGGTGGCTGGGTGGCGCCCACGCTCAATGTGGAGGATCTGGACAAACGGATACAGGAACTCAAGGCGGTGTTGTTTTGGCTAGAGCAAAACAGCACTGCGCTCAAAGCGACCATTCAAGCGCTGGAGGTGCAAAAAATGACCTTGACCGCGCTCAAGGGGATGAATGTGAGCCTGCAAGACATGGCGCAAGCTTTCAGCGCCAAGCCCCCGCCCGCGTCTTCACCGGTGCCGCCTGCCCCGCAACCCCCTGCGAGCGCAACGGCCCAAGCCAGGGCGCCTGCAGAGTCCCCGGCGCCCGTCAAGCCGCGGCCTGCGGCGGCAAAGTCGCGCGTCCGATCTTCGGCTTCTCCTGCCGCTGCGGCTGGAGCGGCGGCTGCGCCCGCTGCGGGCGCAACCATGGTCGATCCCATGCAGTGGTGGGGTGCGCTGACCCAGCAGTTTCAACACATTGCCCAGGCGGCCGTGGCCGATGCACAGGCGCGCAAGCGAGAAGCAGCCGCCCCGCTCCAAGAATCGGGCGCTGCTGCGGCGGCGCGCAAGGCACCCGCCAAGCGGGCGCGCAGCAAGTCCCGAACCCAGTGAGCAAACTCTTCGCCTGTGGTCACGCCACGCATCCGCAGTGGGCCATGGCTGCTGCAATGGTGCTGGCCCAGCTGCGCGCCTTCCTGGCCCGACCCGATTACGCCAGCTCACCGTCGCTGGGGCTGCTCTACATCACCGACCACTACGCTGTGCACGCGCAGGACATCCTGGATCATTTGTCCGCGCAATTGCCGCAGGTGGTGGACTGGGCCGGAACCGTGGGTGTGGGTGTGGCCGCCAACAATGTCGAGTATTTTGACGAGCCGGCTTTGGCGGTCATGCTTTGTGAACTGCCCATCGACCAGTACCGGGTGTTTTCTGGCGTTGCGCCTCTGAGTGCTGGCGGACGGCAGTTTGACGCGCAAACTGCCCTGGTCCATGCGGATCCGGGCGAGCCCGAATTGGCCGAACTGGTCGCCGAGATGGCCCAGCGCACCCGAGGCGACCATTTGTTTGGCGGTTTGTCGGCCAGCCGCAGTGTGGGCGTGCAGTTTGCGCTGGGTGGGCAAGGTCATGTGAAGGGCCAGGGAGGCGCTTCGGGCGTGTTTGCCGGCGGGCTCAGTGGCGTGGCGTTTGGCGCGGGTGTGCCCATGATCTCGCGGGTGACGCAAGGCTGCCAGCCGGTCTCGCCCGAGCGCGTGATCACGGCCTGCGATGGGCATGTCGTTCTCGAGCTCGACGGCCAGCCTGCGCTACAGACCTTGCTGGCCGACCTGCAGGTTTCGCTCGAGCAGCCGCAGCCGGCTCTGGCCAAGGTGCGCCGCACGCTGGTGGGTTTGCGCCCGCCGGCCCGGCCCAACGATGTGCGGCGCAGGCCCGGCCAGTTTGGGCAGGACACTTTGGTGCGCCACATCATTGGGCTCGATCCGACTCGCCATGCAGTGGCCGTGGCCCAGACCACCGAGGTGGGCATGCGCCTGAGCTTTTGCGAGCGCAATGTGGCCGCTGCCCGTGCTGACTTGATGCGCATGTGTGCGGAAATTCGCGAGGACCTTGAGGCTGAACAGCTGCCCTGGGCTATGGCTCAGGCCCTGCAGCCGCCGGGTGATCTGTCTGAGCCGCATCCGGCACGGCGCATGGCCGGTGCGATCTATGTCAGCTGCTCGGGGCGAGGCGGACCGCATTTTGGTGGACCGAGCGCCGAGCTGCAGATCGTGCGCCGCGCGCTCGGTGATGTGCCGCTGGTTGGATTTTTTGCAGCCGGCGAGATTGCGGGAAATCAGATCTACGGGTACACCGGGGTGCTCACCGTTTTCACGGCGCCCCCATGAGTCCGTGCGGCCCGACCGGCTCCCAGGGCCCTGGCGCGCCGCTTGACCCTGAGCGCGTGACCTTTATGATCAGGCCAGTTCCACCCGGTTTGTCGCGTCGCATCACCCGTGTCGCCGTATAGGTCCACCGCCATGAGGCTCTACATTGCCAATAAAAACTACTCCTCATGGTCTTTGCGACCCTGGATTTTGATGTGCACCCTGGGCATCGTCTTTGAGGAGCAGATCAAACCCTTTGCCATGGGGGGTGGGCCCAGCGGTTTCGAGGCCTTTTCTCCGACGGGGAAGGTGCCCTGTTTGGTCGATGGCGATCAGACGGTCTGGGACAGCCTGGCCATTACCGAGTACCTGGCTGAAAAGCACCCCGGGGTCTGGCCGGTCGATCCGGTCGCCCGCACCTGGGCCCGCTGCGCGGCCGCCGAAATGCATTCAGGCTTTTCCACCTTGCGCAACATCTGCTCCATGAACTGCGGCCTGCGCGTCACCTTGAATCCCACATCCCTGCAAACCCTGGTGGCCGACCTGCTCAGACTGCAGGTGCTGTGGAGCGAAGGACTTGAGCGCTTCGGCGGCCCCTTTTTGGCTGGCCCTTCGTTCACAGCGGTCGATGCCTTTTTTTGTCCGGTGGCGTTTCGGGTGCAGACCTTTGGCTTGCCGCTGTCTGAGGTCTGTCGCAACTATGTGCAGCACCTGCTTGATCTGCCCGCCATGAAAGACTGGTACGCCAGCGCCTTGCAAGAGCCGTGGCTTGAGCCGGTGCACGACGCTCACACCTTGGCCCACGGGCAGCTGCTGGCCGACTTGCGGCGGCCCTGACAACTGACTCCCGGGGCTTGGCCCTTGCCTCCACTCAAGCCGTGCCAAGACGGCCAACACGGGCTCAGAGGCCGCGCATTCGATCGGCCTTGAACTGCGTCCTCCAGGCGCTGAACTGTCCGGCTTCGAGCGCTTGACGCATTTCGCGCATCAGGTTGAGGTAGTGGTGCAGGTTGTGGATGGTGGTCAGCATGGGCCCGAGCATTTCGCCGCAGCGGTCGAGGTGGTGCAGGTAGGCGCGACTGAAGCCGTCGCGCCCGCCCTGATCCCACGCGACGCCCGAGTGGCCGGCGCAGGCGTGGCATGTGCAGCTGGGATCGAGCGGCTGCGGATCGCTCTTGTGACGGGCGTTTCGCAGCTTGAGGTCACCGTAGCGGGTGAACACCGTGCCGTTGCGCGCGTTGCGCGTGGGCATCACGCAGTCGAACATGTCCACGCCGTCGGCCACGCCCTGCACCAGGTCTTCGGGCGTACCCACGCCCATGAGGTAGCGAGGTTTGTGCGCGGGAAGACGGTGGGGCGTGTGCGCCATGATCTGCAGCATCAGGTCCTTGGGCTCGCCCACGCTCACCCCCCCAATGGCGTAGCCCGCAAAGTCCATTTCCACCAGCGCCTCGAGCGACTCTTGCCGCAGGTGTTCAAACATGCCGCCTTGGACGATGCCAAACAGCGCATTGGGGTTGCCCAGTCGCTCGAACTCGGTTTTGGAGCGCTGCGCCCAGCGCCGGCTCAGCTCCATCGATAGGCGCGCCTCCTGTTCGGTCGTGATGTGCCCCTTGGTTTCGTAAG
Source organism: Comamonadaceae bacterium (assembly GCA_021299555.1). Classification (GTDB taxonomy): domain Bacteria; phylum Pseudomonadota; class Gammaproteobacteria; order Burkholderiales; family Burkholderiaceae_C; genus Polaromonas. Next base: position 6,327 of record JAJTGH010000060.1, read on the forward strand.
GCGTGCACTCGTCGAGCTGCATCACGATGTCCGAGTTCAGGATGGTCTGGATCTGCATGCTGACTTCTGGCGACATGAAGAGCTTGTCGCCGTTGACAGGCGATGCAAAGTGCACACCTTGCTCAGTGATCTTGCGCATCGCGCCTAGCGACCAGACCTGGAAGCCGCCCGAGTCGGTGAGTATGGGCTTGTTCCATTGCTCAAAGCTGTGCAGGCCGCCAAAGCTTTTCAGGATGTCGAGTCCCGGTCGCATCCACAGGTGAAAGGTATTGCCCAGAATAATTTGCGCGCCCATTTCGTGCAGGCTGCGCGGCATCACGCCCTTGACGGTGCCGTAGGTCCCCACTGGCATGAAGATCGGCGTTTGCACCACGCCGTGGTTCAGGGTCAGCGTGCCGCGGCGCGCGTGGGTGTCCGCGTCAGTGGTGAGAATGTCGAAGTGGAGCATGGGAGGGCTTTCTGGTCAGATCGCAGGCGGTGTCTGCAGGCTCGCCTGGGGGTTGTGCGGCAGCAGCATGGCATCACCGTAGCTGAAAAACCGGTACTGCTTGGCAATCGCATGGCGGTACAAGCCCATGATCTGCCCGTAGCCTGCAAAAGCGCTGACCAGCATCATCAGCGTGCTCCTGGGCAGGTGAAAGTTGGTCAGCAACAAGTCAACCACCTTGAATTGAAATCCCGGCGTGATGAAGATGTTGGTATCGTCGCAGGCCGCACCGAAGTGCGCCGCCGACTCCAGCGCCCGCACGGTGGTCGTGCCCACAGCCAGCACCCGGCCGCCGCGCGCTTTGCACCGCTCGATGGCCGCGTGTGTGGCTGCCGGTACTTCAAAACGTTCGTGGTGCATCAAATGGTCGGCGATGCGCTGCGTCTTGACCGGCTGAAAAGTGCCCGCGCCCACATGCAAAGTGACGCTGGCCCGCTCAACGCCACGCCGTGCCAGCGCCTCAATCACGCTGTGGTCGAAATGCAGCGAAGCTGTGGGCGCGGCCACGGCGCCGGGCTTGGCGGCAAACACGCTCTGGTAGCGTTGGGCGTCTTCGGCCGTGTCTTCGTGCGTGATGTAGGGCGGCAGCGGCACATGGCCGTGAGCGGCCATCAAGGCGTAGGGGTCGGCGTCAAAGGACAGCTTATAGAGCGGTCCGTCTGCATTGGGCCAGCGCCCGATGACGGTGGCCGCAAAGCCGCCGTCCATTTGCAGCACCGATCCGGCCGCCGGCTTTTTGCTGACCTTCATGTGTGCCGCCACCGTGCCTTGCACGCTGTCAAGCACACGCTCGACCAGCAACTCGAGTCGCCCGCCGCTGCTTTTGCGACCATACAGCCGCGCTTTGATCACCTGCGTGTCATTGAACACCAGCAAATCGCCGGGATTGAGCAGCTCGGGCAACTGGCGAAAGCCGCGATCGGCCGGCGCGGCGCCGCGCCCATCGAGCAGGCGCGAGGCCGAACGTTCGGCAGGAGGGTGCTGGGCGATCAGTTCAGCCGGTAGCTGGAAATCGAAGTGGTCCAGCGACCACTCGCGCGGCGGCAAAGCCGCATCGGCAGAGGCAAAAAGCATGTTGCTTGAGGGCCGGACGGGCCCGTTCCAAGAAGAAAACCTGGGATTTTGTCACGGTCGCTGGCAATGCGGCCAGCGTGCATCCTGCGGCTAGGGCATTCTGACCTGAGCGCTGACTTTGTAGATGTCGCCGATGCCTTGTAGCGCCGCAACCTTTTCAGCGGCAAAGGACCAGCCCGCCGGTGATGCCAGGCGGACCATGTAGTCCGATGCGCCGGTTCTTGACCAAATCAGACCACCCGTGGGGGCGTCGAGGTGGTGGGTGTAAGTGCTTGTGCCTCGGGTCTGCCGGTAGGAGCGGTTGCTGCCGGGAATCGGTGAAATTGTGCTGGCCGGTACCTCGCCGCCCGCAAAGGGGGCCTTGCCGTCCACAGGCGCGGTCGGGTCGTAGCTGACTTCCCAGAATGCGCCTTGGGCGATGGATGCGACCTGCGGCAAGGGCAAGGCCGATTCGACCTTGCTCAGCACCATCAATCCTGTGGCAGCACTGACGCCTTGGATAGGGATAGGGAAATTGTTGATGGCCAGAAAGAGGGTTGAACTGCCGCCTGATTTGTAGCCGATGGCATAAGCGTCGACACCACCCGAGTTTGTGCACCGCAGGGCCCCCGAGTCGAAGGCGACACTGGCCTGCGTCAGCTGCACGGAGGTGCAGTTCTGGTCCACCAGAGCCAGCGCATATTGATTCTCGATGCCCGTGCAGACCGGCAGGCGGTCCGTGCCTGAGCTGTTGATTTGGCACTGCAGGCCCTGTATCAGGGGCCCGCCCGGTGAATTGATGGTGAAACCATAGGGCGCTGCCTGAGTGAAGTCCACCCCGTTGGCGCTGGCTTTCAGATAAGCCAGGGCGCCGTACTTTCCAGTAAAGCTCTGCGCAGTCAGGCTTACGCTGGGCTGCATGGGCACGAGCACGCCAAAGCCGGTGACCTGCGTGCCCGCAGACTGCTGCCAGATCCCGATGCCGCTGGAGGCGATGCGAAATTCTTTGCCTCCTGCGGCAAATACACAGCTTGCGCTTGTGCTGGCTGTGATGCGGCTGCTCGAGCCCCCGAGCTCGGTCATGGTGTTGTCGCTAAAGTTCAAGTCATAGGCCTTGGGGGCCTGGTTCGAGAACGAATCGATCACCCACACCCGGCCGCTGCGCGCTGATGGGCAGTTCAGCAGCGAAGTGGTCGAGACACCCGCGTTGCTCACGCTGTCGGCCGCGCTGTTTGACCGGTGTTTGAGCCGCGCTGCCAGGTCCGAAATGGCTTTGTCGGCTGCCGCCAAAGTGGCCATGATGGCATCGAGTGCCCGGTCAATGGCTGAGCCCTGGACCTCTGCCGTGGCTGTCCTGAGCGTGCCTTTGAGCGGATTTTCAGTCAGGCTTTCGCCGCCCACGGCCTGCACCACCGCTTGTGCGGCACTGATGCCCTCGCTGAGCTTGTCCGCCGTCAGCTTGGAAAACGGCTGGCCGGTTGGGTCGCCAAATGCTGTGGCTGGGTCCATCTCCAGCGTGCGCGCCACCACCAATTCGCTCAGGGGCGTGATGTGGGCGATGCGCACGGTCGCGTCTTCTTCCAGGGCGGAGTGGAACTCGGTCCTGGTCACCGGATCGGTGGCCCGCAAGAGGCAGGGGCCTTGGCCGCCTAAGATGGTCACGCTGTAGCTGCCGTCCAGTGCGGTGACCGCCGAACCGGTGCCCACCCGGCATTTGACCTCCACTGGCCCTTGCGCAATGGCTGCGCCTGAGGCTGCTACGCCGGTGATGGTGTAACCTGCGCCACCGCCACCGCCGCCTCCGCAGGCGACCAAAACAGCGCCCAACAGGGTGACAAGAGAGTGATACTTAAGAGACATGATAAGGACAAATCATCGGTAGAAAAGGCATCTTAATTAAGCTGTAAATAATCGTAAAGGTGAAAAGTTTTAAATCTTGTGAACTAATCGGCTAAAAAGTTGACTCGTATCAAATTTATAAGAGATTTGAGCTTTTGACACGGTCAACTCGACCTGCCTTGCGAGACACAATCGAACACCTTATTGACCACCATGACCACCGTTTCAGCCGGGCAGGCACCCAAGACGACGTCTCCGGCGCAAAAAGCCCTGCAAAAGCTTGGGTTGGCGCGGGACATGGATCTGGCTTTGCATTTACCGCTGCGTTACGAAGATGAAACCCGGATCACCCGGCTGGCCGATGTGCACGATGGCCAGTTGGTGCAGATTGAGGCGCGGGTGGTGCGTAGCGAGGTCACGCTGGGGCCGCGGCGACAACTCAAGGTGCAGGTCGATGACGGCAGCGACCGCTGCCTGCTGCGCTTTCTGAACTTTTACCCCAGCCATCAGAAAACCCTGACAGAGGGCGCGATGGTGCGCGTGCGCGGTGAGATCCGTGGCGGCTTTTTGGGGCGCGAGATGGTGCACCCGAGCTTCAAGATCGCCGGGGGTGCGCTGCCGCAGGCCCTGACGCCGGTTTACCCCACGGTGGCGCAATTGCCGCAGGCCTATCTGCGCAAAGCCGTGATGGGCGGCCTGGGTCGGGCAGATCTGTTCGAAACCTTGCCGCCGGGCGCCTGGCCCCGCTGGGCCGGGCCGCTGTGGACCTTGCGTCAGGCCCTGGAGTTTTTGCACCAGCCCAGTCCCGATGTCAGCCTGGCGGCGATCGAAGATCGCAGCCACCCAGCGTGGCAGCGCCTGAAAGCCGAGGAGTTGTTGGCCCAACAGCTGTCGCAATTGGAGGCGCGCCACGCGCGCGATGCGATGCGCTCGCCGGTCTTGCGCAGCGGTCAGAGCGGTCCCCAGCCCGCCTTGCGCAAGCGATTTCTGCAGGCGCTGCCCTTCGAGCTGACGCGGGCGCAGCAGCGGGTGGAGGCGCTGCAAGGCGATGTGGGCTCGGGCAAAACGGTGGTGGCGGCCTTGGCGGCCCTGCGCTGCATCGAGGCGGGTTGGCAATGCGCCTTGATGGCGCCCACCGAGATCTTGGCCGAGCAGCATTTTCGAAAATTGGTGGGCTGGCTTGAGCCCTTGGGCCTGCAAACCGCTTGGCTGACCGGCAGCCAGAAGGCTGCCGAGCGGCGCGCGTCTTTGGCTGCGATCGCGGCTGGGCAGGCGGCGCTGGTGGTCGGCACCCACGCGGTCATTGAGGACACGGTGCAGTTCAAGCAACTGGCCCTGGCCATCATTGATGAGCAGCACCGTTTCGGCGTGGCCCAGCGCCTGGCCCTGCGCGGCAAGATGAGCTGCGATAGGCAGGGGCGCACGCTCGAGCCGCATCTGTTGATGATGTCGGCCACGCCCATACCGCGCACCCTGGCCATGAGCTATTACGCCGATCTGGACGTCTCGACCATCGACGAGTTGCCTCCGGGCCGCAGCCCCATCGTGACCAAAGTGGTCAATCAGGCGCGGCGCGATGAGATCGTGGCGCGCATCGGCGAGCAGGTGGCTTCGGGGCGGCAGGTGTACTGGGTGTGCCCGCTCATTGAGGAGAGCGAGGCGATTGATCTGCGCAACGCCACCGAGACACACGCCGAACTGATGGCTGCCTTGCCGGGCCACACCGTGGGCTTGCTCCACTCGCGCATGCCCACAGCCGAAAAGAAAACGGTCATGGCCGCCTTTGCTGGTGGGCAAATGGCGGTGCTGGTCAGTACCACGGTGATCGAAGTGGGGGTGGACGTGCCCAATGCCTCGCTCATGGTGATCGAGCATGCCGAGCGCTTTGGGCTGTCGCAGCTGCACCAGCTCAGGGGACGGGTTGGGCGCGGCGCCGCGGCCTCGGCCTGCGTGCTCATGTACAGCACCGGCGATGGACCTCGTCTGGGGGAGACCGCGCGCGCACGGCTTCAGGCCATGGCGCAGACGCAAGACGGCTTTGAAATTGCCCGGCGTGACCTGGAGATTCGAGGGCCGGGCGAATTTTTGGGCGCTCGGCAGTCTGGCGCGCCCTTGCTGCGCTTTGCCGACCTGGCCACTGACGGCCAATGGCTGGACTGGGCTCGGGAGTTGGCGCCCATCATGCGGGACCAGCACCCCCAACTGGCCAGAGGCCATGTGCAGCGCTGGCTCGGGGGCAAATCCGAATTCGTCAAGGCTTGAGCGTTTGCGGTGTTCAACCTGAAGGGCTATTGACGGACAATGCCGGCATGACGCTGACCGAACTCAAATACATCGTTGCCGTTGCCCGGGAAAAGCACTTTGGCAAAGCGGCCGATGCTTGCCATGTGTCGCAGCCGACATTGAGTGTTGCGATCAAGAAGCTGGAGGAAGAGCTCGACGTCAAGTTGTTCGAGCGCAATGCCAGCGAGGTGGCGGTCACGTCTTTGGGTGAAGAGATCGTGCGGCAGGCGCAAGGCGTACTGGAGCAGGCCGATGGCATCCGTGAGATCGCCAAGCGCGGCAAGGACCCCCTGGCCGGCCCCTTGACGCTGGGCGTGATCTATACCATCGGGCCCTATCTGCTGCCCGATCTGGTGCGACAGGCGATTTCAAGGCACCGCCAGATGCCTTTGATCTTGCAAGAGAACTTTACCGTCAAGTTGCTCGAGCAGCTTCGCACGGGCGAAATCGACTGCGCCATCTTGGCCGAGCCCTTTCCCGATACCAATTTGGCCATGGCGCCGCTTTACGATGAGCCCTTCGTGGCAGCTGTGCCGAGCACCCATCCCTGGGCTCTGCGCAGCAGCATCCGAGCCGAAGAGTTGAAGAGCGAGACCATGCTGTTGCTGGGCAATGGCCACTGTTTTCGTGACCATGTGCTCGAGGTCTGCCCCGAGTTTGCGCGCTTTTCCAGCACCGCCGAGGGCATACGCAAGAGCTTTGAAGGCTCATCGCTCGAGACCATCAAGCACATGGTGGCCGCCGGCATGGGCATCACCTTGTTGCCGCGCCTGAGCGTGCCCCAAGGCGGCTTGCAAACGGAGCCTGCGGCCCGCGGCAAAGCGGCACGCTCGGTGGCGCCGGCCGCCTTCGTCAAATACTTGCCCTTTGAGGGCCATGTCCCGAGCCGGCGCGTGGTGCTCGCCTGGCGGCGCAGCTTTACCCGATACGAGGCCATCGCCGCCCTGCGCAACTCGATCTACGCTTGCGAATTGCCCGGCGTAACCCGGCTGTCCTGAGGGCTGGAGTGTGCCCGCGCCGTGACCGATCTGTCTGACCCATCGCGCGCGGACCCGCCCTGGCCAAGCCGGCTGAAGCTGTACCTGCAGCTCATACGCTGGGACCGGCCGGCCGGCTGGTTGTTGTTGCTGTGGCCCACCTTGTCTGCGCTTTGGCTGGCCGCCGGTGGCTTTCCGGGCTGGCATTTGTTGCTGGTCTTTGTGCTGGGCACCGTCTTGATGCGAAGCGCAGGCTGCTGCATCAACGACGTGGCCGATCGAGACTTTGACCGGCATGTCAAGCGCACCGCCGATCGCCCAGTGACCCGCGGGGCGGTGTCAGTCAAGGAGGCCTTGGTTCTGGGCGCCGTGTTGGCTTTGGCGGCGTTCGCACTGGTCCTGACCACGAGTGCGGCGGCCATTGCGTGGTCATTTGCTGCGCTGGCCGTCGCACTGATCTACCCCTATGCCAAACGCCATGTGTCCATGCCGCAGGCTGTGCTTGGGGTGGCCTTCAGTTTCGGCATCCCCATGGCCTACGCAGCGGTGCAAAACCAGGTGCCGCCGCAGGCTTGGGCGCTGCTGCTGGGCAATTTGTTTTGGGTCTTGGCTTATGACACCGAATACGCCATGGTCGATCGCGACGACGATCTGCGCATCGGCATGAAGACCTCGGCGATCACGCTTGGGCGCTTCGATGTGCCGGCCATTGCGGTGTTTTATGCCGCCTACCTTGCGCTGTGGGGCTGGGTCCTGGATGCGCCTTCGCGCTCGATCGGGGCCGCTGCTCAGGCGGTGTGGCATGTCTGGCTGATCCGCCGGCGCGAGCGACTGTCCTGCTTCCTGGCCTTTCGCATGAACCACTGGTTGGGGCTGACCGTTTTTTTGGGCGTGGCACTGTCCGTTTAAGCCCGGCGCCTGAGGTGCGTCATGAAGGCCCGAATCACTGCCGACCGAATTCTTCGCCCAGCTCGCGCGCACGCGACTGCGCCGCCCGCATGGCCGCGATGAACTGGCCTTTCACACCGCTGGCCTGCATCGCAGACAGTGCTGCGTAGGTGGTACCGCCTTTGGAGGTGACCCTCTCGCGCAGCACTTCCAGGGTTTCGTTCGATGCGTCGGCCAGTGCCGAGGATCCGCTGAACGTGGCGATGGCCAGTCGGCGTGCATGGTCGGCCGTCAGCCCCATTTGCACGCCGGCATCGACCATGGCCTCCAAAAAGTAAAACACATAGGCCGGACCCGAGCCCGATAGGGCCGTGACCGCGTCGAGCTGTTCTTCAGCCTGGAGCCAGACCCACTGGCCCGTGGTGGCAATGATGGTCTCGATGGACTGTTTTTCCTGCACACTCACTGCAGGCCGGGCGAACAGGCCTGTGATCCCGCGCCCGACCAGGGCAGGCGTGTTGGGCATGGCCCGCACAATCCGCTGGCTGCCCAGCCAGGCGGCCATGCTGTCGGTGGTGATGCCTGCAGCCACACTCAGATGGAGGGCGCCGGCGGTGTGCGGGCCGGCTTGCTGCGCTGCTTGGGCGCAGGCCTGGGGTTTGACGGCCCACACCACCAGCTCGGCGCGCGCCAGGCTGGCGTCTGCATGTGCCAGCACGTGCACGTCCCATTGGCTGCGCAGGCGCTCCCTTTGCTCGGCCAGTGGCTCCACCACCTGTATCGACTGCCCCGCAACACCCTGACGCCGCAAGCCACCGATGATGGCGCTGGCCATGTTGCCACCACCAATGAAGGCGAGGGCTTGCGCTGGCGGACGGGGGTCGGTCATGGCGGGCTCCAATGCGGCTTAGAAAGTTTGCGGAGGGTATCAGAGGCCTTAAGCGCTGGCTCCCCGCCCGTTTTTGCACCAAATCGGTGCAAAAACTCAAGAAAACGTCTTGTGCTGCTTGCGCCGTGGTGGGGGATTGACTGGCTTTTCGGGCGATGCTATAGTAGAGGGCTTCGCTGCTTTAAAGGCTGCGGAGGTTTAGGCCGAATATAAGCCCAATCGGAAGCTGTGCAAGTGGTTTGCGCGGCAGACGACGGGCCCAAGACTGACTGGCTAGTGGGCTGGCTGAACGAGTTCTTTCGATCAGCGGGTCGCGCCAGGAAAAGTTGGGAAAGTTCAAATGATTCAAACGCAATCGAAACTCGATGTTGCTGACAACACGGGTGCCAAGTCCGTCATGTGCATCAAGGTTCTTGGGGGTTCCAAGCGCCGCTATGCCAGCGTGGGCGATGTCATCAAGGTCAGCATCAAGGAAGCCGCCCCGCGGGGCCGCGTCAAAAAAGGCGAGGTCTACAGCGCTGTGGTCGTTCGCACAGCCAAGGGCATACGCCGTGGCGACGGCTCGTTGGTCAAATTCGATGGCAACGCAGCCGTGTTGCTCAACGCCAAGCTGGAGCCCATCGGCACCCGCATCTTCGGCCCGGTCACGCGTGAATTGCGTACCGAGCGCTTCATGAAGATCGTGTCGCTGGCGCCCGAAGTTCTGTAAGGACGACCGCCATGAACAAGATTCTCAAGGGCGACGAAGTCATCGTCATCGCTGGCCGCGACAAGGGCAAGCGGGGCAAGGTCTCGTTGCGCGCAGACGAGGCTCGCCTCATCGTCGACGGTGTCAACCAGGTCAAGAAGCACACCAAGCCCAACCCCATGAAGGGCACCACCGGTGGCATCGTCGAAAAAAGCATGCCGATCCATCAGTCCAACGTGGCCATATTCAATGCCGCGACGGGCAAGGCCGATCGCGTTGGTATCAAGCTGCTCGCTGACGGCAAGAAGGTTCGCGTCTTCAAGTCCAGCGGCGAAGAAATTAAGGCTGCATAAACATGGCCCGCTTGCAAGCTCTTTACCGCGAAAAGATCGCGCCCTCTTTGGTTGAAAAGTTCGGCTACACCTCGCCCATGCAGGTGCCGCGCATCACCAAGATCACCCTCAACATGGGCGTCAGCGAGGCTGTGGCCGACAAAAAGGTCATGGACAACGCCGTCGGCGACCTGACCAAAATTGCAGGTCAAAAGCCGGTCGTCACCAAGGCCAAAAAGGCCATCGCCGGGTTCAAGATCCGTGAGGATCTGCCCATCGGCTGCATGGTGACGCTGCGCGGCGTGCGCATGTACGAGTTCCTTGACCGTTTCGTCACCGTCGCGCTGCCGCGAGTTCGTGACTTTCGTGGCATCTCCGGGCGTGCATTCGATGGCCGGGGCAACTACAACATCGGGGTGAAAGAGCAGATCATCTTCCCCGAGATCGAATACGACAAGGTCGACGCTCTGCGCGGCCTCAATATCAGCATCACCACGACGGCCAAGACCGATGAGGAGTGCAAGGCACTGCTCACCGCTTTCCGTTTCCCGTTCAAGAACTGAAGGCGCGCACCATGGCAAAACAAGCTCTGCTGCAACGTGAACTCAAGCGCGAAAAACTCGCTGCCAAGTTCGCCAAGAAATATGCTGAACTCAAGGCCATTGCCGGTGACGCCAAGCGCACCGACGACGAGCGTGCTGTGGCTCGACTGGACTTGCAAAAGCTGCCCCGCAACGCCAACCCGACGCGCCAGCGCAACCGCTGTGGCATCACGGGTCGCCCGCGCGGCACCTTCCGTCAATTCGGTCTGGCCAGGGGCAAGATCCGTGAGATGGCTTTCGCCGGTGATATCCCCGGTATCACCAAGGCCAGCTGGTAAGCACCAGGAGAAACTTTCATGAGCATGAGTGATCCTATCGCCGATATGCTGACGCGTATCCGCAACGCCCAGATGGTCGAAAAGCCTCTGGTGCAGGTGCCGTCGTCCAAAGTCAAGGTGGCCATTGCCCAGGTCCTTAAGGACGAGGGTTATATCGACGGCTTCCAGATCAAGAACGACGATGGTCGTCCCCAACTGGAAATTGCCCTCAAGTACTACGCCGGCCGTCCGGTGATCGAGCGCATTGAGCGGGTCAGCCGCCCTGGACTTCGTGTCTACAAGGGCAGCAGCGCCATTCCTCAGGTCATGAACGGTCTGGGTGTGGCCATTGTCACCACCCCCAAGGGTGTGATGACCGATCGCAAAGCCCGCGCCAACGGTGTTGGTGGCGAAGTGCTTTGCTACGTGGCCTGATGCCCAGACGAAAGGGAACGTCAAGATGTCTCGAGTTGGAAAAAATCCCGTCGTCGTGCCCCAGGGCGTGGACGTGGCGATCAAAGAAGATCAAATCAACGTCAAAGGTGCTTTGGGCGCCCTGTCGCTGGCCCAAAGCGCGCTGGTCACTGTCAAGAACGAAGGCGGTAAGCTGACGTTCGTGCCTGCCAATGACAGCCGTCAGGCCGATGCCATGAGCGGCACCATGCGCCAGTTGGTCAATAACATGGTGACCGGTGTGGCCAAGGGCTTTGAAAAGAGGCTCACGCTGCTTGGCGTGGGTTACAAGGCCCAGGCGCAGGGAAGCAAGTTGAACCTGACTGTCGGCTACTCCCACCCCGTGGTGATGGATATGCCCGCCGGCATCAAGGTGGAAACGCCCTCGCCAACCGAAGTGCTGATCAAGGGCTTTGACCGCCAGCGTGTTGGTCAGGTTGCTGCCGAGGTGCGCGCCGTACGTCCGCCCGAGCCCTACAAGGGCAAGGGCATCCGCTATGCGGATGAGACGGTTGTCATCAAAGAAACCAAGAAGAAATAAGGAGCTGCACCATGTTGACCAAGAAAGAGCAGCGCCTTCGTCGTTCCCGCCAGACCCGAGTGCGTATCGCAAAGCAGGGTGTGGCGCGTTTGACGGTCAATCGCACCAATTTGCACATCTACGCCAGCGTGATTTCGGGCGACGGTACCCAGGTTCTTGCAGCCGCTTCGACGGCCGAGGCCGAAGTGCGTCAAGTCCTCGGGGCTGCTGGCAAAGGTGGCAACGTGGCCGCCGCCCAGACCATCGGCAAGCGCATCGCCGAAAGGGCCAAGGCAGCCGGTATTGAAAAAGTCGCGTTCGACCGTGCCGGTTTCGCTTACCACGGCCGCGTCAAAGCGCTGGCCGAGGCAGCCCGTGAAGCTGGCTTGCAGTTCTAAGCAGGATACGAAAAATGGCTAAGTTTCAAGCTAAATCGCAAAACGACGCTCCTGATGATGGCCTCAAGGAGAAGATGATCGCGGTCAACCGCGTCACCAAGGTGGTCAAAGGGGGTCGTATCCTGGGCTTTGCCGCTCTGACTGTGGTTGGTGACGGCGACGGCCGCGTCGGCATGGGCAAGGGCAAGTCCAAGGAAGTGCCTGCTGCCGTGCAAAAGGCCATGGAAGAGGCCCGTCGCAACATGACCAAAGTGTCGTTGAAAAATGGCACCATCCATCACAACGTCTTCGGTCACCATGGTGCCGCCACCGTGATGATGGCGCCGGCCCCCAAGGGAACCGGCATCATCGCTGGTGGCCCGATGCGCGCCATTTTTGAGGTGATGGGCATCACCGACATCGTGGCCAAGAGCCATGGTTCGAGCAATCCGTACAACATGGTGCGCGCCACCATGGACGCCCTGAACAAATCGACCACGCCGGCTGAAATTGCGGCCAAGCGCGGCAAAACCGTCGAAGAAATTGTCGGTTGAGAGGCAAACCATGACGACCACCACCAAGCTCAAGGTTCAGCTCGTTCGCAGCCCGATCGGCACCAAGCAGTCACACCGCGACACTGTCCGCGGCCTCGGTTTGCGCCGCGTCAACAGTGTTAGCGAACTCGAAGACACGCCCGCAGTGCGCGGCATGATCAACAAGATCGCTTATCTGGTCAAGATTCTGTAAGAGGCGAGTCACCATGCAACTCAATTCCATCAACCCTGGCGCAGGCGCCAAGCATGCCAAGCGCCGTGTGGGCCGTGGCATCGGCTCTGGCCTGGGCAAAACGGCCGGTCGCGGTCACAAGGGGCAAAAGTCTCGTGCGGGCGGCTATCACAAGGTCGGCTTCGAGGGCGGTCAGATGCCCTTGCAGCGCCGTTTGCCCAAGCGCGGCTTCAAGTCTCAGTCTCTGCGCTTTAACGCCGAGGTCACGCTCGCTGCACTCGACAAGCTCGGCCTGGCCGAGGTCGATGTCTCCGTGCTTAAAAGCGCTGGCTTGATCAGCCAACTGGCCAAGACCGTCAAGGTCATCAAGTCCGGCGCCCTGGGCAAGGCAGTCAAGCTCAATGGCATCGGGGCCACGGCTGGCGCCAAGGCGGCCATCGAGGCGGCTGGCGGTTCGATCGCCTGACCTTCAAGCAACCCTTCAACGCATCTTCCTTCAGCGTGGCCACCAGCTCTGCATCTTTGGCAAAAACCGGCAAGTACGGGGATCTGCGCTCGCGCCTGATCTTCTTGCTGCTGGCGCTGGTTGTCTATCGCATCGGCGCTCACATTCCGGTGCCGGGCATCGATGCAACCCAACTGCAGCAACTGTTCGGCCAGCAGGGCGGCATCCTGAACCTGTTCAACATGTTCTCCGGTGGCGCGCTTGAGCGTTTTACAGTGTTCGCGCTGGGCATCATGCCCTACATCTCGGCTTCCATCATCATGCAGCTGCTCACCTACGTCGTGCCGACGTTTGAGCAGCTCAAGAAAGAGGGCGAGGCTGGACGCCGCAAGATCACCCAGTACACCCGCTATGGCACGCTGGCACTGGCCATTTTCCAGTCGATGGGCATTGCAGTGGCTCTGGAGAGTTCGCCCGGACTGGTGCTTGTTCCTGGCTTTGGCTTTCGCATGACCGCGGTGGTCAGCCTGACTGCGGGCACCATGTTCCTGATGTGGCTCGGTGAGCAGATCACCGAACGTGGTCTGGGCAACGGGATCTCGATTCTGATTTTCGCTGGCATAGCCGCCGGCCTGCCCAGCGCCATGGGCGGATTGCTGGAGCTGGTGCGAACGGGCGCCATGAGTATCTTGGTGGCTCTGGTCATTGTGGTGCTGGTTGCTCTGGTGACCTATTTCGTGGTCTTCGTCGAGCGTGGCCAACGTAAGATCTTGGTCAACTATGCCCGACGTCAGGTTGGCAACAAGGTCTACGGAGGCCAGTCGTCACACCTGCCGCTCAAACTCAATATGGCCGGGGTGATCCCGCCAATCTTTGCCTCTTCCATCATCTTGTTGCCGGCCACTGTGGTGGGCTGGTTCTCGACGGGCGAGAGCATGCGCTGGCTCAAGGACTTGGCCTCGACTTTGGCGCCCGGCCAGCCGGTGTACGTGTTGCTTTATGCCACGGCCATCATCTTTTTCTGCTTTTTCTACACGGCGCTGGTTTTCAACAGCCGTGAGACCGCCGACAACCTAAAGAAAAGCGGTGCGTTCGTGCCGGGCATACGCCCGGGCGATCAGACTGCGCGTTACATCGACAAAATCCTGGTGCGCCTGACTCTGGCAGGTGCGATCTACATCACGTTTGTCTGCTTGTTGCCCGAGTTTCTGATCCTCAAGTACAACGTGCCGTTTTATTTTGGCGGCACTTCCTTGTTGATCATCGTGGTGGTCACCATGGACTTTATGGCCCAGGTACAAAACTACATGATGTCGCAGCAGTATGAGTCGCTGCTCAAGAAAGCCAATTTCAAGGCGGGCTCTTGAAGGGCTGTGCCGTGCAAGCAATCAATGGCTGATGCGTCAAGCGCAGTCGGTGTTTAGGAGAAGAAAATGAGAGTTTCAGCTTCGGTCAAGAAAATTTGCCGCAACTGCAAGATCATCCGCCGCAAAGGTGTCGTGCGTGTCATTTGCACCGACCCGCGCCACAAGCAGCGCCAAGGTTGATTTAAAGAGGAATTAGAGGACGCTATGGCTCGTATCGCTGGTATCAACATTCCGCCGCATCAGCATGCCGAAATCGGCCTGACGGCCATTTTTGGCATTGGCCGCACCCGCGCTCGCAAGATTTGCGAGGCCTGCGGCATTGCCTACAGCAAGAAGGTCAAAGACCTGACCGACTCCGACCTTGAGAAGATCCGTGACCAGATCGGCCTTTTCACCATCGAGGGTGACTTGCGCCGTGAGACCACGATGAACATCAAGCGTCTGATGGACATCGGCTGCTATCGTGGTTTCCGTCATCGCCGGGGTCTGCCGATGCGCGGTCAGCGCACCCGCACCAATGCCCGCACCCGCAAAGGTCCGCGTAAAGGCGCAGCCGCTCTGAAGAAATAATTGAAAGCACAACATGGCAAAAGCACCCAGCTCTAACGCCGCTCAGCGCGTGCGCAAGAAGGTTCGCAAGAATGTGGCCGATGGCATCGCCCACATTCACGCGTCTTTCAACAACACCATCATCACCATCACCGACCGCCAGGGCAATGCACTTTCCTGGGCCTCGTCGGGTGGTCAGGGCTTCAAAGGCTCCCGCAAGTCGACTCCTTTTGCTGCCCAGGTGGCATCGGAAGTCGCCGGTCGCGCTGCGATCGAGCAGGGCATCAAGAATGTCGACGTCGAGATCAAGGGCCCCGGCCCAGGTCGCGAGTCTTCGGTGCGCGCACTCGGCGCGCTCGGCATCCGGATCAACTCGATTTCCGATGTGACCCCGGTTCCGCACAACGGCTGCCGCCCGCAAAAGCGTCGCCGTATCTGATCCGAGTCCCCGGCCCTGTCGGGTTGGTTGCGCAAGCAACGCCCCGCCAGGGTTAATTTAAAACCAAGCCCACCGCCGCCCGGCTTCGTGCCAGACGGCTCCTGCATCCCAGTGGTGCAGCAGATGATTGAAGGAAGATTCAAGTGGCACGTCATCTCGGCCCCAAGGCCAAATTATCCCGCCGCGAAGGCACCGACCTTTTCCTCAAGAGCGCCCGTCGCGCCATTGGGGACAAGGCCAAATTCGACTCCAAGCCTGGCCAACACGGACGCACTTCGGGCGCGCGCACATCGGACTTCGGTCTGCAATTGCGCGAGAAGCAGAAGGTCAAGCGCATGTACGGCGTACTCGAGCGCCAGTTCCGGCGGTACTTTGAGGAGGCCGATCGCCGCAAAGGCAATACCGGCGCCAATCTGTTGTCCTTGCTCGAGAGCCGCCTGGACAACGTGGTTTACCGCATGGGCTTTGGCTCGACCCGCGCCGAAGCGCGTCAGTTGGTGTCGCACAAGGCCATCACGGTCAACGGGCAGAGCGTGAACATTCCGTCCTACATGGTCAAGGTTGGCGATGTCATTGCCGTTCGCGAGAAGTCGAAGAAGCAAAACCGTGTGGTCGAGGCTTTGCAGTTGGCGCAGCAGGTGGGTATGCCGGCGTGGGTCGAAGTGAGCATCGACAAGGCCGAGGGCACCTTCAAGAAGACCCCTGACCGCGATGAGTTTGCCGCTGACGTCAACGAATCGTTGATCGTCGAGTTGTACTCGCGCTGAAATTTTTCATTCCCGGGGTGCGGCCTGCCGCGCCGCGGGTTCTTCACCCGGCCTTATCGGTGTAACGAGCCGAGGGTATTGAGAGGAAGACTGCATGCAAACCAATCTTTTGAAACCCAAAACCATCAATGTCGAGCAGTTGGGCACCAACCGCGCGAAAGTCACGCTCGAGCCTTTCGAGCGCGGCTACGGTCACACCCTGGGCAATGCCCTGCGACGTGTGCTTTTGTCTTCCATGGTCGGTCATGCCGCCACGGAAGTGACCATCGCGGGTGTGCTCCACGAGTACTCCTCCATCGACGGTGTGCAGGAAGACGTGGTCAACATCTTGCTCAACCTCAAGGGCGTGGTGTTCAAACTGCACAACCGTGATGAAGTCACCCTGAGCCTGCGCAAGGATGGCGACGGCCCGGTCACGGCCGGTGACATCCAGACGCCTCACGATGTCGAGATCATCAACCCCGACCATGTGATTCTCAATCTGGCCCAAGGCGGCAAGATCGACATGCAGATCAAGGTTGAGAGCGGGCGTGGCTATGTGCCCGGCACGGTGCGCCGCTATGGCGATGAATCGACCAAATCGATCGGCCGCATCGTCCTCGATGCATCGTTTTCGCCGGTACGCCGCGTCAGCTACACCGTTGAAAGCGCTCGTGTGGAGCAGCGCACGGACCTGGACAAGCTGGTTCTCGAGATCGAAACCAACGGGGCGGTCACGGCTGAAGACGCTGTGCGCGCA
>JAJTGH010000061.1 GCA_021299555.1 Comamonadaceae bacterium
GGCATGTGGGACTCAACGCTGGCGGCGGCTGGCTGGCCCCCATGGGCGCCTTGATCACCATCATCGGCATCCTCTTGCCCAGCTCTGTACTGACCTATGCGGCAGGTCAGTGGAGTCACCGCAACAGGGAACTCAGAGCCGTACGAGCCTTCAAACAAGGGCTGACCCCGACCGTGGTCGGGTTGCTGATCGCCACCGGCCTGATCCTGGCTACGGCGGGCGCTTCCACGCTGGACCAATGGCCGGTCTGGCTGATCGCCGCCCTGAGCACGCTCCTGGTCTGGCGCACGCGTTTGCACATCCTGTGGCTGCTCAGCGCAGGTGCGCTGATCGGCGTGTTTGTGCTCGCCTGAAATCCCTTCAGCGGCGCTGGCGCAGTGCCTCGTAGAGACAAACCCCGCTGGCCACCGACACGTTCAGGCTCTCAACCGCGCCAGACATGGGGATGCGGGCCAGCGCATCACAGGTCTTTCGGGTCAATTGGCGCATGCCATCACCCTCGGCACCCAACACCAAGGCCACGGGCCCTTTCAAATCCACGTCATAGATGGCCTCAGGCGCGTCGTCACTGGTGCCGATGCACCAGATCCCGCGCTCTTTGAGCTCATTGAGCGTGCGCGCCAGATTCGTCACCATGAAATACGGCATGGTCTCGGCCGCTCCACTGGCCACCTTGGCCACCGTGGCATTGATCCCAGCGGCATGGTCTTTGGGCGCAATCACCGCATGTGCACCTGCACCATCGGCCACACGCAGACAGGCACCCAGATTGTGCGGATCCGTCACCCCGTCAAGCACCAAGAGCAAAGGCACTGTACCCTGGGCTTCGAGCTGCTCGAGCAAGCCATCGAGCGAGTTGACCGGCTGCAAGGCCTGAACCCGCGCCACCACCCCTTGGTGACCATGGCTGCCACACATCTTGGCCAGCCTCAGGCCATCGGATTCGATCATCCGCACGCCTGCCTCTTTGCAACGGTCCATGAACTGTCGCATGCGCGCATCGCGCCGGGATGCATCGAAAAACACTTCCAGCACGGACTGAGGCGCCGTCTTGATGCGCACACCCACCGCGTGGAAACCGAAAAGAATTTTTGGGGAAGAAGTCACTGGCAGATTATCGCCGGGGCCAGTTGCCCGCCTGAGCCAGCAGGCCCCCCGGTCAGGAAACGACCCGCCCGGCCTCGATCGTGATTCGCCGCTGGCACCGGGCAGCCAGTTGCGGGTCATGGGTGACCAGGATCAAGGTGGTACCCAGCTCCTGGTTGAGCGCCATCATCAGGTTCATGATGGTCTCGCCCGTGGCAAAGTCAAGGCTGCCCGTGGGCTCATCGGCCAGCAAGACGGCCGGCTCGACGACAAATGCACGCGCCAAAGCCACCCTCTGCTGCTCACCACCGGAGAGCACGCGTGGATAGTGGCCCAGCCGCTGGCCCAAGCCAACGCGCTCGAGCATCTGTTTGGCCTGGGCTCGCGCATGACGCACCCCGGCCAGTTCCAGGGGCAGCATCACGTTTTCAAGCGCGCTCATGTGGGCCATGAGCTGAAAGCTCTGGAACACAAAGCCGATTTTTTGGGCACGCAAGGCGGCCCGGTCATCTTCACTGAGGGCAAACAGATCCTGTCCAGCCAGCCGAACCGTGCCCTGGCTGGGCGTATCGAGCCCAGCGACGATGGACAGCAAGGTGCTCTTGCCCGAACCCGACGCACCCACAATGGCCACAGTTTCCCGAGGCGCAAAGCGCAGATCGATGTCTCGCAATATCGCGAGTTCACCCGTCGAGTCGGCCACGGTCTTGAACACATGCTCGACGGATATGATGGGCGTATGGACGGCCTGAGCAACGCGCTGGCTCAGTGTGGTCGCGACCGGATCGGATGAAAACATGGATGGGTTTTTGAGCATCGAAAATGCGGTATGCCAACTCAGGGTTGGGAGAAGCAGCCACTGTAACAAGCTCGAGCCAAGCCCACGACAAGTCAGGGCAAAGTCTGACCACCGGCGATGGCTCCTGGCCGCTGCACTCGCTCTGGCTATGCTGCCGAGCACCTGGGCCCAAAACCCTGGGGATGGAAAAATCTCTGCTGGCCCAACCGTGCTGGTGGTGGGCGACTCGCTGAGCGCCGAATACGGCCTGAAGCGTGGCAGCGGCTGGGTGGCGCTGCTGCAGGAGCGACTGAGCAAGGAGCGACCGGGCGCCCGGGTTGTCAACGCCAGCATCAGCGGCGACACCACCTCGGGGGGGCGTTCACGGCTGCCGGCCTTGCTCGCGCAGCACCGCCCCAACATTGTGGTGATCGAACTCGGCGGCAATGACGCGCTGCGCGGTCTTGCGCTCAGCATGACCGAGGACAACCTGCGCTCCATGGCGCAAGCCAGTCGCAAGACCGGCGCCAAAGTGCTGCTTTTGGGCATGCAAATGCCGCCCAACTATGGCGCCCAATACAGCGCAAAATTTACCGCCCTCTACAAGCAAGTGGCCAATCAGAGCCAAAGCGCGCTCGTCCCGTTTTTCCTCAAGGGCGTCGCTGATCGCCCCGATCCGACCGAGCTGTTTCAAAGCGACCGCATACACCCCAATGAACAGGCCCAGGCACGCATGCTCGACAATGTGTGGCCCGAGTTAAAAAAACTTCTGAAGTGAGCCTGCACCACATTCCAGCCGAACAGGTCCTCGAGCGACTTGGCCAGTTTTCCGACATCATCGATGCGCGCTCACCCGCAGAGTTTGATCAGGACCATCTGCCCGGCGCCCTGAACTGGCCAACGCTCGACGACGAGCAGCGCCATCAAATCGGCACCGAGTACAAACAGGTCAACGCCTTTGAAGCCAAAAAACGCGGCGCGGCCATGGCGGCACGCAGCATCGCTGAGCACATCGAGCGCGACGTCATGGACAAGCCCAAGGATTGGGCCCCGCTGCTGTATTGCTGGCGCGGTGGCAAACGCAGCGGCTCGCTCGGGCTCATCCTTGACCAGATCGGCTTTCGGGTCAGCCTGATCGAGGGCGGCTACAAAGCCTTTCGGGCGGCTCTGCTGGCCGATATCCCCCGCCAGGTGGGGCGTCTGCAATGGAGGGTGGTTTGCGGCACCACCGGGTCGGGCAAAACCCGCTTGTTGCACGCCCTGGCCGAACAAGGCGCCCAGGTGCTGGACCTTGAGGGGCTGGCGCGTCATCGCAGCTCGGTCCTTGGCCTGTTGCCGGGACAAAGCCAGCCTTCCCAAAAGGCGTTTGACACGCTCGTGTGGAATGCTTTGCGACAGCTCAGCGCTGACCGCGTGGTCTACGTGGAGAGCGAGAGCAAGAAGGTAGGCAACGTGGCCGTGCCTGAGAGCCTGATGACCGCCATGCGCGCCAGCGACTGCCTGCGGCTGCAATTGGCCGACGAAGAACGCGTCAAACTCTTGCTGCAAGATTATGATTTTTTCGTGCGTGACACCGGGTTTTTCTGCGAACGCCTGGATACGCTGGTGCAGGTCAAGGGCGGGGATGTGGTGCGCAATTGGCAAGACATGGCGCGCGCAGGCCAAACGCCCGAGGTGGTTCGCCAACTGCTGCATCAGCACTACGACCCGACCTATCAGGCATCGATGCAACGAAACTTCGCGCGCTACGCCCAAGCCCGGACAGTGACCGCCCGCAACCACAGCCACGAGGCGATGCAGGAGTTGGCCCGCGAAATTGTCTGCCTGCAGCACTGAACTGCAAAGGCATCGGGCCCGAGTCGACGTGGTTGCGATTTACATCTTCTGCAAGCCCTGCAGCAGGTCGGCCTTGAGATCTTCCACGGCCTCAAGCCCTATGGACAAACGCACCAAAACCCCCCGATACGGCGAAGGCTGGCTGCGTATGCTGGCGGCTTGGTAAGTCGCACACAAACTCATGGGCCCGGCCCAGCTGTGCCCGATTTTGAACAGCTGCAAGCCATCGCAGAAACGGTCCACCTGGTCTTGGCTGTACTGGGGCTTGAAGGCCAGACTGACCAGGCAGGCAGCGCCTTTGCAATCGCGCCGCCAAAACAGATGACCTGGGGAATCGGGCAAGGCGGGGTGCAGCACCCGATCGAAATAAGGCAGGGTGTGCAGCCACAGCGCGAGGGCACGGGTGGTCGCATCCTGCGCCGCATAGCGCAAACCGGTTGAAGGCAGGCCCCGCAGCACGAGCTCGATGTCGTTGGCGGCCACACCGAGCCCCAGCCGGCCATGGCACTTGAGCACCTGATGGTGCAAGGTCCGGTCGCGCGTCACGACAGACCCCATCAACACATCAGCGCCTCCAGAAGGGTATTTGGTCAGGGCCTGCACGCTGACATCGACGCCCATGTCGAACGCGCAAAAGGCTATGCCAGCGCCCCAGGTGTTGTCCAGCGCCGTGATGATGCCCCGCGGGTGCTGCGGCGCATACCCCTTGACCGCGGAAACCAGGGCCGGCAGGTCCGGATATTCCAAAGTGATCGAGCCAGCGGCCTCCAGCCAAACCAGCCGGGTCCGCGGCGTCAGCCGGGCAGCCAGGTCGGCCGGATTCATGGGATCGTAAAAAATGCAGCCGATGCCCCAATTTTTCAATTCGTGCTCAGCGAAAGCTTTCTTCGGACCATAGGCATTGTCGGGAATCAGCACCTCGTCGCCAGCCGAGAGAAAAGCCATATCGACCAGAGTCAAGGCAGCTAAGCCGCTGGGCGCCAGCGCGCAATAGCGTCCGCCTTCCAGTGTGGCGATGCGCTCTTCCAGGATGAAACTGGTGGGCGTACCGGCCAGGCCGTAGCTGTAGCCGCTCTCGTGGGTCCAGTCGCGGGCACGCAGCGCCTGCACGCTGGGGAAGATCACGGTCGAGGCTTTGTGCACGGGCACCGTGATGGCGCCAAAGCCCTCCGGGGGGTGGTAGGGATGGTGGATGAGTTGGGTGTTGAGGTCAGGCATGCTCAGCATCTTAAAAGATGCCGGGGCCCACCCTTGCCCTGGCCACTGCAGGCAGTCGATTCAAAGCAAAAACAGCGGCCCGATCAGCGGCCCTGATGCGGGAAAAAACAGCGCGCGATGCAGCCCGTCAAATTTTCCACTTCTCCAGCAGTTTGTCGGGCCCGAGCGCGTCGTAGCTTTCAAAAGGCTGATGGATCCACGGGTTGGTGGGCAAGAAATCCACCGAATAGTCTGCTTTAAAGCTCGAAAGCCCCTTGGTCCAGATGACCGCCGTGCGCAGTTCGGTGATGGGCTTGTAGTTGTTGCGTAATTGCTCGACCACTGCGCGCAGGGTGTGGCCGGAGTCAGCCAAGTCGTCGACCAGCAGCACCCGACCAGCGATCTCACCCTTGGGCGTGGTGATGTAGCGTGCGATGTCCAGTGCACCTTGCACCGTACCCGCTTCAGCGCGATAGGAGCTGGTGGACATGATGGCCAAGGGCTTGTCAAAGATGCGCGAGAGGATGTCACCGGGGCGCATGCCCCCCCGGGCCAGGCACAAAATCGTGTCGAATTGCCAGCCCGACTGGTGCACGCGGATGGCGAGCTTTTCAATCAGGTTGTGGTACTCGTCGTAGCTCACATACAGGTGCTTGCCGTCTTCAGTCAACATGGCGGGACTCTCCTGAGCGTGTAATCGGTGTCAAAAATCAGGCGATAAAAGGATCGCGCAGCACGATGGTATGGTCACGGTCCGGACTGGTCGAGATGATAGCCACAGGCACGCCCGTTGTCTCTTCGATGCGCTGCAGGTAATGGCGTGCCGCCTCGGGCAATCGGGCCCGGTCGGTCACTCCGACCGTGCTTTGGCTCCAGCCGGGCAGGGTTTCATAAATGGGCTCACAGCGGGAAATATCGTCAGCGCCCATGGGCAGGATGTCGATGGTCTGGCCATCGATCCGATAACCCACGCACAACTTGAGCTCCGTCAGGCCGTCAAGCACATCGAGCTTGGTGATGCAAAGCCCAGACAGACCATTGACCTGAGCCGATCGCTTGAGCAGGGCCGCATCAAACCAGCCGCAGCGCCGGCTTCGACCCGTGGTCACGCCTTTTTCGGCACCCACCGTGCTCATGTGGTACCCCGGCGTGCCGGGAACCTCCCATTGAAGTTCTGTCGGAAACGGCCCCCCGCCCACCCGGGTGCAATAGGCCTTGGTGATCCCCAAGATGTAATGCAGCATGCCCGGGCCCACGCCCGCACCAGCAGCGGCATTGCCGGCCACGCAGTTGCTGGAGGTGACGAAGGGGTAAGTGCCATGGTCAACATCGAGCAAGGTACCCTGGGCACCTTCAAACAACAAGTTGGCGCCCGCCTGGTGCGCATCGTTGAGCTCGCGCGAGACATCGGCCATCATGGGCCGGATCTGCTCGGCATGGGCCATGGCCTGGGCATAAACGGAATCAAAGTCAACCGCTGGGGCATGAAGATACTGAGTCAACACAAAATTGTGCAGATCAAGCAGCTCGCGCAGTTTGGTGGCAAAGCGCTCAGGGTATTTGAGATCTTGCACGCGCAACGCCCGCCGAGCGATCTTGTCTTCGTAGGCAGGGCCTATGCCCCGTCCGGTGGTGCCGATCTTGGCCGAACCGGCCTTCTCCTTGGCCGCTTCACGGGCGACATCCAGCGCCGCATGAAACGGCAAGATCAAGGGGCAGCTCTCACTGATGCGCAGTCGCGAGCGGACTTCGACACCGGCTTTTTCCAGACCTTCGATTTCCTCGAGAAGCTTGGCCGCCGACAAGACCACGCCATTGCCGATGTAGCACTTGACGCCCGGGCGCATGATGCCGCTGGGAATCAGGTGCAATGCCGTTTTGACGCCATTGATGACCAAGGTATGGCCCGCGTTGTGCCCCCCCTGAAATCGCACCACGCCCTGCGACTTTTCCGTCAGCCAGTCCACCAGCTTGCCCTTGCCCTCGTCACCCCACTGGGTTCCTACGACCACGACGTTGCGGCCCGCTCCAACGGATTGCTTGTTTGTCATCTTGATGCTCGAATGGGAAAAATGGGATGCGCCGCCTCAAACGGCACGATCGAGGGGCTGAACCACCCAATGGCCAGCGGCCAGGTTGAGCTCGCGGTCGCAATCGAATTCGTTGACTTCGTGCTCGTGACCTGGCAGAGCACAGACCACCGTGTGCCCCTGGGCACGCAATCGGGCAATGGCCTGACGCAAGCCCGGATCCTCACTCCAGGGGGCCCTGATCGCCGGTCGCAGAGCCGGGGCTGGCAACACGCTGACCAGTTCCTTAAGATCCAGGCTAAAGCCCGCGGCTGGCCGCTTGCGGCCAAAAACGGCACCCACCTCGTCGTAGCGCCCTCCCCGAGCCAACTCTTCACCCTGGCCATAAATGCCAAAGCGAATCCCGCTGTAATAGGCGTAGCCGCGCAAATCGGCCAGATCAAAGCTCAGAGTCAGATCGCCACACAAGCTCGCCGCCTGGCTGGCAAGCCTATCCATTTCGTCGAGGGCCACAGCCACACCAGGAACGCCGGCCAGGGCGCGCTTGGCCTCGGCCAACACCTGTCGGTCACCGTAGAGTTGCAACAGGGCCTGAAGACCCGCCGCTGCGTTGGCCGTCAGGGCGGTCTGCGCGCGCAGCAAACTGGCCAGCTCCGCCCCATCCTTGAGCGCCAGAGCCGCATGGATGCGAGCCAAATTTCCCGGGCTGACCGGACAGCCGGCCAACAAGGCATTGACGATGCGCACATCGGCCATGTCCAGTTGCAAAGCGCCAAAGCCCGCAGCGCGCAGCCCTTCGATGGCCAGACACTGCACTTCGAGGTCGGCTTCGAGGCCCGCATGGCCGTAAATCTCAGCACCAAACTGCAGCGGCTCGCGGGTGGCGTGCGGACGATCGGCACGGGTATGGAGAACCGGGCCGCAATAACAAAGTCGGGTCACGCTGGTGCGATTGAGCAGGTGCGCATCAATTCGCGCGACCTGGGGCGTGGTGTCGGCGCGCAGACCCAGGGTGCGACCGGAGAGTTGGTCCACCAGCTTGAAAGTCTGCAATCCCAAAGCTTCGCCGGTGCCCGTCAACAGCGACTCCAGGTGTTCAAGCATGGGCGGCATGACCAGCTCGTAGCCATAGCCACGGGCACTGTCGAGCAGCAGGCGCCTGAGCTCTTCAATGTGCCTGGCCTCTGAGGGCAGGACATCGGCGATTTGGTCTGGCAGTTGCCAAGACGAAGACCAAGCAGGCATTCGAATGCAAAAGAGCTGTTAAAGCAGGGATTCTACCGGCCAAGGGAGCCAGGCCCGAGCGGCCGGAGCCGGTTCAAGACAGCAGCCACAATCCCAGCACGCCCAAACAGACGCTGAGCAAACCGAAAAACCGCAACTGGCCATCATTGAGCTTGAGCAGTTGCACGAAAGTTCGGCGCCACCTTCCGGGCGCCAGCAGCGGCAGCAGGCCCTCGACCACGAGAACCAAGGCCAGCGCCTGCCAGAGCGTGCTGCTGTCCAAGGCCACGACGGGGCTTTAACGCCGCGGCGCGCTGGCCGCTGCCGGCGTGCCCGAGCCGCGCATGGCCCGGAAAAACTCCGAAGACGGGTCGACCACCATCAGGTCAGAGCGTTTGTTGAAACTGGCCTTGTAAGCGTCCAGGCTGCGGTAGAACTGTGCAAACTGCGGGTCGCGACCAAAGGCCTCGTTGTAGACGCGCGCAGCCTCGGCATCGCCCTGGCCTTTTAGCTTTTGGGCATCCCGGTAGGCGTTGGCGATGGTGACCTCGCGCTGGCGGTCAGCATCGGCGCGAATTTTTTCACCTTCGGCCCCACCCGTGGAGCGCAATTCATTGGCCACGCGTTTGCGCTCAGCTTCCATGCGTCGGTAGACCGATTCCGTGATGGCTTCCACATAGTCCACTCGGGTGATGCGCACGTCAACGATTTCGACACCCCAAGATTTGCTGCCCTTGACCGCCTGCTGAACCTCGGTTTTCACGTCGGTCATCAATTGATCGCGCTTGAGGGAGAGCAAGTCTTTGACAGTGCGTTTATTGATTTCTTCCTGAAATGCGTTGCGCACAACCCGGCTCAGTTGGTTGGCCCCGGTGCGCTCATCAAGACCCACGTTTCGAATGTAGTCGCTGGGCTGAGAAATACGCCAGCGCACATACCAGTCAATCACCACGCGCTGCTTTTCGGCGGTCAACATCGGCTCGGGGTCGGTGCTGTCGAGTGTGAGCAACCGCTTGTCAATGTAAGAGACGTTTTGGAAGGGTGGTGGCAACTTGAAATTGAGGCCCGGCTCGGTGATCACCTCTTTGATCTGCCCGAGTGCATAGACCACACCAAACTGGCGCTGATCGACCACAAACAGGGTCGAACTGAGCAGCGCCAAAACAGCCAGCGCGGAAGAAACAATAAATCCGATGCGGTTCACAGAAAGCTCCTTCAACGGCTGTCGCGATCGCGGGTCCGCGAGGCATCGCGGCTGCGCGGATCGGCGCTTGCGCCGGCGGGCGGGGACGTGTTAGATGCCGGTGGCAGCGGCGGTGCCATGCCCGGCTCAACCGGCGCCGGCAAAGCGCCCGCCTGCATCAGACGATCGAGCGGCAAGTACAGCAGGTTCGAGCCCTGCCGCGACTCGATCATCACCTTGCTCACATTCGTAAAAACCTGCTGCATGGCGTCGATGTACATGCGATCGCGCGTGACTTGCGGGGCTTTTTGATACTCGGTCAACACGGAACGAAAGCGCTGGGCATCACCCTGGGCCTGAGCCACGATGCGGGCCTTGTAAGCCTGCGCCTCTTCATTGAGGCGCGAGGCCGAACCCACAGCACGCGGCACCACGTCGTTGGCATAGGCCTGGGCTTCGTTTTTGGCACGCTCTCTCTCCTGGCCCGCCTTGAGCACATCGTCGAAGGCCGCCTGCACCTGTTCGGGCGGACGCACGCCGCTTTGCTGCAAATTGATCCCCACCACCTCGATACCCACCTTGTAGCGGTCCAGGATGGTCTGCATGAGCTTGCGCACACGCGGCGCGATCTGATCGCGCTCCTCGGCCAGGGCCGAGTCCATTTTCATCTTGCCCACCACCTCGCGCACTGCCGTTTCAGCAGCCTGCACCACCGTGGCGGCGGGATCTTTGCTCTCAAACAGAAAGGCGCGCGCGTCGCTGAGCCGGTACTGGACGGCGAACTTGATTTCGACGATGTTCTCGTCCTCGGTGAGCATGGCCGAGTCCCGCAAGCCAGTGGCCTTGATGATGGTGTCGCGCCCCACGTCTACCGATCGGATCTGCGTGACAACCACCAACTCATGGCGCTGCACAGGATAGGGCAGTCGCCAATTGAAGCCTGCACCGACGGTGCTGTGATAGCGGCCAAATGGGGTGATCACCGCCTGCTGACCCTCTTGAACGATGAAAAACCCTGTGCCCAACCAGATCAACAGCGCGACAACGGCCACCAGACCCACGCCCAGACCTGCGTTTTTTAGATCCGGAGGCTGAAAACCACCCCGACCCGACCCGTTGCCGCCGCCGCCGGGCCGAGAACCGCCCGAACGACGACCACCACCAAACAGGCCACCGAGCTTGCGATTGAAATCGCGCCAGAGTTCGTCGAGATCCGGCGGCCCTTGTGTGGATCCCTGGGGCGCACGCGGTCGCTGGGGCGCTGCGGCCGGCGGCGCCGCCGGCGGGGGGGGCGGCA
>JAJTGH010000062.1 GCA_021299555.1 Comamonadaceae bacterium
GGCGCCGATTCGTCACCGCTGTTGGGTGGTACATGCTTGAGTACGGTCTCAAAAAGGGCCGACATGTCCGGGCCCCATTGCTCGCCAGGTGCGCCTTCCACCAAAGAAGTCCAGCCGTTGATGCCCGATGCGTAGACCACTGGAAAGTCAAGCTGTTCGTCGTTGGCGCCAAGCTTGTCGAACAGATCAAAGGCGGCGTTGATGACCTTGTCCGGATTGGCGCCGGGTTTGTCGACCTTGTTGACCACGACGATCGGCTTGCGCCCCAGAGCCAACGCTTTCTTGGTGACGAAGCGCGTTTGCGGCATGGGTCCTTCCTGGGCATCGATCAGCAGAACCACGCCGTCAACCATGGACAGCGCCCGCTCCACCTCCCCGCCAAAATCCGCGTGACCGGGGGTATCGACGATATTGATGTGGGTTCCGTTCCAGGACACCGCGCAGTTCTTAGCCAAGATGGTGATGCCTCGCTCGCGCTCAATGGCGTTGCTGTCCATCACGGTATCGACCACTTTTTCGTGCTCGGCAAAGGTGCCCGACTGCCGCAGCAACTGATCCACCATGGTGGTTTTGCCATGGTCCACGTGGGCAATGATGGCAATGTTGCGAATTTGCTTGCTCATGAAACTTTCCAATCATCATGTCGGCGACAAGGCCGGCGAACTTTCCAAAATCTGTTGTATCTCGATAGGGCTGAGCAGCCGATCGGCAATCAGCTCACCGGCCTTGACATGGCCCGTCCCCAAAAGCACCCTGGGTGTTTGACCGTACACCGAGACGTTCGGTGCGTCTGCCCACTGTCCGCGCCGACGCAAGCCAGTCAGAAACCGCCCAGCATTGTCGGTATCCAATGTGATGGATCCATGGTCCGGCAGCAGGCGATCGATGGGCAGCAATACTGCCAGCCTCTGATCCTCGGTCATGGCTTCAATTTGTTCGAGCGTGACACAGTGCTGCGCGTCAAAGGGGCCCGTTTGCACCCGCCGCAGCGCACCGAGGTGAGCCCCACAGCCCAGGGCCTGGCCAATGTCCTGCCCAAGGGTGCGGATGTAGGTGCCTTTGCTGCAATGCACGCGCAGTCGCAAAAATGGGGCATCGCCCAGCAGTTCGCATTGCAACAATTCCAACCCATGGATGGTCACGTCACGCGGTGCACGCTCAACGGTCAAACCATCTCGGGCGTATTCATAAAGTGGCTTGCCATCCTTTTTCAAAGCGCTGTACATGGGCGGCACCTGACTGATGGAGCCAGTGAAACGGTCAAGCACCTCGACCACCTGCCCCAAGCTGCAAGCGACCGGGCGCTGGGCAATCACACGGCCTTCTGCATCGGCGGTATCCGTTTGCAGGCCCAGCCTGACCGTGGTCTCGTAGGTCTTGTCGGCATCGAGATGAATTTGGGAAAACTTGGTGGCCGCACCAAAACACAGGGGCAACACGCCGGTGGCCAGTGGATCCAGAGTACCGGTGTGCCCCGCTTTTTCAGCGCGCAGCAACCACTTGACCTTCTGAAGGGCCTGGTTGCTCGACAGACCCAGGGGCTTGTCAAGCAGCAACACCCCGTGCACGGGGCGCCGCTGCACACGGGTGCGCGCGGATAGGCGCTGCGACACTGCGTGTCCATCGCGGCCCCCCAAGGGGGCCTTCGCACCTTGGGGCGGCCCGGCGGTGCTCATGGCTCAGTCCTCTTTTGCGCGGGTGGCGACCGCCTTGGCGATCAGGGCGTTCATGTCTGCGGCACGTTCGGTGGTGCGGTCAAAGACAAAGTGCAGAGTCGGAACGGTGTGAATCATCAAGCGTTTGAACAGACCATTGCGCAAGAAGCCTGCGGCTTGATTGAGGGCGTCTGTGGTTTCCTGAGGGTCACCGACCAGAACGCTGAAGAAGACTTTGGCATGGGCATAGTCGGGCGTGACCTCCACGGCTTGCACCGTGACCATACCCACCCGCGGGTCTTTGAGCTCGCGCGCGATCAACTCCGTCAGATCGCGCTGGATCTGATCGGCCACACGAAAACCCCGGTTGGCTGTGGATGACTTTTTGCGCATGCTTACCTGAGCACAGAGCGCGGTTCATGGTGCCAAGAACCGCGCCGGTGGCCATCACACACCCAACGTGCGGGCCACTTCCTTGATCTCAAAGAACTCGAGCTGATCGCCTTCGGCAATGTCGTTGTAGCCCTTGATGTTCAGACCGCACTCGAAGCCTTCCTTGACCTCTCGGGCATCGTCTTTGAAGCGCTTGAGCGACTCGAGTTCGCCCGTGAACACAACCACATTGTTGCGAAGCAGGCGAACACGGGCGCTGCGGCGCACGATGCCAGAGGTGACCATGCAACCGGCGATCGAGCCGATCTTGCTGACTTTGAAGACCTGACGAATCTCGGCATTGCCGATGACTTCTTCCTTTTTGTCCGGAGTCAACATGCCCGACATGGCGGCGCGCAACTCGTCAACAGCGTCATAGATGATGTTGTAGTAGCGCAGATCAATGCCGTTGTGCTCGGCCACCTTGCGGGCCTGACCATCGGCACGGACATTAAAGCCAATGACCACCGCCTTCGATGCGATGGCGAGGTTGATGTCCGACTCTGAAATTGCACCCACAGCCGAGTACACCAACTGCACCTTGATCTCCTCGTTGGAGAGCTTGAGCAAGGATTGCGACAGGGCTTCCTGCGAGCCCTGCACATCGGCCTTGATGATGATAGGCAGCATCTTGACCTCGCCCGAGGCCATTTCGGAAAACATGTTCTCGAGCTTGGCAGCCTGCTGCTTGGCCAGCTTGGTATTGCGGAACTTGCCCGCACGGTAGGTGGCAATTTCCCGGGCACGCCGTTCGTCGGACATGACCATGAATTCATCACCGGCCTGAGGCACATCGGTCAGACCTTGAATTTCAACCGGAATCGAAGGCCCGGCCGATTCGGTCTTGCGTCCGTTTTCATCGAGCATGGCACGAACACGACCGTAGGTTTGACCGGCAAGCACCACATCGCCTGTGCGCAAGGTTCCGGACTGAACCAAAATCGTAGCCACCGGGCCGCGACCCTTATCAAGCTGGGCCTCGATCACCAGACCTTTGGCCATGGCATCGACCGGCGCGCGCAACTCCAGCACTTCGGCCTGCAGCAGGACTTGCTCGAGCAACTCATCAACGCCCTGCCCCGTTTTCGCAGACACTGGCACAAACGGTGAGTCACCACCAAACTCTTCCGGGACCACCTCTTCGGCCACCAATTCGCTCTTGACCCGATCCATGTTGGCATCTGGCTTGTCGATTTTGTTGATGGCCACCACCATAGGAACGCCGGCAGCCTTGGCATGCTTGATCGCTTCTTTGGTTTGCGGCATCACCCCGTCATCGGCGGCAACCACCAAAATCACGATGTCGGTGGCTTGGGCACCCCGAGCTCGCATGGCCGTAAACGCCTCGTGACCCGGCGTATCCAGGAAGGAAATCATGCCGCGTGGCGTCTCGACGTGATAAGCCCCGATGTGCTGCGTGATACCGCCCGCCTCGCCGGCTGCCACTTTGGCCCGGCGAATGTAATCGAGCAAAGATGTCTTGCCGTGATCGACGTGGCCCATGACGGTCACGACCGGCGCACGCGCCAAAGCCTCAGCCTGCTGGCCTTGGACTTCCTCGACAGTGAACGCCTCGGGATCGTCAAGCGCGGCGGTCACAGCCTGGTGTCCCATCTCCTCGACCACGATCATGGCAGTGTCTTGATCGAGAGACTGGTTGATGGTGGCCAGCTGTCCCAGTTTCATCAAGTGCTTGATGACCTCAGAGGACTTGATGCTCATCTTGTGGGCCAGTTCTGCGACCGTAATGGTCTCAGGCACGTGCACCTCGAGCACCTTGAATTCCGTCGGAGCCGCAAAGCTCGCTTCATTGCGTGCATCTCGATCACCGCGACGCCCGCCTCTGGGTGCAGAGCGCCAGTTGCCCCGTCCAGGCACAGGCGCTGCGCCACGGGTCTTGATTTCCTTTTTCTTGGCGGCGTCATCTTTCCAGGTGGACGAGAGGTTTTCGCTCTTGACTTCTTTGCGTCCGGGCGCCGCCGGCGCAGGCGCAGTACTCGCAGGCTTGGCCGGGGCACCCGGCACTGCTGCAGGCTTGTGCAAGGTTCCCTTGATCGCGGCCTTGGCGGCCTCGGGCGGCGCAGCGCTGATTACGCGCTTGGGCGCATTGAGCATGGCGCGAATATTGGCCGCCTCGGCTTCGGCCTTGCGGCGTCGGTCCTGCAATTCTTGTGCACGGGCCGATTCGGCCTGGAATTCAGCCTGAGCTTTGGCCTTCGCAGCCGCTGCATTGGCGGCAGCCGTAACTGCCGCAGCCGACGCCTGCGCCGCTTTCGCACTTGCAGCCTCTTCTGAAATTGGGGGGGCTGAGGCAGCAGCAATGGCCTGCTGCGCATCCTGCTCTTCCCGCGCAACACGCTCTTGTTCCTGTCGCACCCGCTCGCGCGCTTCCTGCTCTTCTCGAAGGCGGCGTTTTTCGGCCAGGTCTTCTTCCTGACGGCGCAACAACTCGGCCTGCCGCTTGGCCTCTTCCTCACGTCGGGCCAGCTCCGCAGGATCAATCGCCGGGACCACCGGTGCAGCAGCCTGCACCGGGGTCTCGGCGGCTGGCGCCTCAGGGCCCTCTTCTCGCTTGATGAAAGTGCGTTTCTTACGCACTTCGACCTGAATGGTTCGGGCCTTGCCCGTGGCATCGGCCTGCTTGATTTCCGTGGTCTGCTTCTTGACCAGAGTGATCTTTTTTCGCTCAGGAACAGCCGTGCCGTGGCTGGCCTGCAAATAGCTCAACAGCTTTTGCTTGTCAGACTCCGACAGGGCGTCAGATTCCGCTTTTTTGGCGACGCCGGCACTGCTCAATTGCTCGAGCAAAACGGCTGTGGGTTTATTGAGTTCCGCTGCGAATTCAGCGACGGTGATGGTACTGGACATAGTTGGGTTTCCCGGCCTCCATGATCATTGCGCTTGAGTGGCGGACTCATCGGCAAACCAATGAGCGCGCGCTGTCATGATCAAGACTTTGGCCTCTTCAGGCGTCTGGCCGGTGATCTCGGTGAGTTCGTCCACGGCCAAATCAGCCAGGTCGTCTCGGGTGTGCACCCCGGCGGCCGTGAGCTTGCCAATCAACTCGGGGCTCAGTCCTTCGACGTCTCTGAGGTTCTGGGAAACCTCCTCAACGCTTTCCTCGCGGGCGATTTCCATGGTCAAAAGCGCATCTTTGGCTCGGTTGCGCAGCTCGTTGACCGTGTCCTCATCAAACGATTCAATTTCCAGCATCTCCTGCAGTGGCACATAAGCCACCTCTTCAAGGCTGTTGAAGCCTTCGGCAATCAAGATGTCAGCAATTTCCTCGTCCACGTCGAGCTTTTCCATGAACAACTTACGGGCCGATTCTGTTTCATCGGCCTGCTTCTGGGCCGACTCGTCGGCCGTCATGATGTTGATCTTCCAGCCGGTCAAATCAGAAGCCAGTCGCACGTTCTGGCCGCCTCGACCGATGGAGATCGCCAGGTTTTCCTCGTCGACCACCACGTCCATGGCGTGCTTTTCTTCGTCGACCACGATCGACTGCACATTGGCTGGCGCGAGCGCGCCAATTACAAACTGGGCCGGGTCTTCACTCCACAGCACAATGTCCACCCGCTCACCAGCGAGCTCGTTGGTCACCGCATTGACACGGGTGCCGCGCACGCCAACACAGGTGCCGATCGGATCGACCCTCTTGTCGTGCGAGAGCACGGCAATCTTGGCGCGGGAGCCTGCATCGCGCGAGCACGATTTGATTTCGAGCAGTCCCTGCTCGATCTCTGGAACCTCTTGCCTGAACAGCTCGATCATGAACTCAGGGGCTGTGCGAGACAGCAGGATCGGCGCGCCGCGCAAGGTCGAATCGACCGACATGATCATGGCCCGCACCCGATCGCCCGAGCGCAAATTTTCTTTGGGGATCATTTCCGTGCGGCGCAGGCGTCCCTCAACCCGACCCGACTCGACAATGATGTCGCCCTTGTCCATGCGTTTGACCGTACCGACAAAAATTTTCTCGCCGCGTGACATGAAGTCGTTGAGCAGCATTTCGCGCTCGGCATCGCGGATCTTTTGCAAGATCACCTGCTTGGCAGCTTGAGCACCGATGCGTCCGATGGGCAGGCTGTCGACCGGCTTTTCGATGTAATCGCCCTCTTCAATGTCGGACAATTCCTCACGTGCATCGCTAAGCAGCTCTTCGCCTTCTGGGTTTTGCAGGCCTGCCTCGTCCGGGACAACCAGCCAACGCCGGAAGGTCTCGTAATTGCCGCTGTCACGATCAACCGTCACGCGGATGTCGGTTCCCTCGGCGTAAACCTTTTTGGTGGCCGAAGCCAGGGCCAATTCGACCGCGCCGAACACCACATCGCGCTCTACGTTTTTCTCACGAGAGATCGCATCGACCAGCATCAACAGTTCGCGATTCATGTCACACGCCTGCCTTTCCTCTTGACTCAAGTTCCTGTTGGGTCGGGGCGACCTTTGATTTGCGCCCCTTGAAATCCACCACAGGCGCCAAACGCGCCTGCGCAATATCCTCAAGCACAAAGCCCAGTGCCATCAATGGCACCGGCGCCTTCTTGCGACTGACCTTTTGCCCCGGCTTGGGCTCGGGCGTGTCAGACCACAAAATCTGCCAGCCCGATTCGGTGCGCTCGAGCTGGCCGCGAAACTTCTTGCGATTGGCTGCCACACCCAGACCGGCCGCAGCACCGATGGGCGCTTTGAGCGTCAGGTCGATCAATTGACCCGCAAACCGCTCGAAATCCCTGAGCCCCCTGAGAGGTCGGTCGATGCCCGGAGAGCTGACCTCCAGCCGCGCATAGTCCACACCTTCCACTTCAAGTACAAATTGCAACTGCCGTGTGACCCGCTCGCAGTCTTCGGCATTGATAAAACGCTCACTGCCCTCCCAGGGCCAATCGATGGTCACGCGCAGCAAACCTCCACCGGTTCTCTCAATATCGACCAGCTCGTACCCCAGGCCCGTGACCACCTGATCAACCGTCTCTTGAAGCGCCATCTAGCCCCTGCAAACCCAGCGTTAAACCGAAACCCAACACGCGCGAATCATCACTACGCAAAACAAACGACCAAAAAAAATGGGCGGTGAAAACCCGCCCATTTGGTCGTGAAGCCAGTATTGTAGCCTATGAAAAAGGTCTGCGCAAAGCAGCGGCCCGGAAATTGCTCAAGGTTGAGCCGAATGAAATCAATTCAATAACAAAATCATGAGCCGTCATGGTCACTGAACCGATTGGACCAGCATCCGTGTGTAAGGATGCTCTGGGGCCTCCAAGACCCGCAGCACCGGGCCCCGCTCGACCACAAGTCCGTCTTTCATGACCATCACCTCGTGGGCCATGGCCTCGATCACATGAACATCGTGGGTGATGAGCAGGTAGCTCAAACCGCGCTCGCGCTGCAGCCGCTGCAGCAAGGACAGCACCTGCTTTTGCACGGTCACATCCAAAGCGCTGGTGGGCTCGTCGAGCACCAGGAGCTTGGGCTCAACCACCAGGGCCCGGGCAATGGCAATGCGCTGGCGCTGCCCCCCCGAAAACTCGTGCGGGTAACGCTGCAACAGACCCGGATACTGTTCCTCGGTCAGGCCCACTTCCATCAAGGCCTGCACCACCTTCTCGCGGCGTTCGTAGGCGTCCAGTGCCCGGTGGTGAACCCGCAGACCTTCGCCCACGATTTCCTCAAGTGTCATGCGCGGCGACAACGATGAAAAAGGGTCCTGAAACACCACCTGAACCTGCCGACGCAACGCCTTGTTGGCCGCCGACGACTGCCCCCACGCCTGCCCGTCAAAACGAATCTCGCCTTCAAAAGCTTGTAGCCCGAGCAGCGCCAGGGCCAAAGTCGACTTGCCAGAGCCCGACTCGCCAATCACCCCCAGCGTCCGACCCGGCGAGATGGCCAGACTGGCTCCCTCAACGGCAGCAAAAGAGCCGGACTTGAACCAACCCTTGATGCCAGGGCGCGAGGTTCGGTAAATGACGCGCACGCCATTGGCCTGCACCCAGGCCGGTGCCGCAGCCGGTTCCTGAAGATCGCGCTGCGGTCGGCTGGCGAGCAACTGCTTGGTGTAGGCGTGTTGCGGATGGGCAAACACCTGCTCGACCCGGCCGTGCTCGACCAACTGGCCTCGCTCCATCACCGCCACTCGGTCTGCAAAACGTCGCACAAGATTGAGGTCGTGGGTGATGAGCAGCACCGCCATCCCATTTTTGCGCTGCAATTGGCCCAGCAGCTCCAAAATTTGCCCACGCAAACTCACATCGAGCGCGGTGGTGGGCTCATCTGCGAGCAGCAGCCTGGGCTGGCAGGCCAGCGCCATGGCGATCATGGCGCGCTGCCGCTGGCCACCCGAGAGCTGATGGGGATAGCTTTGGGCGCGGTGGGCAGGCTCGGGGATGCCCGTTTCGGCCAGTGCCGCCACGGCCGCTTCCCAAGCTTGGGGTCGCGTCAAGCCTTGCTTGAGTTGCACCACTTCGGCAATTTGCTCGCCCACGGTAAACAGTGGATTGAGCGCCGTCATCGGCTCCTGGAAAATCATGGCGATCTCGCTGCCACGCAGGCCCCTGAGTTCGCGCTCAGACAAAGCCAGCAGATCTTGCGGCGACCCCCCTTCATTGCCTTGCAGCAGCGCTTGTCCGCCGACCCGGGCGCCTTGAACCAAACCCAGGAGGCCCAGCGCAGTGACCGTCTTGCCCGAGCCCGATTCGCCCACCAAGGCAAGCTTCTCCCCCGGCGCAATCGAAAAATCGATGCCTTTGACCACTTCCTGATCGCCAAAACGCACGGTCAGGCCACTGACTTGCAACAGCGGCGAGCTCATTGATCGCCCTTTCTCGGGTCGAGCGCATCGCGCAGCGCATCGCCCATGAAGGTCAGCAAAAGCAGCGTGGTCACCAGCACGCCAAACGTCGAAAACGAGATCCACCACGCATCAATGCTGTTCTTGCCCTGAGCCAGCAGTTCACCCAAAGACGGCGTGCCAGGTGGCACCCCCAGGCCCAGAAAATCGAGTGAGGTCAGCGCCAAAATGGCTGCGCTCATTCGAAACGGCAAAAACGTCACAACCGGCGTCAGGCTGTTGGGCAGCACGTGGCGCCAGATGATCTGCACATGGGACAGGCCCATGGCACGGGCGGCCCGCACATAGTCCATTTGCCGATTGCGTAAAAACTCGGCGCGCACGTAGTCGGACAAGCCCATCCAACCAAACAGGCTGAGCAAAATCAGCAGCAACGAGACGCTGGGCGCAAACACTGCACTGAAGATGATCAGCAGGTAGAGCTCGGGCATGGAACCCCAAATCTCAATGAACCGCTGAAAAGCGAGGTCGGTCTTGCCGCCAAAATAACCTTGAACAGCTCCGGTTAACACGCCAAGCAAAACCCCCATGAAGGTCAAGGCCAGGGCAAACAACACGCTGACCCTGAAGCCGTAAATCAACTGCGCCAGCAAATCACGGCCGCGGTCGTCGGTGCCCAGGAAGTTCTGCAACGTCGGGCGAGATGGATTGGGTTCAAGCGCAAAGTAATTGATGGTCTTCGGTCCATAGGGGTTGGGCGCAAAAAGGGCCCAGTTATTCCCTTCCGAAAGCTTCTGGCGTATGAAGGGGTCGTGGTAGTCGGTGGCCGTATCGAAGTCACCACCAAACACCTTCTCCGGGTATGTTTTGATCAAGGGGGAGTAGAACTGACCCTCGTAGCGCACCAACAAAGGCCGGTCGTTGGACACCAGCTCTGCAGCCAAGCTCAAGACCACCAGGGTACAAAAAATCAGTAGGCTCCAAAAGCCCAGACGGTTGCGCCGAAAGCGCTGCCAAGCCCGCCGCGTGGGCGATGCAGCCAAAGCGCTGCGTCCTTGGCTCTGCGATGCGTCAATCAAATCGGACACGGGGATCCACCCAGACGTAACACAGGTCGCCGATCAACTTGGTGACCAGTCCGATGAGCGTGAACAAATAAAGCGTGCCGAGCACCACAGGATAATCTCGCCGGATCACGCTCTCAAAACCCAGCAGTCCCAGCCCGTCCAGAGAAAACAGGGTTTCAATGAGCAATGAACCTGTGAAAAATGCACCGATGAAGGCAGCCGGGAAACCGGTGATGATGGGGATCAAGGCGTTGCGAAAAACGTGCTTGTACAGCACCTGGCTCTGGGACAAGCCTTTTGCCCGCGCCGTGATCACATACTGCTTGCGAATCTCCTCAAGAAATGAGTTCTTGGTGAGAATCGCCGTCACTGCAAAACTGCCCAGCACCATGGCGACGACCGGCAGGCAAATGTGCCACAGGTAATCGACAATGCGGGCTCCCCAGGACAACTCTTCCCAGTTGCTCGACGTCAAACCGCGCAGGGGAAACCACTGCAATTGCCCGCCAAAGACGACCAGCAGCACCACGCCCAGCACAAACCCCGGAATTGCATAGCCGACCAGCACCAGCAGCGTGGTGATGATGTCAAAGCGCGAGCCCGCGCGCACCGCCTTCCCAGGCTGATGGAGACCGGCAGCTTTTCCAGGATCAAGTCAGTAACGGCCTTGTTTTGAAAAAAGCTTTTGCCAAGATCGAAGCGGGCAAACTGACCGAGCATTTGCACGAAGCGCTCATGCGCCGGCTTGTCAAAGCCATACAAGGCCTTGATGGCCTCAAGCCGCTTGGGATCGACCCCCTGCGCCCCCCGGTAACTCAGCCCGCCGGTCTCGGCCCCTGCTCCACCAGCACCGGCCTTGGCTTCTGCCAGATACTGCTCGACCGGTCCTCCGGGCACAAACTGGATCACCGCAAAGGTCAAGAGCAGCACGCCCAGCAGCGTCGGGATCATGAGCAACAAGCGCTTGACGATATAGGCCAGCATCAGCGGCTCCACCAGGTGAACAGGGCCCAGACCTCACCGGTCACGTAAGGCGGCATCTTCTCGGGTCGGGCCAGACGCTTCTGGTTATACGCCATGCGGTGCGTTGGGGCAGACCACTGTGGAATCAGGATATGGCTGTGTGCAATCACCCGCTCCAGCGAGCGGCAGGCAGGCAGCAGTTGCGCCTTGGTCTTGGCAGCAACCATGCGTGAAATCAAGTCGTCCACAGCCTCGCTGCTGATCCCTGTGAGGTTGCCTGAATCTTCCGTGACGGCCGCCTTGCTGCCAAACAAATCAGCGTACTCCTGCCCAGGGCTGTGGGTGCCACCATAGGCGATGGTGGTGATGTCAAATTCAAAGCGCTGCAGCCGCTGCTGATAGAGCGCGAAATCGACCGCACGGTAATTGAGCTTGATGCCAAGCTTCTCAAGATTGCGGGCCCAGGGAGAAACCACGCGGGCACCGCCTTCGTTGCTGTCCAGATAGTTGATCTCCAGGGCTTGGCCTTTTGCATTGCGCAGCACCCCATCCTGTATGGTCCAGCCGGCGGCGGCCAACAGATCACGGGCACGCCGCAAGTTGGCACGCAGGCTGCTGTCACCGTCGGTGCGGGGGGGCTTGGCCATCGGTCCAAAAACCGCTGGCACCACCTGAGCCCTCCAAGGCTCCAGCAGGGCCAATTCCTGCTCGCTGGGCTCGCCACTGGCCTGGCAATCCGTGTTGCCAAAAAGACCCGAGACGCGCTGGTAGGCACCATAAAAGAGCTGGCGGTTCATCCACTCGTAGTCCATCGCCAAGCCCAGGGCTTGCCTGACCCGAACATCCTTGAACTTGTCGCGCCTGGTGTTGATCACATAACTTTGGTAGCCCGAGGGCAGACGGTGCGTGAACTCACCCTTGACGAGTTCCCCGCTGTCAAATCGCTTGCCTTTGACGCGGCGCGCCCAGTCTCCCGCCGAGAAAAATCGCATCAGGTCGAATTCGCCCGCCTTGAGCGCTTCAAGCCTGGCCGTGTTGTCCTTGTAAATCTTGACATTGATCTGGTCAAAGTTGGCCATCCCACGGCGCACGTTCAGATCGCGGGCCCAGTAGCCAGGGTCTCGCACGTAGGTGATGTCCTTGCCAAAGCGCACAGGGCCCACCTTGTAAGGCCCGCTGCCGATCGGGATGTCCATGACAACCTGATCAAATCGCTTGGGCTTGCCCGCCTCCATCCCCCAGCTTCTGCTGAACACCGGCAGGCCGCCGACCGTCAGAGGCAACTCCCGATTGGGCTTTTTGAACCGATAACGCACTGTGCGATCGTCCACCACATCCAGGCCAGCAACGTCCTCGAGCAAGGTCTTGTAGGCCGGTGCCGTGTAAGGGCCCATGAGTGTGTCAAAGCTGTGCTTGACGTCCTGGGCCAGCACCGGCAGCCCATCATGAAACTTCGCCTGCGGACGCAGCTTGAAGACCACACTCAGGCCGTCTGCGGCCACAGAGACGTCTTCAGCCAACAGACCATAACCCGAGCCAGTTTCATCGAGTGAACCCGCCAGGAGGGTGTCAAACATCAGGTCTGACAGGTAAGACGGTGCGCTGCCCTTGATGGTGAAGGGGTTGTACTTGTCGAAGGTCGAAGCCCTCGAATTGCTGACCAGACGGAGCTGACCGCCGCGCGGGGCCTGAGGGTTAACGTAGTCAAAATGGGAAAACCCGGCCGGGTATTTGAGGTCGCCCCACAAGGCATAGCCATGGGCCGCCCGAGCGGCGCCAGATGCGCCAGCGAGTCCAAGTGCGAAAAACAAAACGGCCAAAAACCTCATGCGACAATTCTGCCCCAAGACTCAAAAGCGGCGCAGCACTCGGAATTAACCGGGCTGCGGCCGGGCAAAACAAGGAACAGCCATGGGATTTCTTCAAGGCAAAAAGCTGCTGATTACTGGCGTGCTGTCGAACCGGTCCATCGCCTATGGCATTGCCAAGGCTTGCCACGCACAAGGCGCCGAACTTGCCTTTAGCTATGTGGGCGAACGGTTCAAAGACCGGATCACCGAGTTTGCAGCAGACTTCAATTCCAAGCTGGTTTTTGACTGCGATGTCGGCAGCGACGAGCAAATCGAGCGCCTGTTCAGGGATCTGGCGGTGCACTGGCCTGAGTTTGACGGTTTCGTGCATGCCATCGGCTACGCCCCGCGCGAGGCCATCGCGGGCGACTTTTTGGATGGACTCTCCCGCGAAGCCTTCAAGATCGCACACGACATCAGCGCCTACAGCTTTGCAGGCATGGCCAAAGCTGCCGCACCCATGCTGCGTGACAAGGCAGCCTTGCTGACGCTCACTTACCTGGGCGCCATCCGGACCGTGCCCAACTACAACACCATGGGCCTGGCCAAGGCCAGCCTGGAGGCTTCGGTGCGCTACTTGGCAGAGTCGCTCGGGCCCAAGGGCGTGAGGGTCAATGGGATCAGCGCCGGCCCGATCAA
>JAJTGH010000063.1:0-4909 GCA_021299555.1 Comamonadaceae bacterium
CCAAAACTTTTTCAAGCGCCTGGTGGTCGAGCGCCAGGGCAACGGTTTTTTCTCCCGGGTCGAGACAGCCGCGTACAGCCGGTCTACGCGGTTGGCCAGCGGGGCCATCAACAAGTCGCTGGAGTCTTCCTTTGAAAAGGCAGGTCTGGGCCAGGCTCTGGCCGAACAGGTGACCAGCATTTTTTCCAGCGAGATCGATTTTTCAAACGCTGTCCTCAAGGGTGACCGCTTCAGCGTGTACTACGAAGTGCTGGAGGCAGACGGCGAGCCTCTTCGCGCAGGGCGAATTTTGGCCGCAGAAATCGTCCACGCCGGACAAGCCCATCAAGCCATGTGGTTCCGCCACGAAGGCCATCCGGCCCAGGGTCAGGCCAAAGCCGGCGGCGGCACGTATTACAGCCTGGATGGCAAGAGCATGGTCAGGGGCTATCTGTTGCCGCTGGAATCGGGCACCTTGACCAGCGGTTTTTCGATGCGCATGAACCCTTTGCTCAATCGCATGCAGGCCCACAACGGCGTTGACTACGCCGCTCCTCCCGGCACGCCGGTGAGGGCCGTTGCCGACGGTCGCGTGGAATTCGCCGGCTCACAAAATGGCTATGGAAATGTGGTTTTCATTGACCACGGCAAGGGACACACTACGGTCTATGCCCACCTGAGCAGCATCGCTGTCAGCCGCGGGCAGCGGGTCAGCCAAGGACAACATCTGGGCGGCGTGGGCTCCACGGGATGGGCCACCGGACCCCATTTGCATTTTGAATTTCGCATCAACGGCGTTCACCAAGACCCGGCTCAGATCGCACGCAAAGGCAGCGCGGGCAACGCGATTGCTGCCTCAGCGCTGCCAGCCTTCCGTCAATCGGCCAGCCTGATGCGCCAGCAGCTCAGCGCTGCTGCCACCTTGCAGCAAACGCTCGCCCAGTAAGTGGGCTTGGCCGCTCAAGCCATGAGCGCGCACCTTTTCGTGGGCCTGATGTCGGGCACGTCCCTCGATGGGGTCGATGCGGTGCTGGCTGACTTTTCAGCGGCTCCAAGGGTGCTGGCACAGGCCAGCCGGAACATGCCCGAAGAGCTCAAGCAGGAACTCCTGGCACTCAACAGCCCCGGAGACAATGAATTGCACCGGGCGGCCTTGGCGGCCAATGCGCTGGCTCGCCTTTACGCCCTGACCGTACAAGACTTGCTCGCCCAGGCCAGCGAGCAAGGCATTGGGCGGCATGACGTTGCAGCGATTGGCGCCCACGGGCAAACCGTGCGCCACCGGCCTCAAAGCTTTTCGGGGCCGGGGTACACCTGGCAGCTCAACAACCCGGCCCTGCTTGCCGAGCTGACCGGTCTGGATGTGGTGGCCGACTTCCGCACGGCCGATCTGGCTGCCGGCGGCCAGGGCGCTCCGCTGGTGCCGGGCTTTCACGCCGCACTGTGGGCCAGGTCGGGTCTCGAGATGGGTGTCCTCAACATCGGCGGCATCAGCAACCTGACCCTGCTGCCCTCTACAGGGCCAGTCACGGGTTTTGACTGCGGGCCGGGCAATGCCCTGATGGATCACTGGTGCCAACGCCACACCGACCAGGCTTTCGACGCCGGCGGATGCTGGGCGGCCAGCGGAGAGGTGCTGCCCGATCTTTTGAACCGAATGCTCGACGAGCCATTTTTCACCCAGGCGCCTCCCAAAAGCACAGGCCGCGACCTGTTTCACCCGCAGTGGCTAGCATCCAAGCTGGCAGGCCAGGCTCAGCAGCTGCGACCGCAAGATGTGCAGGCCACGCTCACTGCACTGACCGCTTCGGTCTGTGCGGACCACCTGCTGCGGTATCTGCCCCGCGCGCAAGAGCTGTTGGTGTGCGGCGGTGGAGCGCTCAATGGCCAATTGATGCATCAGTTGCAAGCGCGGTTGCCACAAGTGCGCGTACAGCCCACGGATGCCCGCGGATTGCCCGCCATGCAGGTCGAGGCCAGCGCGTTTGCGTGGCTGGCCTGGTGCTGGTTTGAGCGGCAGCCGGCCAGTCGAGCGGAAGTGACCGGCGCGCGCGCTGCTCGCGTGCTTGGAGCGCTCTACCCAGCGACACGCTGACCCCAAAAAAAGAGGCCGCAAAAGCGGCCCCCGGATCATGCTGCCCGCACGGTATCGCGGGCAGTCAAATCAAACCGAAAAGCTCGAACCGCACCCGCAGGTGCTGGTGGCGTTGGGGTTCTTGATGACAAACTGGGCGCCTTCCAAGTCGTCTTTGTAGTCGATCTCGGCTCCGGTCAGATACTGGTAACTCATCGCGTCGATCAGGAGAGACACGCCATTTTTGGTCATGGTGGTGTCGTCTTCATTGACGATTTCATCGAAGGTAAACCCATACTGAAAACCTGAACACCCCCCGCCCTGCACAAACACGCGCAGCTTCAACTCGGGGTTGCCCTCTTCGGCGATCAATTCGGCCACCTTGGACGCGGCGGCGTCGGTGAAGACCAGGGGTTCGGGCAGGTCGGTGGGGATTTCTTGGGCCACTGCGCTCATGACGAGTTCCTTGGAAAATCGGGAAGGAGGTAATAGTACAGTAAATTAATCAACCACAGGGGCCCGAGGCCATTTGGAATGGGTCGATCGCAGGCATTTAAAGCGCAGCCATTAAAAAAGCCGCCTGGCCCCACGACCACAGCGGCTTTCGGGCGCAAGCCCAGATCAGCGCTTGCTGAACTGCTTGCGACGGCGGGCAGAACGCAGACCGACCTTCTTGCGCTCGACCTCGCGGGCATCGCGGGTCACGAAGCCGGCCTGGCTCAAGGCGGGCTTGAGGGCCGCGTCGTAATCGATCAGCGCACGGGTGATGCCGTGGCGCACGGCGCCGGCCTGACCGGACTCACCACCGCCGTGAACGTTGACCATGATGTCGAAAGCCTCGACATTGCCGGTCAGCACCAAAGGCTGCTTGGCGATCATGATGGATGTCTCACGGCCGAAATAGGCCGTGATGTCCTTGTCATTGATCGTGATCTTGCCACTGCCTTTTTTCAGAAACACACGGGCGACGCTCGATTTGCGACGGCCGGTGCCGTTGTTCCATTGACCAATCATCTGGGCTCCTTAGATGTCCAACACTTTGGGCTGCTGGGCCGTGTGGGGATGCTCAGCGCCCCCATAGACCTTGAGCTTTTTGATCATGGCGTAGCCCAGGGGCCCCTTGGGCAGCATGCCCTTGACGGCCTTTTCCAAGGCGCGGCCGGGATGCTTGGCTTGCATGTCGCGAAAGTTGGTGGCAGTGATGCCGCCGGGGTAACCAGAATGACGGTAGTAGACCTTGTCCAGGGACTTGGCGCCGGTCACACGCAGCTGGGCTGCGTTGATGACGACGATGTAATCACCGGT
The DNA here is from genome assembly GCA_021299555.1 of Comamonadaceae bacterium. Taxonomy (GTDB): domain Bacteria; phylum Pseudomonadota; class Gammaproteobacteria; order Burkholderiales; family Burkholderiaceae_C; genus Polaromonas. The sequence goes on from JAJTGH010000063.1 coordinate 3,359, forward strand.
GTCGACGTGAGGCGTGTAGATGGGTTTGTGCTTGCCACGCAAACGGAGAGCCACTTCGCTGGCGACTCGACCGAGAACCTTGTTGGCGGCGTCAATCACAAACCACTCATGCACGACCTCAGCGGGCTTGGCGCTGAAAGTTTTCATGAATGTACTCTTGATAAAAAGATCCCCAAAGGGGACCATCAGACACCTATTCCACGGTCGGTGCTCCTCTGATGAGAGCCTCTTAGGTGGGGATCCGCCCCTGCGAACCTTCGGCCAGCATGGACGTCTTCCGGCGGGTGTCAGACGCTGAAGAACCGAGCATTATACAAATTTGGGCCGTGCCAGGGCGACTTCAGCGTGCGGCAGCGGTTAGCATCGGGACATGTTCAGCTATCGCCACGCCTTTCATGCAGGCAACCACGCCGACGTGCTCAAGCACATCACCCTGCTGGCCCTGCTGAAATACCTCACGCAAAAAGAAGCGCTGACCGTGATCGACACCCACGCCGGAGCAGGGCTTTACCGTCTTGACGGTGACTACAGCCAAACCGGTGCGGAGGCAGCCCAAGGCGTTGTGCGGCTGGCGAGCGCGCTGCACGAAGGGACGGCAGCCGACAGCCTTGCGGAGCTCATTGCCGATTATCTGGACCTGCTGGGCGGGCTCAATCCGGGCTTTGCGCCCAGCCACGACCCGGCAGCGCTCAAGGTCTACCCAGGCTCGCCTTACATCGCCTCGCGCTTTCTTGAGGGGCGGCACAAGCTCAAGCTCTACGAGTTGCACCCCACCGATTTCAGGGCGCTGTCGGGCAATATGGCCCAACTGGAATTGGGCCGCGGCATCGCCTGCGCCATGCACGACGGCTTTGACGCGCTCAAGCCGCTGCTGCCACCGCCGTCGCGGCGGGCTCTGGTGATCTGCGACCCCAGTTATGAAATGAAGAGCGACTACGCCCGCGTCATTGAGACGATCTCGGACGCGCTCAAGCGCTTTCCCACCGGCACCTACGCCATCTGGTACCCGATCATCCCGCGCCCGCAGGCCCACGATTTGCCCAGGAAACTCAAGACGCTGGCCGCCCGGGCAGAACGCCCCTGGCTGGACGCCACACTGACCGTCAAGGGCAGCAAGCTGCACACCACCGCGCAAGGGCAGATCATCCGCCCGGGGCTGCCGGCCAGCGGCATGTTCATCATCAACCCGCCCTACACCCTGCACGACGGGCTCAAGGCGGCGCTGCCCAATCTGGTCCAGTGGCTGGGTCAGGACCATCACGCGGCCCATACCCTGGCTCAGGGCCGTTAAACCCGCCTCAGCGATCTTGCAGGCGGGTGATGATCTGGCCGACCGCGTCCGACTGATTCATGGTGTAGAAATGCAGCCCCGGCACACCCGCGGTGAGCAACTGGTCGCACAAGTCGGTGACCACATCCAGACCAAACGCCTTGATCGAAGCCGTATCGTCACCGAACGACTGCAGGCGCAAGCGGATCCAGCGCGGCACCTCGGCGCCGCAGGCGTCTGAAAAACGCAGCAGCTGACTCGAGCCCAGGATGGGCATGATG
>JAJTGH010000063.1:4931-32895 GCA_021299555.1 Comamonadaceae bacterium
ACGCCCATCGCGTGCGCATCGTCAACGAAGCGGAAATAGGCGTCGCTGTTGAAAAAATACTGCGTGATGGCCGAGTCAGCGCCCGCCTTGACCTTGGCGGCGAAAGCCTGCAGATCAGACTGCGGTGAGCGCGCCTGCGGATGCACCTCCGGGTATGCGGCCACCTCGATGTGAAAGGCCTGTCCCGTCTCAGCGCGAATGAAGGCCACCAGATCGCTGGCGTATTGAAACTCCCCGCCCGCACCATAACCGCTGGGCAGATCACCGCGCAGGGCCACCAGGCGCTGAACGCCCATGGCCTGCAATTGCTGCAATTGCTCGCGCACCCGAGCGCGCGTGGCGCCCACGCAAGAAAAGTGAGAAGCAGCTGCCACGCCCTCGGACAAAATTTCACCGACTGCCGCAAACGTGCCTTCTTGGGTCGAGCCCCCCGCACCGAAGGTGACCGAACAAAAATCCGGCTGATGAACGTACAACTGCTGGCGTACAGCGCGCAGTTTTTGTGCGCCCTCTGCGGTCTTGGGCGGAAAAAATTCAAAGCTCAAGGGCAGCTTCTTCATGGGAGTAATTCTCTATGTTTTGGGTCATGCGCTCTTGCGCTTGCGGCGGGCCGGGCCAGGTTGACCATCGTGCGCGGCCTGCCGCTGGTCCTCATCGGTGGGCGAGTTGCGCCTTTGACTGCGCGGCTTGCGCTTGACCGCAGAACCCACAGGCTCAGCAAACCCTGTTGCCACAGGCTCTGCCACCTTGCGGGCATGAATGAAAAATTCGCGGTTGCCATCACCGCCCTCGATGGGAGACTCAAACCAGGCCAGAACCTCCATACCCAGGTCAGCGCAACAATCGCGCAGTCGCTGCTCGACCCGCAAAAACAGAGCCGGCTCCTTGACGATGCCCCCCTTGCCCACCTGCCCCGGCTGCAACTCAAATTGCGGCTTGACCAACACCAGGGCGTCACCCGAGAGTTTGAGCAGGCGCACCATGGCCGGCAAGACCAAGGTGAGCGAGATAAAGGACAAATCGCCCACCAGCAGGTCAAAGGGTTCGCCACGGGCCTGATCAGATGCGCCTGGTGCCTGAATCACAGAATCGGCTTTGCCGGCCCGAGCGCAGTGCGACCAAAAATCGTCCGCGCTGAGCGAGCGGGCGTTGACCGCCTCAATGCACACCACGCGCGCATCGGTGCGAAGGCGCTCATGCAGCTGGCCATGACCGACATCGATGCCAACCACCCGCGCCGCGCCGTGCTGCAACAAGCAGTCGGTGAAGCCACCGGTCGACTGACCCAGGTCCAGACAAAACAGCCCGGTGACCTTCAGGCCAGTCTCAGACAGGGCCCCCTCGAGCTTGAGACCACCACGCGATATGTACTTGGCCTCAGCCGTGTCGGTGAGTTGCAAGTCAGAGCCCACGGGCAATTCGTCGCCATTTTTGGCGATCTTCTTCCAGGTCGAATCGCCCTCGCGCCAAAGCACGCCGGAGGCGATCAGGCGCTGGGCCTGGGAGCGCGTGGCGGCGAGGCCTCGGTCAACGAGCAATAGGTCGGCGCGCATGGATGATGCCTCTCTCCCCAGCGGGGAGAGGGAATCTGGCATCAATAGCGGTAGGTGTCGGCCTTGTACGGGCCTTCCTTCTTCACACCGATGTAAGCGGCCTGCTCTTCACTGAGCTCGGTCAGCATGGCCCCAACCTTCTTGAGGTGCAGACGGGCCACCTTCTCATCGAGGTGCTTGGGCAGCACATAGACCTTGCCCACTTCGTAATCGGCCTTCTTGGTAAAGAGCTCGATCTGTGCAATGGTCTGGTTGGCGAAAGAAGAGCTCATCACGAAGCTGGGGTGACCGGTTCCGCAGCCCAGATTCACCAGACGGCCCTTGGCCAGCAAGATGATGCGCTTGCCGTCCGGAAAAATCACGTGATCGAACTGTGGCTTGATCTCTTCCCACTGGCATTTCTCAAGCGCGGCAACATCGATCTCATTGTCGAAGTGACCGATGTTGCAGACGATGGCCTGGTCCTTCATGGCAGCCATGTGTGCGTACGTAATCACGTTCTTGTTGCCGGTGGCCGAAACAAAAATGTCGGCCTTGTCGGCCGCGTATTCCATGGTCACGACCTTGTAGCCCTCCATCGCCGCTTGCAAGGCATTGATCGGGTCGATTTCGGTGACCCAAACCTGGGCGCTGAGTGCGCGAAGCGCCTGCGCCGAGCCCTTGCCCACATCGCCGTAGCCCGCAACCACGGCAACCTTGCCGGCGATCATGACGTCGGTGGCGCGCTTGACCGCATCGACCAGCGACTCACGGCAACCATAGAGGTTGTCAAACTTGCTCTTGGTGACCGAATCGTTGACGTTGATCGCGCGCAGAGCCAGCGACCCCTTGGCCGCCATTTCATTGAGGCGCAGCACGCCAGTGGTGGTCTCTTCGGTCACACCGATGATGTTTTTAAGGCGACGGCTGTACCAGCTGCCATCCTGGGCCAGCTTGGCCTTGATCGCGTTGAACAGACAGACCTCTTCTTCACTGCCCGGATTGTTGAGCACGCTGCCGTCTTTCTCGGCACGGGTGCCCAGATGCATCAAGAGCGTGGCGTCACCGCCGTCGTCCAGGATCATGTTGGGACCTTCCTCGGGCGTGCCCTTGGCACCCTTGAATTCAAAGATGCGATGGGTGTAGTCCCAGTAGTCGACCAGCGACTCGCCTTTATAGGCAAATACCGGGGTGCCATTGGCCACCAGGGCGGCTGCGGCGTGGTCCTGGGTTGAAAAAATATTGCACGATGCCCAGCGCACGTCGGCGCCCAGGGCCTGCAGCGTTTCGACCAGGACTGCGGTCTGTATGGTCATGTGCAGAGAGCCGGTGATGCGAGCGCCCTTGAGCGGCTGGCTCTTGGCGAACTCTTCGCGGATGGCCATCAGGCCAGGCATTTCGGTCTCAGCAATCTTGAGCTCTTTACGCCCCCACTCGGCGAGCGAGAGGTCGGCAATGGCGTAATCCTGGGTGTGCAGGGGCTTGAGGACGGCGTTCATGTATCGGTTCTCCAAACAAAAACAAAAAGGCCCACAGGGGCAGCCGCCAAACCACAAAGCCACAAGGTATTTCAGGCTCACCCTGCGAGGCCCATGGAGGGCGGGTGAGCGTCGTTGCCAATGAATAAGTCCTGAGCCTAGACCACGCCAAGGTGGGTTGCAACGCTCCTCAGAACCGGATAAATTCTAGCGCGGATTGGCCGGCTGCGTGACGCCGTGTCCACACAACCGGTGCAACCCAAGGGTCTTGCTGCGGCAGTCCACGGCACAGACCCGAGGCAAGGCCGGGGCCGCCCGAGCCAAGCTCACTTGAGCACGTAACTGGCCAGGACCGACTGAACCTCGTAGATGCTCAGTTTCTTGTTGAACTGCTTTTTGATCGGCTCGGCCGTGCTGGAAATCCAGATCTTGAGTTCCGCATCCAGATCAAACGTGCCCGCGGTCTCGATCGAAAAATGGGTGATGCTCTTGTAGGGTATCGAGTGGTACTCGACCTTGCTGCCCGTGATGCCTTGCTTGTCGACCAGCACAAAACGCTTGTCCGTGAAGACAAAATAATCGCGTATGAGCTGGTAGGCATGTTCGACCTTTTCGCCGGGAGCGAGGATTTGAGCGAATTCCGCCTGTATTTTTGATGCATCAATTTTTGATGCGTTGCCGAGCATGCCATCAAGCAGTCCCATGGTGAACCTTTTTGCGGTGGATGGTTGGATCAGAAGGGGCAAAGCCCCTCACAGAAAGCCTGGGAGCTTGCCCCATGGTACCGGTGCCAGACATCTGGGCTCAGGCGCTCGAAGCAGGCAAGACAATGGCCAAGCTGGCCTCCAGATTCTCAGATGGCAAACGCCTAAAGCCTGAACGGGCATAGCGCTGCAGCCGGCCGATCAAGAAGGCCTGGATCAAAGACGCGCGCAGTTGGGCGTCGACCGTGGGAGTGGGCGATGCCGACACCATGTCGCGCACGGATTGGCGCCACTGCGCTTCGAGCTTGTCAAAAAACAGGTTCATGCGCTCTTGCAGGCGCTCGTGCTCAAACACCAGGGCGTCGCCCACCATGACCCGGGTCATGCCAGGATTTTTCTCGGCGAATTGAACCAGCATCCGGACCATCTTGCCGATTCGCACGCCGGAGTCGGTCTCGCGCTCCTGAATCTGATTGATCAAGGAAAAAACCGAGGCCTCGATGAAGTCAATCAGCGCCTCAAACATTTGGGCCTTGCTCGCGAAGTGCCGATACAAAGCGGCTTCACTGACGCTCAGACGGGCCGCCAGCGCCGCCGTGGTGATGCGCTCGGCACCGGGCTGCTCGAGCATGGTGGCCAGGGCCTGCAAGATTTGCACACGCCGCTCTCCTGGCTTGGGCCGCTTGCGCACGGGGGCATTGGAGGGCTCGGGAGTCGACTCGGTTTGAAGCTCGGACATGCGCTCACGCTCTTCGTTGGGGAGTGAAAAGATTCTCGCACAGCCCAGCAAGGGCTCTGAGAGCGGTGCAAGCCGGCCCAAAAGCCGTCTTCAATGAGAGCGAATCATGGTGCCGTAGGCTTGGTCTGTCAAAATTTCAAGCAACATGGCGTGGGGCACGCGACCATCGACCACGTGCACCGCGTTGACGCCACTCTTGGCTGCATCAATGGCTCCGGCAAGCTTGGGCAGCATACCGCCGCTGATGGTCCCATCGGCCACCAACTCGTCAATGCGGCGCGGCGTCAGTTCGGTGATCAGCTCACCGGCCTTGTCGAGCACGCCGCGGATGTTGGTGAGCATGATCAGCTTTTCGGCCTTGAGCACCGTCGCCAGCTTGGCCGCCACCACGTCGGCATTGATGTTGTAGCTTTCGTTGGCCTCGCCAAAGCCGATGGGGCTGACCACCGGAATGAATTGATCTTCCTGCAGCGCGCGCACCACAGAGGGGTCGATCTGCACGATATCGCCCACCTGACCGACGTCATGCTCTTTGGCCGGATCCTGGGCATCAACCATTTTGAGTTTGCGCGCGCGTATCAGGCCACCGTCACGGCCGGTCAGGCCCACGGCCTTACCGCCGGCCTGGTTGATCAGGCCCACGATGTCTTGCTGCACCTCACCGGCGAGCACCCACTCCACCACTTCCATGGTTTCCGCATCGGTCACCCGCATGCCCTGAATGAACTGCCCCTTTTTTCCCAATCGATTGAGCGCCGTCTCAATTTGCGGACCACCGCCATGGACCACCACCGGATTCATGCCCACCAGTTTGAGCAGCACCACATCTTCGGCAAAGTCAGCCTGCAGCGCAGGGTCGGTCATGGCGTTACCGCCGTATTTGATGACCAGAGTCTTGCCGTGGAACTTGCGGATGTAGGGCAGCGCCTGGGCCAGGATTTCGGCCTTGTCACTCGGTGCGATGTGGGTCAGATCGGGATCGGTGGAACTCATGGCAAAACAGCAAATAAAAAGGGCTGCCCTCGCGGACAGCCCCGATTGTGCAGCACGGCCTGTCGGCGCAGCGCGCTCAGGCCTGGATCGCGAACTCTTCCTTGGTGCGCCCACTGGCCACCAGAGCAGCCATCCAGCGCGGCATCAGGCCACGACCGCTCCAGGTCTCGCCACTGGGGCCGCGGTACTTGGCGGCCACGGTCGAAGTACCGGCGGCTTTCTTGGCGGCCCGCCGGCCCCCTGCGGCCTTGACTTTTCCGGCTGCCTTGCCACGGGTCTTGGGCGCCTTTTTACGGGCCGCCTCCAGATCCTTGACGGTGATGCCGAAAGCCGCCATTTTGGCCAGAATATCTTGAACCGTGCTGTTGAATTCGCGCGAGCGGATATCGGCCGCCTGTTTCTGCAATTTCTCGATTTGAGATTGAATATCGATCAAACTACCCATTATTAAGCTCCTTGTGTGGTCTGGACTGCCAAGTGAAACCCGGTTGCCCATCATAAATCAAAATCGCCGCATATTTTGGGCGGGATATTGCGTACAAACCATTCAAACTCAACAGCAGATTACTCGAAGCAAGTTGCCTGGGCCAAAGACACGCCGAGTTCATCCTTGCCAGACAGCCGCGGGGCTTGACGCAGGGGCCATTGAATGCCGATTTGGGAATCATTCCACCGGATGCACCTCTCGTGCTCGGGCGCATAGTATTGGGTGGTTTTGTAAAGAAAATCGGCCGATTCGCTGAGCACCAGAAATCCGTGCGCAAAACCGGGTGGTATCCACAGTTGTCGATGGTTTTCTTCTGACAACTCGTAGCCGACCCAACGGCCAAAGTGGGGTGAACTGCGGCGAATATCAACGGCCACGTCAAACACCTGCCCGCGCACCACCCTGACCAGCTTGCCCTGAGGCTGCTCGATCTGATAGTGCAGGCCGCGCAATACGGCCTGGCCGCTGCGGCTGTGGTTGTCCTGCACGAAGTCAAGGTCCAACCCCGTGGCTTCTGAAAAAGAGCGGCGGTTGAAGCTTTCAAGAAAAAAACCGCGTGCATCTCCAAATACCCGGGGTTCGATCAGCAAAACATCGGGTATTGCAGTCGGTGAGACTTTCATGGTCAAAACACCCGACTTTGCAGGATCTGCATCAGATAGCGGCCATAGCCATTTTTGAGCATGGGTTGGGCCAGTTTTTCCAGTTGCTGCGCTGAGATATAGCCCTTGCGATAGGCCAGTTCTTCCGGGCACGCAATCTTGAGCCCCTGCCGGTGCTCTATGGTGGCAATGAACTGGCCAGCCTCGAGCAGCGACTCATGCGTACCCGTATCGAGCCAGGCCATGCCGCGCCCCATGACCTCGACATTGAGTTGGCCACGCTTCAAATAAACCCGATTGACATCGGTGATTTCCAGCTCGCCACGGGCCGATGGTGCAATATTTGCCGCAATATCGAGCACCTGCTGGTCATAGAAATACAGTCCGGTGACCGCATAGTTCGATGCCGGCCGTGCGGGCTTTTCTTCAATGCTGACCGCTCGGCGCTGGGCGTCAAACTCCACCACGCCATAACGCTCGGGGTCTTGCACGTGATAGGCAAACACAGTGGCGCCGCCAGCGCGCTCATTGCTGGCGCGCAGCTGCGACTCCAGATCATGACCGTAATAAATGTTGTCGCCCAAAATCAGGGCCGAATCGGCTGCACCCACGAAATCGCGGCCAATGATGAAGGCCTGGGCCAAACCGTCCGGACTGGGCTGCACCGCGTAACTGAGCGACAAGCCCCATTGGCTGCCATCGCCGAGCAACTCGGCAAAGCGCGGCGTGTCCTGCGGCGTGGAAATGATCAAAATCTCCCGCATGCCGGAGAGCATCAGCGTGGTCAGCGGGTAATAGATCATGGGCTTGTCGTAGACCGGAAGCAATTGCTTGGAAACCGCCTGCGTCACCGGATAGAGCCGGGTACCGGAGCCTCCGGCTAGGATGATGCCTTTGCGCTGTTTGGTCATGGGGGACTCACAGGATTTCAGCCAGCATGCGATCAACGCCATGCTGCCAGGGTGGCAAACTCAAGCCAAAGGCCTCTTGCAATTTGGCCGTATCAAGTCGGCTATTGTGCGGTCGCCGGGCGGCCGCGGGAAAAGCGCTGCTGGCAACCGGCTGGATATCGCGCACACGCCAATTGCCTTCAGGTTTGCAGAAAGCCAGGGCCGTGACGTCGGCCAGCAGGTCAGCACCCGTGGGCGCACCGATCTGATCGTCGATGACCTGCAACTGTTCGCGCTCGCCAGCCAGCCGCAGCATGGTCTTGGCGAAGTTGCTGCCCCGGGCGGCATAGACCCAACTGGTGCGAAAAATCAAATGCCGGTCACAACCGCTTGCGATGGCGCGCTCACCATCGAGCTTGGTGCGCCCATAGACGTTGAGCGGCGCCGGCTCATCGCCTTCGCGCCACGGTCGACTGCCGCTGCCGTCGAACACATAGTCGGTGCTGTAATGCACCAGCCAAGCGCCCAGGGCCTGGGCCTCGCGGGCCAGCACGCCAGGGGCTGTGGCGTTGATCAAATGGGCCCTGTCGGGCTCGCTCTCGGCCCGGTCCACAGCCGTATGGGCCGCCGCATTGACGATGACCTGCGGGGCAATCCGCCGAACCGCCTCGGCCAAAGCCTCCGGCTGACTGAAGTCACCGCAAAAATCCGTGCTGTCCCAATCGAGCGCGACCAGTTGACCCAGGCTGGCCAAGCTGCGTTGAAGTTCCCAGCCGACCTGCCCGCCCTTGCCCAAAAGCAAGATCTTCATGTCCGCGCCCCGTACTGAGTCTGCACCCAATCGCGATAGGCCCCACTTTGCACACGCTGCACCCACCCGGGATGGTCCAGGTACCAGCGCACCGTTTTGCGAATGCCGCTGTCAAAGGTCTCGGCAGGCTTCCAGCCCAGCTCCTGATGCAAACGGCTGGCGTCGATGGCATAACGCCGGTCATGGCCGGGTCGGTCGGTGACGTGCGTGATCTGCACCCGATACGACTGACCATCGGCGCGCGGCCTCATCTCATCGAGCAGGTCACAGATGGTGTGCACGATCTCGATATTGGCCTTTTCGTTCCAACCGCCCACGTTGTAGACCTCGCCAAGGCGGCCCGCCTCAAGCACCCGCCGGATGGCGCTGCAGTGGTCCTTGACGTACAGCCAATCGCGGATTTGCAAACCGTCGCCGTAAACCGGCAAGGCTTTGCCCGCCAAAGCGGGTAGGGCCCGTAGTTGTTGCTGCAGTTGGTGGTCAAAACCGGCAGGCCGTAGGTGTGGTGATAAGCGCGCACCAAATGGTCGCTGGCCGCTTTGCTGGCCGAATAGGGGCTGTTGGGCTCGTAACGGTGTTGCTCGGTAAAGGCCGGCTCGTCCACAGCCAGGGAGCCATAGACCTCGTCGGTCGAGACGTGCAAAAACCGGAAGTCCTGACGCTCATGCCCCTGGAGAGCGCTCCAATAATGGCGCACCGCCTCGAGCAGGCGAAATGTACCCATGACGTTGGTCTCGATAAAGGCCTGCGGACCCAAAATAGAACGGTCGACATGGGACTCGGCCGCAAAATTGACCACGGCCCGCGGTCGGTGCTCGACCAGCAGACGCGAAACCAGCGCCTGATCGCCGATGTCGCCATGCACAAACAGATGGCGCGTATCGTCCTGCACAGCCGATAGCGTTTCAAGGTTGCCAGCGTAGGTGAGTTTGTCCAGGTTGACCACAGCAGGCGCCAAGGGCTGGGCCAGCCAGTCGAGGACGAAGTTGCCGCCAATGAAGCCGGCGCCACCAGTTACAAGAAGGGACATGAATATCCTGCCGGACCGCGAGGCGGACCACTCAAGGACAGGATTTTAGGCATTGTGGACAGCCATCGGCCGACCCTCAGGTCAACGCCGAACCCAGCGCGTCCCCGGCAGCAAGGTCAGCGGGAGCGGGCCTTCTCCATGCACTGACCCAACAAGCCAAAGTAGTTCTCGGCGCGACCACCCGGTTGAACATACTTGATTCGGTTGTCCGAATCATCGGACACCAGAACGATCATGCCCTTGCCGCGCAGAGATTTCAGCCGTCTGTGCACCGTCGTCGGCGAAATCTCACTGGACATGCTCATGGCCTGCAAAACGGTGATCTGCTCGCCCTGAAACCACAGGGAAGCAAAACTGTTGAGCAGGCGCTCCTCGACCGGGTCAAGGCTCGGGAAGTCTGGCAGTTCCCTTATGGCCTGGGCCAGGTTGAGGAATTGCAAATACAAGTTCGAAAACAAGTCATTCATGGTGGTTTACTGCCTCTGGTTGAGCAGCTGTCTCAACGCAACGACTGAGCATAAAAGACATTTGGGGCACGACCGATTGCCAGTCCAAGTATTTTAGTCATCCAAATAAATAGCCTTAATAATAATTGTTGGCTTTTGAAATATTTAAGGACGGTCTGTACGTCCATGTAAGCAAAGGATAGAACAAAACCACTCTAAAAGCCATGCGACCCGATACTTCCGAGCGACCCCATGGGTGCTGGGTGGTCGCAGTGCCCATTGGAGGCAAAAAGAACATCGATGGACGCGCGTGGCGACTTCACGACAGGCTCGAGCTTCAGCCCACAACAGAACTTAGGGTGTTGGCTCTAAGAACGCAGCCTGCATGGCGATACAGTGGCTTCCAGGAGGACTGTGTGATGAACAAGAAATTTGAAAACCCGGCGGCCGAGGCTGCCGAGAGGGTGCGTGAGTCGGCCCAGCAAATCTGGCTGGCCGGCCTGGGCGCTTTTGCCAAAGCCCAGCAAGAGGGGGGCAAAGTTTTTGAGGCGCTGGTGCAAGACGGCGTGAATTTGCAGCGCAAAACCCAGGCTGTGGCCCAGGAACGCATGGCCGAGGCCACCGAAAAAATCACGGAAATGGCCGGCGGCTTGAGCGCCAAGGCCGGGCAGCAATGGGGGCGGCTCGAGGGCATTTTCGAAGAGCGGGTGGCCAGAGCGCTCGCAGGCCTGGGTGTGCCCTCTGCCGACCAATTGCAGGCGCTCGAGCAGCGGGTGAAATCGTTGGAGCAGCAGCTTCTGGCTTTGCGAAGTGGCCCGACCAAGCCGCGATCGGCGGCCCGATCGGTAAAGCCCGCAAAAACAGAACGCAAAGCCGTGGCGAAAAAATCCTCGCCTCCTGCCGAAAAGCCCGTCCGGCGCCGCAGTACCGGCCAACGCTGAACCGGTCTAGGTTTCCCGACCACAGTCCGCCGCCTGGCCCAGCATCGGCCAGAGCTTTGCAGGCCGCAGCGCCTGGGTTAGAGTGAGCGCTCAACCACAGCAGCAGGACTCGGGCATGAGTAAGAAAGCGCCTCGTCGTACCGCAGAGCGCATTTTGGAGACCGCGCTGACGATGTTCAATCGCTTTGGCGAGCCGAACGTCTCGACCACGGCCATTTCAGCGGACATGGGCATCAGCCCGGGCAATCTGTATTACCACTATCCAGCAAAAGACGAACTGGTCAATGCCCTGTTCGAACGCCACCGACGCTCACTGACGCCGCTGCTGAGGGCCAGTGGCGAGGTGCAAGATGTGGAGGACGCCTGGTTTTTCATGCACAGCCTGTTTGAAAGCCTGTGGGAACACCGGTTCATTTACCGCAATCTCAACGACCTGCTCAGCCGCAACCGCCATCTCGAAACCCAGGTGCAGGCACTGATCGAGCAGATTGTGAGATCGCTGCAAGATTTGCTCGACTCGATGCGTCGACAGACGCTGACCATGCCCGCCAGTGAAGTGCCCACCATGGCCACCAGCATGGTGGTGCTCCTGACCTACTGGCTCAGCTTTGAATACGCCAAAGATCCACGCCGAGCGCTCGAGCCCGAGCACGCACAAGCGGCTTTGCTGCGCGGCGCCAGACACGTGCTGGGCTTGCTCGGGCCCTACATGGTCGAGACACAACGCAAGCACCTGCAAGCGCTGGCTGCGGCCTACACCTCGCGCACTGGCCCGGGCTGATCAGGACCGACAATGGATCGGCACCTTTCCAAGCAAAGCATGAAACCAGCGATTCTTGACAACGACCGGGTGCGAGGCGCCTGCCCGCACGACTGCCCCGACACCTGCGCCCTGCTGACCACCGTGCGCCAAGGCCGCGCCCTACAGGTGCAAGGCAACCCGGAGCATGCGCAGACCGCCGGCGTGCTGTGCACCAAGGTCTCGCGTTACGCCGAGCGCACTTATCACCCGCAGCGGGTGCTGCAGCCGCTCAAGCGCATCGGCCCCAAGGGCAAAGGGCAATTCGTGCCCGTCAGCTGGGACGCGGCGCTGGACGATATCGCGGCGCGGCTGCAGACCCTGGCCGCACGCGATCCGCAGGCCATCTTGCCCTACAGCTACGCCGGCACCATGGGGCTGGTGCAGGGCGAGTCGATCGCCGCGCGATTTTTCAACCGCTTGGGTGCAAGCCAGCTCGATCGCACCATCTGCGCTTCGGCCGGCGGCGAAGGTCTGACTCAGACCCTGGGCGCAAAAGTGGGCATGAAGGTGGAACACTTTGCCCAAAGCCGGCTGATCATCATCTGGGGCAGCAACTCGGTGGGCAGCAACCTGCATTTCTGGCGCCTTGCCCAACAGGCCAAGCGCGACGGAGCCAAGCTGGTGTGCATCGACCCGCGTCGCAGCGAGACCGCCGACAAGTGCCATGCGCATCTGCAATTGCTGCCCGGCACAGACGCCGCGCTGGCGCTGTCGCTGATGCACCAACTGATCGTCCACGACTGGCTGGACCACGACTACATCGCCAAGTACACCGTCGGCTGGCCCGAGCTGCGCGCCCGCGCCTTGCAGTGGCCGCCCGAACGCGCAGCCCAGATCTGCGGCCTGTCGGTCAACCAGATTTTCGAACTTGCGCACGACTATGGCACGCTGGCCCCGGCAGCCATTCGGCTGAACTACGGCATGCAACGGGTGCGTGGCGGCGGCAACGCCACCCGTGCGGTGGCCTGCCTGCCAGCGCTGGTGGGCGCATGGCGGCACCCCGGTGGCGGTCTGCTGATGTCGAGCTCTGGGCAGTTTCCAGTGCAGCATGCCGCGCTGCAGCGGCCCGACCTCAGACGCGGGCCCAGCCGCGTGATCAACATGAGCACCATCGGCGACGACCTGCTGCGACCGGCCAGCGCCGAATTCGGCCCGCGCATTGACGCGCTGATCGTCTACAACAGCAACCCTGTGGCGGTGGCACCCGAGTCGGGAAAGGTGGTTCAAGGTTTTGGCCGCGAAGATCTTTTGACAGTGGTGCTGGAGCATTTCATGACCGACACCGCCGACCATGCCGACTACGTGCTCCCCGCAACCACCCAGCTTGAGCATTGGGACATCCACGCCAGCTACGGCCACACCGATGTGCTGCTCAACCGCCCAGCCATTGCACCCGTGGGACAGGCGCGCAGCAACACCGAGATCTTTCGCCAATTGGCCCGCAGGCTGGGCTTTGATGAGCCCTGCTTTGCCGATGATGACCTTAAGCTGTGCCGCACGGCCTTCGGCCCGCCATTGGATTTCGAAACCCTGCTGCATCAAGGCTTTGCCTCCTTGCCCGTGCCCGATGCACCCTTTGCCCAGGGCGGCTTCCCCACGCCCAGCGGCAAGTGTGAATTTTTCAGCCAACGGCTGGCCGACCAGGGGCTCGAAGGCCTGCCCGACCACCTGCCCAACGCCGAGAGTCTGGGCAGCTCGACCCGCTACCGGCTGGCCATGATCTCGCCGCCGGCGCGCAACTTTCTCAATTCCACCTTCGTCAACGTCACAAGCCTGCGCGACCTGGAGAGCGAACCGCTGCTGGAGATACACCCGCAAGACGCCCGCGAGCGAGGGATCGGCGACGGCACGACGGTTCGGGTCCACAACGACCGCGGCAGCTACCACTGCAAGGCCCAGGTGAGCGAGCGGGCCCGCCCCGGGGTGGTGATCGGGCTGGGCATCTGGTGGCGCAAGATGGGCTTGCGAGGCACCAATGTCAATGAACTGACCAGCCAGCGTCTGACCGACCTCGGGCGTGCACCGACCTTCTACGACTGCCTGGTGGAGGTTGAGGCAGACAACGCATGAAGCGCGCGGTGTTGTGGGCATGGGTGTGCGCACTGCCCCTGCTCGGTGGCTGCAGCGCCATGGGCTACTACTGGCAATCGGTCAGCGGGCATGTGCGCCTGATGCAGGCGTCGCGCCCCATCGACCAGTGGTTGCAATCGGATGCCACACCCGAAGCGCTCAAGGAGCGCCTGCGCCTGGCCGGTCGGATCCGCGCCTTCGCCTCGCAGCAGTTGCACCTGCCCGACAACCCGAGCTTCCTCAGCTACGCCAACCTGAATAGGCCAGCGGCCGTGTGGAACGTGGTGGCCGCACCCGAGTGGTCGCTGCAGCCCAAGCAATGGTGCTTTCCAGTGGCCGGATGCGTCAGCTACAAGGGTTACTACGATGAAGCCGCTGCCGCGCAAGAGGCCCAGCAGCTGGCGGCCCAGGGTCTGGAGACGGCCGTACAGCCGGTGCCAGCCTACTCCACTTTGGGGTGGCTGAACTGGGCAGGCGGCGACCCCCTGCTCAGCACCTTCATCGGCTATCCGGAGGGCGAGTTGGCGCGACTGATTTTTCACGAGCTGGCCCATCAGGTGGTCTATGTGGCCGGAGACACCGCCTTCAATGAGTCCTTTGCCACCGCGGTCGAGCGGCTCGGTGTCGGGCTGTGGCTGGAACAGGCCAGCGATGCAACCCGGTCGCAGTACGCGCTCTACGATGGACGCCGTCGCCAGTGGCGGGACCTGGCCATGCAACTCAGGCGCGATCTCATGGCGCTTTACAAACAAGCGCCCACCACCGGTCGCATCGAGCCGCCCCTGCTCGGCGCCAAGCGCGCCTTGATGCAGGACTTTGCCCGCCAGTACGCCCTGCTGCGCGAGAGCTGGGGTGGCTGGTCTGGCTACGACCGGTGGGCGGCCCGACTGAACAATGCCACCTTGGCCGCACTGGCCGAATACGAAGACCTGACGCCGGCCTTCGAGGCTCTGTATCAAAGACAGGCAAGCTGGCCCGCCTTTTACAAGGAGGTGCGCCGACTCGCCCAACTCCCCATGAACGAGCGCCATCAGCAATTGCGCCAACTCGCGCCCTTGGTGGCCATGGGCTCTGCCAGCGTGCCGCAGCCCAAAAATAGCAAGGCAAAATAAAGTTCTTTGCTCACACCGCCCTCGCCGGAGGGCGCCACGACATGGCACAAATCTTGATTGAGAGAAAACACCAGATGGGCCTGGAGCAGGCCCGCCGCACCGCCGCGCAGTGGGTCGAGGAAGCGCGCAGCAAATTCGACCTCGACTGCGAGACGATCACGGGCAGCGACAGCGACCAGGTGCAGTTTTCGCGCTCCGGGCTGTCGGGTACGCTTGAAGTCAGTGGGCAGCACTTTCGCATGCAGGCCGAACTGGGCTTTTTACTCAGCGCCTTCAAAGACCGGATCCAAAGCGAAATTGAGAAAAACCTCGACGCGCTGATTGCCAGCCAAAACCCATCATGAACACCGAGAACGCATCAACCGCCCCGAGCAATTGCTTGGCAGGACCATTGAGCGGTCTCAAAGTCATCGAGCTGGGCCAATTGATTGCCGGACCTTTTGCTGCCAAGACCCTGTCCGACTTTGGCGCCGACGTGGTCAAGATCGAGCCACCCGAGGGTGGCGATCCGCTGCGCCAGTGGCGTCTGATCAAAGACGGCACCTCGGTGTGGTGGCAGGTGCAGTCGCGCAACAAGCGCTCTGTTGGGCTCGACCTCAAAGCGCCCGAGGCGCAGGACGTGGTGCGCCGCCTGGCCACCGAGGCCGACGTCTTGATTGAAAATTTTCGCCCGGGCGCCATGGAAGGATGGGGCTTGGGTCCGGATGTGCTGATGGCGCTCAACCCAAGGTTGATCATGCTGCGCATCAGCGGCTATGGGCAAAGTGGCCCCTACCGCGACCGTCCGGGTTTTGGTGTGGTGGCCGAAGCCATGAGTGGCTTGCGACACCTCACCGGTGAGCCCGGCAGAGTGCCAGTTCGGGTGGGCGTGAGCATCGGCGATACGCTGGCCTCGCTCCATGGCGTGGTCGGTATCCTGATGGCCTTGCACCACCGGCACCGAAGCGGACTAGGGCAGGTGATCGACGTGGCGCTGTACGAGGCGGTGTTCAATTGCATGGAAAGTCTGCTGCCCGAATACAGCGCCTTTGGCGCCGTGCGCGGACCGGCCGGCAGCGCCCTGCCCGGCATCGCGCCGACCAACGCCTACAGGTGCGGCGATGGCAGCTATGCGCTGGTGGCAGGCAACGGTGACAGCATTTTCAAGCGCCTGATGAATTGCATAGGCCGACCCGATCTGGCCGATGATCCGGGTCTGGCCAAGAATGCGGGGCGGGTGCAGCGGGTCGAGGAAATCGATGCGGCCATCGGCGCATGGACCGCTGGCCGCACGGTCGATGAAGTGCTGGCTGCGCTGGCCCAGGCACAGGTACCGTCTGGAAAGATCTACACCGTCGCCGACATCGCAGCCGACCCACACTACGCAGCGCGGGGCATGCTCGATTCAATCAAGATGACAGACGGCAGTGCGCTGGCCGTGCCCGGCTTTGTGCCCAAGCTGTCCTTGACCCCAGGCGGCCACCGTCGCAATGCGCCCGACCTGGGACAAGACACCGATGCCGTGCTGCGCGAGGTGGGCCTGACCAGCGAGCAAATCATCGCGCTGCGCGAACGCGGCATCGTGGCGTGAAGGGCAGAGCCTATCAGTCCAACGAGGCTATCAGGTCGATGTACTGGCGCATGGCCTGATCCTGGGGCAAGCCTTTGAGAGCCGTCCAGGCGTCCCATTTGGCGCGCGCAACCATGTCGCTGAAGGAGGGCCTGGCCTGCCCGTTGTCGCCCACGCTGCCCTGCTTGTAGAGCGCATAGAGCTTGAGCAAGGTTGCATTGTCCGGCCGCTCGGTGAGTTCGGCCGAGGCCAGGCGTGCCTGCTCAAAGGCGGCCTGAAGAGCTTGAAGATCGGTCATGGGTCTGTGCTTTGAGGAAAACGCACTTAAAAATGCAGCGGTGAAACCGCATGAAGTGTACGGCGACGCAGCCCTTGGCTTTGAAGACCAGAGACCCTGCGCCGCCCGAGCAACAACCGGGTTTCTTATGATGGCTGCATCTTGCCATCGATATTTCACAAACCCGCCCAGATGAACAACCGCACCAAACAAAACCTGCCGGCGCTTGTTCGGCCGATTGGGTCAGCCAGCAATGCCAAGGCGCCGGACTGCCGCTGACGCTGGTGATCGTTGCGACCGGCTTTTTGCATGGCATGCAGGGGCAGCCCGAACGCTCCTGGAGCCATTTGCAGCCGGATCATTTGGCGCACAGCTTCTTGGTCAACACCATCGGCCCGGCCCTGGTGATCAAGCATTTCCTGCCCCTGCTGCCCCGCCAGGGGCCTTGTAAGGCGGTCTTCCTGTCGGCCAGGGTGGGCAGCATCACCGACAACCAGCTCGGTGGCTGGTATGGCTACCGCGCAGCCAAGGCCGCTCTCAATCAACTGGTCAAGACCGCCAGCATCGAGCAGGCCCGCCGCAACCGACAAGCCGCCGTGGTGGCCCTGCACCCTGGAACGGTGGACACACCGCTGTCGGTGCCGTTTGCCAAGCAGGGGCTCAACCTGCGCCCGAGCGATCTGGCCGCGCGCGAGATTGCAGGCGTCATCGCCGGCCTAGATGGCGGCCACAACGGCAGCTTCGTCGATTACCAAGGGAGTCCCATCATGGCCAACAAAATCCGCGTCGAAGCCGACCGCTGCGCGCCCAAACCCGTCCTCGCCCCCGGCATGACCCGCACCAACCACCGCGGTCAAAAGAGCAGCCAGGAGCGTGGCACCTGGAGCCGAAGCAAAAAGAATCCCGGCAAGCGCCCGCACAAGGGCGGTTGACTGGTCCGCTGCGCCGCAGCAGGCCAAGAGCCCTGTGCGCAATGTCCGATTAAAAAAAGCGACCCGCGGGTCGCTTTTTTGATGGCCCATCAGCCGATCACATATTGCGCCGGTACTGCCCGCCCACCTCAAACAGAGCTGTGGTGATCTGCCCGAGTGAGCACACCCGCACGGCGTCCATCAGCACCTCGAACACATTGCCGTTGTCGATCACGGCCTGCTGCAAGCGCGCCAGCTGAACCGGCGCCTCCTGCGCATGGGTGGCGTGGAACTCTTGCAGACGCTTGAGCTGAGACTGCTTTTCTTCCTCGGTCGATCGAGCGAGCTCGAGCTTTTCCATGACCTCCTCGCCCTTGGGATTGCGGAAGGTATTGACACCAATGATGGGCAGCTCACCGGTGTGCTTGAGCATCTCGTAGTGCATGGATTCGTCTTGAATCTTGCCCCGCTGATAGCCAGTTTCCATGGCGCCAAGCACGCCGCCACGCTCGGCAATTTTCTCGAACTCAGCGAGCACCGCCTCTTCCACCAGTTCGGTCAATTCTTCGATGATGAAAGCACCCTGGCTGGGGTTTTCGTTCTTGGCCAGCCCCCACTCCCGGTTGATGATGAGCTGGATCGCCATGGCGCGGCGCACTGAATCCTCGGTCGGGGTGGTGATGGCTTCGTCAAACGCGTTGGTGTGCAGCGAATTGCAGTTGTCGTAAATCGCAATTAGCGCTTGCAGCGTGGTGCGGATGTCGTTGAACTGGATTTCCTGCGCATGCAAACTGCGCCCAGAGGTCTGGATGTGGTACTTGAGCTTTTGCGAGCGCTCATTGGCGCCGTATTTTTCCTTCATGGCCACCGCCCAGATCCGCCTGGCCACACGGCCCATGACGGTGTACTCCGGATCCATGCCGTTGGAGAAAAAGAAACTCAGGTTGGGGGCAAAGTCGTCGACGTGCATCCCACGGGCCAGATACGCCTCGACAAAGGTAAAGCCGTTGGACAGCGTGAAGGCCAGTTGGCTGATCGGATTGGCACCGGCCTCGGCAATGTGATAGCCCGAAATCGACACCGAGTAGAAGTTGCGCACATCATGATCGACGAAGTACTGCGCCACATCTCCCATGACCTTGAGCGAAAACTCGGTGGAAAAAATACAGGTGTTTTGCCCCTGGTCTTCCTTGAGGATGTCCGCCTGCACCGTTCCCCGCACATTGGCTTGCACCCATTTCTTGATGGCCGCAGCCTCTTGGGCATCGGGATCGCGCCCTTTTTCGGCCCTGAACTTGTCCATGTTCTGGTCAATGGCCGTGTTCATGAACATGGCCAAAATGGAGGGCGCCGGACCATTGATCGTCATCGACACCGAGGTGCTCGGGTTGCACAGGTCAAAGCCCGAATACAGCACCTTCATGTCGTCCAGGGTGGCAATGCTCACGCCCGAGTTGCCCACCTTGCCATAAATATCGGGCCGTAAATCCGGGTCGTTGCCATACAGCGTGACCGAGTCAAAGGCCGTTGACAGGCGCTTGGCCGGCATGCCCTCAGAGAGCAATTTGAACCGACGGTTGGTGCGAAACGGATCACCCTCGCCCGCAAACATACGGGTTGGATCCTCTCCCTCGCGCTTGAAGGCAAAGGTGCCGGCGGTGTAGGGGTAGCTGCCCGGCACGTTATCGAGCATGAGCCACTTGAGCGTCTCGCCATGGTCTTCGTACTGCGGCAAACTGACCTTGCGGATCACCGTCCCCGAGAGCGAACGCGTGGTCAGAGCGGTTCGGATTTCCTTGTCACGAACCTTGACCACGTACTCGTCGCCCGAGTAGGCTTTCTGCATCTCGGGCCATAGGGCCAGCAGCTTGCGCGCACCGGGCTCGAGTTGCTGCTCGCGCTCGGCAGCCAGATCGAGTGCGGCTTCAGAGGCGCGGGCTTTGCCCGGTTTGGTCAGGGCCAACATGCGCGCGGCTTCACGCAGCTGCTGGATCTCCCGAGCCAGCCTGGCTTGGTCACGGGCGCGTTTCTTGTAGCCGCGCACAGTGTCGGAAATCTCGGCAAGGTAACGCGTGCGAGCCGGCGGTACGATGGGCGTCTGGTTGGTACTGAATCGCACGTCCACCCGAGGCAGGCGCCCGTCGGTGAGCTTGAGGCCCAAATCAGCCAGTCGCTTCTTGAGAGACTGATACAGGGCGGTAACGCCATCGTCGTTGAAGCGGGCGGCCATGGTGCCAAAGACCGGCATCTGATCTGTCGGCGTGGTCCAGGCCTCCTTGTTGCGCTGCACCTGCTTGGCCACGTCACGCAAGGCGTCGCTGGCCCCCTTGCGGTCGAACTTGTTGATGGCCACAAACTCGGCAAAGTCGAGCATATCGATTTTTTCGAGCTGGCTGGCCGCACCAAACTCCGGCGTCATCACATACATGGGCAGGTCAACATGGGGCACGATGGCCGCATCGCCCTGGCCGATGCCCGATGTCTCGACCACGATCAGGTCAAAGCCGGCCACCTTGCAGGCAGCCAACACGTCGGGCAAAGCCGCCGAAATCTCGCTGCCGAAGTCGCGAGTAGCCAGCGAGCGCATAAAAACCCGCGAACCCTGCGACCAGGGGCCGATGGCGTTCATGCGGATGCGGTCGCCCAAAAGGGCGCCGCCGCTCTTGCGCCGGGAAGGGTCAATCGAAATGACGGCCACCCGCAGACAATCGTCCTGGTCCAGACGCAGGCGCCGAATCAGCTCGTCGGTCAAACTCGACTTGCCCGCGCCACCCGTTCCGGTGATGCCCAACACCGGGACCTTCACCGAGCCAGCGCAGCGTCGCACTTCAGCCAGCATGGCGGCATCGAGTAAGCCGTTTTCCAGCGCGGTGATCAATTGCGCCAGCGCCCGCCAGTTCATCTCGCCATGACCCTTGATGGCGTCCACAGTTTTGGGCGCCAGAGCACTAAAGTCCCGGTCGCAGCGCATCACCATCTCGCCGATCATGCCCTGCAGCCCCATGCGCTGACCATCCTCAGGGCTGTAGATGCGGGTCACGCCATAAGCCTGCAGTTCGCGAATTTCAGGGGGCACGATCACGCCACCGCCGCCGCCAAAGACCTGAATATGTTCGCCGCCGCGTTGCTTGAGCAGGTCCACCATGTACTTGAAGTACTCCACGTGGCCGCCCTGGTAGGAGCTGATGGCAATGCCCTGCGCGTCCTCCTGCAACGCCGCGGTCACCACCTCATCGACCGAGCGGTTGTGCCCCAGGTGAATCACCTCGGCGCCCATGCCTTGCAGGATGCGGCGCATGATGTTGATGGCCGCATCGTGCCCATCGAACAAGCTGGCGGCCGTGACAAAACGCACCTTGTGCGTGGGGCGATAGTTGGCCAAGGCCTTGTATTCGGCAGACAGGTCGGTCATGAAAATCTCCGCAGCGCTGGGTTCGCAGTCGGGCCGGGGCGCTGCAGCGCCGGCACCAGCAAGGCACTGGGCATTGAAACCCAGAATTCTTAATTGACGTTTACGTCAACGTCAATATAACCCAAGCCGCGCCATGGCGCTGCCGCGGGCGTCACCTCAAAGACAAAGCGCCCCTTTCGGGGCGCTTTGATATCGCCTTTGGGCTGGGTTTAGCGGCCGTAGAGCACCTGCGGCAGCCACATGCCGATGGCCGGGAAGTTATAGAGCAGCACGATGGCCAGAACCTGTATCCCCATGAACGGCAACATTCCAGCAAAGATCTGGTTAAGCGTGACATGCGGCGGACTCACCCCCTTGAGGTAGAAGGCGGCCATCGCCACCGGCGGACTGAGGAAGGCGGTCTGCAGATTGAGCGCCACCAGCAGGCCGAAGAACAGCGGATCGACACCAAAGTTGTCGAGCAAAGGAATGAAGATCGGCATGAAAATCACAATGATCTCGGTCCACTCCAGCGGCCAGCCCAGGATGAAGATGATGACCTGGCTCAGGATCAAGAACTCGGTCTTGCTCAGATTCATCGACATGACCCACTTTTCAACCAGGTCCTGGCCGCCGAGCAGAGCAAAGGCCGCCGAGAAGATCGCCGATCCGACAAACAGCCAGCAAACCATGGCACTGGTCTTGGCCGTCAGCAGCACCGACTCCTTGACCTCAGACTGCAGCCCGGCTTGCTTGTAGGCCAGCAGCGCCCAGGCCAGCACGCCCAAGGCGCCCACCGTACCGAGTGCGGGTGGCACCGCCGAGCCGGTGAAGCCCTCGGCTTTGGCAATGAACCAGACCACACTGAACAAGGCAGGCGCCCACAGGGCCAGCCAAGTGAAGAAGACACGGCCACGGCCCTCCTTGCGCTTGTTGATCACCGCGTAGATCGCAGCCAGGAGGTAGCCACCAAAAGCGCCAACGGCCGCCGCCTCGGTCGGCGTGGCCAAGCCCATGACGATCGAGCCCAGCACGGACAGGATCAGCACCACCAACGGGAAGAAGCTTTGCAGCAGCATCTTGAAAATTTCAAGACGCTGAAAGGTCAGCAAGGCGTAAAAGCCGATCAGGGCCAGCGCGCCGACGCCCAGACCAATCCAGAAGCCCTGGGTCGGCGCGGTCCGTTCCCGTACCACCACGGGCTGTGCTGCAGATGCAGCAGCTCCTGCTGTCTCCTGCACACCGCCAGCCGCCGCACCGGGCGGCTCCCTGACACCCGAATCGGCACCGGGCGGCTCCTTGACCCCCGAATCGGCGCCCGGGGGCTCCTTGACCCCCGAGTCCGCTCCGGGCGGCTCCTTGACCCCCGAATCGGCGCCCGGGGGCTCCTTGACCCCCGAATCGGCTCCGGGCGGCTCCTGCACCCCGCCACCTGCAGCCGCTGGCTCTTTGAGAGCGCCCTCTGCGGTCGGCTCCTTAAGCCCACCGGCCGGCTCGGCCGCCGATTTTTCAGCCGACTCTGCGCCCGCCGGCTCTGCAACATCACCCTGGGTTGGCACCGCCGCAAGTTCCGCTGGCCGCGTGTGCAGATGCCAGGACCAGCCGGCAGCCAGTACGAAAAACAGCAGCGGCAGAAGTACCACCAGCAGTTGTTTGCGCAGATAGGCCCCCTGACCAGACACGGCCGAACCACCGCGTAGCAAACCGGGCAGCGCCAGACGCGAGACCTTGTGCGCCACCTGATCGAGCACAGGCGGCAACGGTACAAAGCGCTGCTCTGCTGACAGCGGCGGCATCAGATTGGGCTTGAGCTTGGCCAGCAGGATGACATAGAGGATATAAAGACCCGCCAGCATCAGTCCCGGAAAGAAGGCGCCGGCATACAGTTGCACAACCGAAACGCCTGCGGTTGCGCCATAAACGATCAGCATGACCGAAGGAGGGATCAGGATGCCCAGGCAGCCGCCGGCCGTGATGGCGCCGGCCGACACACGGACGTCATATCCGCCCTTGAGCATCTGCGGCAGGGCCAACAAACCCATCAGGGTCACGACAGCACCGACGATGCCGGTGGCCGTGGCAAAGACTGCACAGGTAAACAGCGTGGCCACGGCGAGCGAGCCGGGCACACGGGCCAGGGCCAGATGCAGACTCTTGAAGAGTTTGTCAATCAGGTTGGCGCGCTCGACCAGATAACCCATGAACACGAACAGCGGAATGGAGATGAGCACGTCGTTGCCCATCACCTTGAAGGCCGACTGCACCATCAAGGTCAGGGTCTTGGTTGAGTCGCGCTCGTAGGCCAACCACGTGAAGATCATGCCCATGCCCATCAGGGTGAAGGCTGTGGGGAAACCCAGCATGATGGCCACCACCACCAGAGCGAGCATCATGAGTCCCAGATGTCCGGTGCTCAAAGTCTGAGCCGACAGCAGCATCACCGCCGTACCCGCGATGATGAGCGCCATCAGGGAAAAACCAAACCACAGCTCTTTGCGGATCTTGATCATCGCGCGCCTCCCTGTGGAGCAGCGACGTCGATGTCTTCGGCCTTGACCATCTGCTTGAGCTTGTCGACATCAACCTCTTCCACATCCCGCTCGCGTGACGGCCATTGGCCATCGCGGATGCACTGGATGCAGCGAACGATCTCCACCAAGCCTTGCATCAGCAGCATGAGGCCGGCCAGGGGAATGATGAACTTGAAGGGATAAAGCGGCAGTGGCGTGGCCGAGAAGGTGCTCTCCCGGATGGCCACAGAATCCTTCGCGAAGCCCCAGCCTGCCCAGGTCAAGGCAAAGATGCCGGGCAGGAAAAACAGGACATACAAAATCAAATCGACTCGAGCCTGCGTTCTCGGCTCGAAAAAACCGTAAAGCACATCACCGCGCACATGACCATTCTTGGCCAGGGTATAGGCGCCAGCCATCATGAACAGCGTGCCGTACATCATGATCTGGGCATCCAGAGCCCAGTCGTGCGGGTTGTTGAGCACATAGCGTGAGTAGACCTCCCAGGAAATCAGGCAGGTCAGCAACAGGATCATCCAGGCAAAGGCCTGGCCGATCCAGGTGGAGGCGCGATCCACCGCAAGCAACAGGTTTTTCATCTTCTTGACCGGGTATGCACGCCCGCTTTGGCTAATCAGAAAAAGGAAAAAGCCGCCGGCATACGCCGGCGGCTTGTATCAAGCGACCAAAATCAGGCTTTCTTGGCCGGAGCAGCGGCGCCTTTGGCGGGAGCGGCAGGCCTGAAATAGCGGTTCCAGGCCATCTTGAAGTCGACCATATAGTCGTTTTGCCAGCTGCCGGCGCGCTGGGCGAAAACACGCTGAGACTCCATGATCTTCTTGAACATGGCATTTTCAGCCGACTTGGCGTCTGTGACCTTGTCCCAGGCTTCGAGCTGTGCACGCAAGATGCTGTCGGGCGTCTTGAAGAAGTTGACCTTGTCCTTGGTCTTGAGCTCGATGTAGTCCTTGGAATTGCGATCGATCGCTTTCCAGCTCATGTCTGCACTGGACGCCTGCACCGCGTAGTCGATGATGGCCTTGAGCTCAGCCGGCAGGGCGTCGAACTTGCTCTTGTTGAACAAGATTTCAAACTGCTCGCCCGACTGGTGGAAGCTCTGCAACATGCAGTTCTTGACCACGTCAGCAAAGCCCAGCACACGGTCGGACGATGCGTTATTGAACTCGGCCGCATCGAGCAGGCCGCGGTCGAGGGCGGGAACAATCTCGCCACCGGGCAGCGGGTTGACGGCGGTACCCAGTTCCTTGAAGACGTCGACAGCCAAGCCCACGGTGCGGAACTTCAGGCCCTTGAGCTGTGCCACATTGGCGATTGGCTTTTTGAACCATCCCAGGGGCTGGGTGGGCATGGGGCCATAAAGGTACGAAACCACATCAATGTTCAGGCTCTTGTAGATTTCGTCGAGCAGCGCCTTGCCGCCGCCATAGTAGTGCCAGGACAGGACCATGTTGGGGTCCATGCCGAAGGCAGGGCCCGAGCCCCACAGGGCCAAGGCGTTGTTTTTGCCGTAGTGGTAAGCCACCACACCGTGGCCGCCATCGAGCGTGCCCTTGTTCACAGCGTCGAGCAACTGAAAGGCCGGCACCACAGCCCCAGAGGGCAGGACCTCGATCTTCAGGCGGCCGCCCGCCATGTCGTTGACCTTCTTGGCGAAGTCGTTGGCGTACTCATGGAAGATATCCTTGGCGGGCCATGTGCTCTGAAAGCGCATGGTGGTGGTCTGGGCCGAAGCGATCATTGGCGCAGACATGGCGCCGGCTGCAACTGCGGCGCCCTTGAGCAGGCCGCGACGGCCGGTGGTGGTTTGGGTCATGGACTGTCTCCTTGATGGGGTCACTTACAAAAGGTGTGATTGTCTTGACGAAAACGGCAACAACCGCAGAGGGTTTTTACGTACAGCCAGAGCGGCGACACTTAAAAAACTTCAAAACGGCCATGATCTGATTTTTCAACCATTGACAAACGGCCCGGATGGTAGGCCTGAGGCAAAATCATAGCAATGACCAAGGATATTACTCAAAACGCCACCCCGCCCGCGGCGAGGCAACCCGACGGCTATGCCGGTGATGTCACACCCTCTCAGGCCTGGGCCTGGGTGCAGGACGGCCAGGCGGTTCTGATCGATGTACGCAGCGATGCCGAGCGCGAGTGGGTGGGCTACATCCCAGGGGCCGTGGGGCTGGCCTGGAAACAATGGCCGGGCATGGCACTCAATCCACAGTTTGACGCCGGAATCGTCGCCGCCGCCGGAGCCAAGAAGGCCTTGCTCTTGTGCCGCAGCGGTGTGCGCTCCATCGCCGCGGCCCAGCGCGCCACCGAGCTGGGCGTGCAGGCTTACAACATTCTGGAGGGTTTCGAGGGCGACCCAGACGCCCAGGGGCACAGGGGCCAGATTGGCGGTTGGCGCATGCGGGGCCTGCCCTGGCGGCAGAACTGAGGCCGATCTGAAAGTGCCCAGCAAGGCGGGGGCATCGCGAGGCCGTACATCGTCATAATCTCAAGATGACTTTTCTGGCCCTCGATGTGGGCAACACCCGACTCAAATGGGCGCTCCATGACGCGGCCCGGCCCGGCGCCCGCGTGTTGGCGCAGGGGGCGGTGTTTCTGGAAAACATCGAAAAACTGGCAGAAAAGGAATGGCAAGGCCTTGAACCTCCCCAGCACATTCTGGGCTGCATCGTGGCCGGTGACCCGGTCAAGCGCCGGGTCATGGATCAGATGGAGCACTGGGACACAGCGCCCAGTTGGGTGATCGCCAGCGCCTCTGAGGCTGGGCTGACCAACGGCTACGACCACCCGGCCCGGCTGGGGGCTGACCGCTGGGTGGCCATGATCGGTGCCCGCCACCGACTGATTTCACGCGGTCTGCACAGCCCCTGCGTGCTGGCCATGGTGGGCACGGCGGTCACGGTCGAAGCCATCGATGCGAACGGGCGCTTTCTGGGCGGGCTGATATTGCCTGGCCACGGGATCATGCTGCGCGCCCTGGAGTCGGGCACCGCAGGGCTGCATGTGCCCACAGGCGAGGTGCGCAGCTTCCCCACCAACACCAGCGATGCGCTGACCAGTGGCGGCACTTTTGCCATCGCCGGGGCGATCGAGCGCATGGTAGAAAATGTCGCGAAGCACTGCGGACAGCCGCCGGCTTGCATCATGACCGGTGGCGCTGGCTGGAAAATGATCCCCAGCATGCAAAGGCCGTTTGAGCTGGTCGACAACCTGATCTTCGATGGCCTGCTCGAAATCGCCTCGCGGCGATTGAGTCAAGACTGAAACCCGACTGAACTGCCCGTCACCGCAGCCTGGGCCATGCTCAAGCGGGGCTTGGACGGGCGGACTCAGCCCGCGCGGGGACGAACCCGAGCGGCGGCCTGCTTGGCGCGCTCACGCGCCCGCTCGACATCCGCATCGAAAGCCAGCGCAACGCCCATGCGGCGCTTGGCAAAGCTCTCTGGCTTGCCGAACAGCCGCAGGTCCGTGCCCGGGATCTGCAAGGCTTTTTCGACGTCATCGAAGGCAATGCCCCGGGCATCCAGGCCACCATAGATGACCGCACTGGCACCCGGGCTCTTGAGCTGGGTGTTCACGGGCAGGCCCAGGATGGCCCGCGCATGCAGCTCAAATTCATTTTGCCATTGGGTGCACATGGTCACCATGCCGGTGTCGTGCGGCCTGGGGCTGACCTCGCTGAACCAGACCTGCTCGCCTTTGACGAACAGCTCGACCCCAAACAGACCCTGACCGCCCAGGTTGTCGGTCACGGCCTTGGCAATGCGCCGGCTCTCAGCCAGTGCTTTGGGGGCCATGGGGTGAGGCTGCCAGCTTTCCACATAGTCTCCCGAGACCTGCACATGGCCGATCGGGTCACAAAAGTGGGTTTCCAGCGAGCCGTCTGCACCCAGGGCGCGCACCGTCAAC
Organism: Comamonadaceae bacterium; assembly: GCA_021299555.1. Lineage (GTDB taxonomy): Bacteria > Pseudomonadota > Gammaproteobacteria > Burkholderiales > Burkholderiaceae_C > Polaromonas. The sequence goes on from JAJTGH010000063.1 coordinate 32,146, forward strand.
TGGGTGATTTCATACTCAAAATCAATAAAGCCCTCCACAATCACGCGCCCGTGGCTGACCCGCCCTCCAGCCATGGCGTAGTCCCAGGCGGTCTTCACATCGGCGGGGCCACCAATCTTGCTCTGGCCCTTTCCTGACGAACTCATCACCGGCTTGACGATGCAGGGGTAGCCGATCTTCGAGTCGATGGCAGCTTGGAGTTCTTCCAGCGAATCGCAAAACACATAGGGGCTGGTCGGTAAACCCAGTGTCTCGGCCGTCTCGGGCACGACCAGATGCGGCTTTTCCTGCTCGATCAAGGCCTTGAGCTGGGCCGGATCGCTCATGGTGATGGTGCGGGCATGGTGGGCCACCTGCTGGCCGGGGGCGTTTTCATAACGGTCAACGGCCACCGTCTCCACGCCCAGACGCTGCAGCGCAATCAAGACCTCCTTGCCCAATTCGCCTGAGCCCAGGAGCATGACTTTGGTGGCAGACGGTGACAAAGGGGTTCCGAGAGTGGTCATGGGGCTGCTCCAGCGAGCGGGTTGAAAGAAGCCACCGATTATCGACGGCTGCGCCGCTGCAGCTGAGCGATCACCCGCACACACCCCGGGCACAATGACAGGCATGCAGGCACCCATTTTTTCGGCTCGCGATTTGAGCAAGCGCTACGGCGGCACAACCGTGGTCGATGGCCTGTCCTTTGACATTGCGCCCGGTCAGTGCCTGGGCCTGATAGGTCCCAATGGCGCCGGCAAAACCACGACC
>JAJTGH010000064.1 GCA_021299555.1 Comamonadaceae bacterium
CTCGGTGGGGCGATCCGTACTGGTTTCGGTGGGCGAGGCACCAGGCGCGAGGAATTTCTTGAAGAAGCTGAACATGGAGCAGGACTTTTGCAGTCGCTCTATTCTATGGATCGTTGGACTGGCGCCGGTTTTGCCGGCGGTCTGCATGTAAAGGGTCGGTTGATGCGTCGATTTACTGCCAGTTGGGTTTATTGGGCGGGCCTCCTGATGTGGCTGTGCGTCGGTCCGCTCGCGCTGGCTCAGGAGCGCCCAGCAGGTGCTGGCGCTTCGAGCGTTTTGCAGGAGCAAGGCGATGCGGTCGAGCGCTTTACCTTGTCCAATGGCATGACGCTGCTGGTCGGCGTCAACCGCCGGGCACCGACTGCGGTACACATGGTTTGGCTGCGGGTGGGATCGATCGATGAGGTCGACGGCACCTCGGGCGTGGCGCATGTGGTCGAGCACATGATGTTCAAGGGCACGCCCAGTCTGGCTCCTGGCGAATATTCCAAGCGCATCGCCGCTTTGGGCGGTCGTGACAATGCCTTCACCAGCCGAGACGCAACGGCCTACCACCAGCAGATCCCCGCTTCGCGGCTGCGCGAGGTCATGGAGCTTGAGGCCGACCGATTTGCCCGCAACACCTGGGCCGATGACGAATTCAAGCGTGAGATCGAGGTGATCAAGGAAGAGCGCCGCCAGCGGGTCGATGATTCGCCACGCAACCAGCTCTACGAGATGGCGCGAGCGGCCATGTTCACGGCTTCGCCCTACCGGCGACCCATCATCGGATGGATGAATGACCTAGACGCCATGACGGCGCAGGACGTGCGTGAGTTCTATCAGCGCTGGTATGTGCCTGCCAACGCCGCAGTGGTGGTCGCAGGCGATGTCGACGTGCAGCAGGTGCGCCAATGGGCCGAGCAGTACTATGGCGCGATCCCCGCGCGCGCCTTGCCCGCTCGCAAGCCGCGCCTGGAGCCGCCCCAGTCTGGGCCGCGGCGAATTGAGCACCGCGCCCGCAGCAGCCAGCCCTATGTGAGTCTGATGTTCAAGGTGCCGCAGCTCGATGGTCAGGCGCTGGAGCAGAGCACTTTGGCCCCGGGCCCGGGCCGGGACGCCTTGGCCCTGACGGTCTTGGCCGGGGTGCTCGATGGGCACTCGGCTGCACGATTGGACCGCGCCCTGGTGCAAGGGGACAAGCGAATTGCCCTGAGTGCCGGTGCCTTCAACGGGCTTTACGGACGCGGCCCCCAGGTCTTTGTGCTCGACGGCGTACCGGCCGAAGGCACGACCGCCGAGCAACTCATGGATGCCCTGCGCGAGCAGGTCGCGCGGGTGGCGCGCGAGGGCGTGAGCGAGGTCGAGCTGGCCCGGGTCAAGACGCAATGGATGGCCAGCCAGACCTACAAGAGGGACGCGCTGTTCAGTCAAGCCAATGAAATGGGTTCCAACTGGCTCCAGGGTTTTCCCATACAGGCTGACCGTTTGATCGTACAGCATCTGCGCGCCATCACGGCCCAAGATGTGCAGTCGGTGGCGCAGCGCTATTTCGGTGACGAGCAGATGACCCAGGCTGTGCTCGTGCCGCAGGCCGGCTCTGCCAACGCGCCGCGCCGCGGGCGGCCTGACAGGGGTGATACACCGATCAGAGACCATTGATGGGCCGATGTCTTGATCGCAAGGAGTTCGTTGTGTTGCGCAGATTTTCAAAGACCTTTTTCTCTTGCACCGCGCCTCGGGCGGCGCTTGTGGCGGCCTGTGCCGCCGGTGCCGCCTTTTGGGCCGCGCCGGCCCGGGCCAGTTTGCCGATCGAGCATTGGCAACAGGCCAGTGGCGCCCGGGTTTACCTTGTGCGCAGCCCCTCCATACCGATGCTCGATGTGCAGATCGACTTTGACGCGGGCCTGCGGCGTGAGCCGCGCGAGAAGATCGGCCTGGCCAGCGCCATGGCCAATTTGCTGAGCAAGGGGGTGCTGGCCCATGGCCAGGAGGGCGCGCTTGATGAAAATTCGATCACCGAAGCCTGGGTCGACCTGGGCGCAAGTTTTGGGGCCAGTGCCGGGGCTGACCGGCTGAGTTTTTCATTGCGCTCGCTCACCGAGCCCGACCTGCTGAGCAAGGCGGTGGCCCTGGCGGCGCGCCAGCTGGGCGAGCCGGCATTTCCTGCCCATGTCTGGCAGCGCGAGCGCCAACGCTACATCGCAGATCTCAAGGAGTCTTACACCCGGCCGGCCAACGTATCCGGACGCGCCTATATCAAGGCCATATATGGCGATCATCCCTACGGCCATGAGATGACCGAGCAGACCTTGCAGCAGATCACCACCGAGGACATGCGGCGCTATTACCAGACCCATGTGGGAGCATGCCGGGCGCGGGTTAGCCTGGTCGGGGCCATCGATCGCCCCCGGGCTGACGCGCTGGTCAGTCAGCTGCTTGCCCGATTGCCGCAAGGCCCCTGCGGACCTGGGGCGAGCCTGCCGGCCATTGCCGAGGTGCAGCCCCTGACTCAGGCCGCTGAAGTGCGCATCCCGTTCAAGGCGGCGCAGGCCCGCGTGCTCATCGGTCAACCCGGTTTCAAGCGTTCAGACCCTGACTTTTTTGCCCTGACCGTGGGCAACTACATCCTTGGCGGTGGTGGATTTGTTTCGCGGCTGACCCGCCAGGTGCGCGAACTCAGAGGCCTGACCTACAGCGTTTACAGCTATTTTTCGCCCGGTCTGCATGCAGGCTCCTTCACCATTGGCTTGAGCACCCGGCCCGATCAGGCCGATGAGGCGGTGGGCGTGGCGCGCCAGGTGCTGCGCGAATTTGTGGACCTGGGGCCGAACGAGCAGGAATTGCGCGAGGCCAAGCAAAGTCTGATCAGCGGTTTTGTTCTGCGTCTGGACAGCAATGCTCGACTGCTGGAAAACGTGGCCAATATCGCCTGGCACGACCTGCCCCTGGACTATCTGAACACCTGGACCGGACATGTGGAGCGTCTGACCACAGCCGAAATCCGCGCTGCCTTTGCCCGCAAGCTGCAGCCCGATCGCATGGTCACTTTGGTGCTTGGGGCCAGTCCTTGAACGGCCCACCCCCGATCGTGTGCGTGAGACCCTGTTCAACTGGCTCGGGCAAGACCTCACTGGCTGGCAGGTGGTCGACGCTTTTGCCGGCACTGGGGCGCTGGCCCTGGAGGCGATCTCGCGCGGTGCCAGCCGGGTTCAGGCTTTTGAGCACGATGCTCTGCTGGTGCAGCAGATCCAGGCCTTGCGCGAAAAGTTGCAGGCCCACGCTCTGAGCGTGGTGCGCGGTGATGGTCTGGCCTTGCTGCGCGCGTTGCCGCCGGCCAGTGTGCAGTTGGTCTTGCTCGACCCGCCATTTGACTCCAACCTCTTTGTGCCAGCGCTCCAGGCGGGTGCCTTGGCGCTGGCCGATCCGGGCTACATCTACCTGGAGGCGCCCGAAGCCTGGGGGCCAGAAAAGCTGGCGCCGTTCGGTTTGCAACTGTGGCGTCGGGGCAAGGCGGGCGCAGTGCACTTTCATTTGCTCTGCCGCATCGAGCGGACTTGAAGCCGCTGACTCCGGTACAAACCTGCAGCTTTCGCGGCGGCGGGCAGAAATTGGTGTCAAAGGCATAATTTGGCCATGGCTGCATCTTCCAAGCGCATCGCGGTGTATTCAGGCACCTTCGATCCCTACACCCTGGGGCATGCCGACGTGGTTCGGCGCGCCTTGAGCCTGTTCGATCAGGTCATCGTGGCTGTGGCCGTGGCGCACCACAAAAAGACCTTGTTCAGTCTGGACGAGCGCGTTCGCCAAGTCGTTCAAGCCAGCGCGGAGCTGGGCGATGTCCGGGTGCTGCCCTTTGACGGACTGATCATGGACTTTTGCGCGGCGCAGCAGGCCTGCGCGGTGGTGCGTGGCGTGCGCAATCTCACCGATTTCGACTACGAGATGCAGATGGCTGCCATGAATCGCAAGCTGCGACCGCAGGTAGAAACCGTCTTCCTGCTGCCCGATGCGCCCCTGCAGTGCATCAGCAGCACCCTGGTGCGCGAAATCAGCAAGCTCGGTGGCGATGTGAGCCAGATGGTCAGCCCGGCCATCGCTGCTCAACTGCGCGCGGTGCATGCTTCAAAAGCCTGAGCCATCGCCATGGCCTTGATGATCACCGACGAATGCATCAACTGCGATGTGTGCGAGCCCGAGTGCCCCAACGAGGCAATTTTTCTCGGGCCTGAGATCTATCAGATCGATCCGGCCAAATGCACCGAATGCGTGGGGCACTTCGATGAGCCGCAATGCGTGCAGGTCTGTCCCGTCGCCTGTATCCCTGTCAGCCCCGATCATGTGGAAAGTCGCGAGCAGCTGATGAACAAGTACCAGCGCCTGCAAAGTCTGGCCGGCTTGGCCATACCAGCTCAAAAAAGCTGACCCCCTCTTGAAGCCCCGCGGCGTGGCGCCAGGTATCGCTGGCCTGATGCCCTCAGAGGCCTTCGGTCGGCGCCCCGGGCTCCTTGCGCGGCGGCTTGGGTCGCGGCGGCGCTGCGGTGTGCACCGCTTGCATGGCTTTTTCCATGTCGCCCGCTCGCAGCAAGGGCCAGGCTTTGACGCTGCGAGCCACAGCCTCTTCCATGGCCGAGCGCTGATCCGCCATGGGTTTGCCCAGCACCCAGTTGGAAACCTCGGATTTGACGCCCGGGTGTCCGATCCCGATGCGCAAGCGCCAGTAGTCGCCCGTGCCCAGCTGGGCGTGGATGTCGCGCAATCCGTTTTGGCCTGCGTGACCGCCGCCGAACTTGAGCTTGACCTGGCCTGGCGGCAGATCGAGTTCGTCGTGCGCGACCAGGATTTCCTCCGGTCTGATCTTGAAAAACCTCGACAGTGCTGCAACCGACTTGCCCGACAGGTTCATGAAGGTTTGCGGCTCGAGCAGCCAGACGGTCTGGCCCTGGACGCTGGTTCGAGCCATCCGCGCTTGGTAGGCCTTGTCCGCGGAGAGCGAGACCTTGAGTTCGCGCGCCAGCGCGTCGATCCACCAAAAGCCCGCGTTATGCCGCGTGCTTTCGTACTCGCTGCCCGGGTTGCCCAGGCCGACAAAGAGTTTGATCATCGCGTTGCTGTGCAGCCGGCCCAGGGCTTAAAAAAAGCCCATGCCTCTTTCGAGTGCATGGGCCTGGCGGCCTGAGCACTGAAGAATTATTTCTTCTTGCCTTTGGCGGCCTTGGCATCGGCTGCGGGGGCCGCTGCGGCCGGTGCCGCCTCGACTTCTTCTTCGATGGCCGTGACCGATGCGATGACCGGGTTGACCTGACCCTTGGTCACCACCTTCACACCCTTGGGCAGGGTGATGTCGTTGATGTGCAGCGAGTGGCCTTTTTTCATGCCGCTGAGGTCAACCGCGATGAACTCGGGGATGTCCGCTGGCAAGCAGGAAACGGTCAACTCAGTCAGGACGTGGTTGACCAGGCATTTTTCGGCCTTCACGGCAGGTGAGTTTTCTTCACCGCTAAAGTGCAGCGGCACCTTGACCGTCATGCGGGTGGTGGCCTCGACCCGCTGGAAGTCGATGTGCTGGACTTGGGGCTTGTAAGGGTGCATCTGCAAATCACGCAAAAGCACCTTGTGCACGGCACCACCGAGTTCCATCTCGAGGATGGACGAGTGGAAAGCCTCCTTCTTGATGGCGTGAAACAGCGCGTTGTGATCGAGTTCGATCAACATCGGCTCTCCCGTTCCACCGTAGACGATGCCGGGCGTGCGGCCCGTGATGCGCAGACGGCGGCTCGCACCCGTACCCTGCAGCTTGCGCTCATAAGCGACGAATTTCATGGTTTTCTCCTGCTGAGGCGGACCGCGACCAGTCTCGCCTCGTGACAACAATGGCAGCGGTTGCTGCCGGCTTATCGTTTCCGGCTCAAAACAGGTTGTCTTGCTCCGAAAACAGACTCATGACCGACTCTCCGCGTGCAATGCGCTGTATGGTTTCTGCAAACAGCGGCGCCACCGAGAGTTGGCGTATCTTGCTGCACGCCCTGGCTTGGGCATTCAGCGCAATGGTGTTGGTGATGACGACCTCGTCGAGTGCATCGCCCTTGGACAGGCGCTCGATGGCCGGCCCTGAAAAGACTGGGTGCGTGCAATAGGCATAGACCTTCTTGGCGCCGCGCTCTTTGAGCACCTCGGCCGCTTTGACCAGCGTGCCGGCGGTGTCGATCATGTCGTCCATGATGACGCAATTGCGCCCCTCGATATCGCCAATGACATGCATCACTTCAGAGACGTTGGCCTTGGGGCGGCGCTTGTCGATGATGGCCATGTCGCAGCCCAGCTGCTTGGCCAGCGCGCGTGCACGCACCACGCCGCCCACGTCGGGGCTGACGACCATCAGGTCGGTGTAGTTCTTTTGTGCCAGATCGCCCAGCAGCACCGGTGAGGCGTAGATGTTGTCCACCGGGATGTCGAAAAACCCCTGGATCTGGTCGGCATGCAGGTCCATGGTCAGCACGCGCGAGACGCCCACCGCCTGCAGCATATTGGCCACCACCTTGGCGGTGATGGGCACCCGTGCAGATCGCGGGCGGCGGTCTTGGCGGGCATAGCCAAAATACGGAATCACGGCGGCGATGCGTTCGGCCGAGGCACGCTTGAGCGCATCGACCATGATCAGCAACTCCATCAGGTTGTCGTTGGTCGGGGCGCAGGTTGACTGCACCACGAACACGTCGCGAGCCCTGACGTTTTGCTGGATTTCGACCGTCACCTCGCCGTCGGAAAACCGTCCCACATGGGCCGCGCCCAATGTGGTGCCCAGATCGCTGGCGATTTCTTGTGCCATGATCGGGTTGGCGTTGCCAGTGAAAACGACAAAATCGGATGGCAGATGCATGTCAGGCCGCACAGGGGTAGGAAGGGTTGGCGCTGAATTTTCGACGGTGGCAAGGCAGGGTCGGCGGGTACCCGTAACGGACTGGATCACGACTGATTCGTAGGGTCTGAGCGCTCTTCGAACGCGTCTGCACACCCCCGAACCTCACACTCAAACCTGAAGCATTTGGCAGGGGAGGAAGGACTCGAACCCTCGCATGCCGGAATCAAAATCCGGTGCCTTGACCAACTTGGCGACTCCCCTACACAGGATCTGGGTCTTTTCAGGCCCCAACCCTCTAACCTTTGCCCAGGTGCCAAAAAGGCAAGGCCGGCAGTTTACCAATCGGCCAACGGATGCACCTGCAGCGTGCTGCACACCCGCGCGGTCCAACCGTCAGCAGGCTTGCTCGTGCCCAATTGCGCGCCCCCGCCCAACGGAAGAGGTGCAAATATTGCGCTGCCTGAACCGGTCATGCGCCCTTGCAAACCACGCTCAGCCAGCCAGTTCAGGCCGACTCCGATTTGGGCTTGCAGCGCTTGCGCCACCGGCTGCAGGTCATTGCGGCCAAATTCAAAGATTTGTTCCGGCCCGAGAGCAGCAAAGCCGGAAATTGTAGCAGCTTTGGTGTCGCGCTTGAGCGCAGGCGAGGCAAAAATGGCCGGTGTCGACAAGCCTGCGGGCGGCTTGAGCACCAAAAAATGAGCCTTGGGCAACTCGATGGCCTGTAGTCGATCGCCGATTCCCTCAACCCAGGCATGGCGCCCGAGAAGAAAAAATGGCACGTCTGCCCCCAATTGAAGCGCCAATGCCTGTAGGCGATCGGGCGGCGGGCGCAGTTTCCACAGGCGCATCAGCGCCAGCAAGCAGGCCGCCGCGTCCGAAGAGCCGCCTCCCATGCCTGCCTGGGACGGGATGCGCTTGATCAAGTGTATGTGCGCGCCGAGCGTGCAGCCTGCTGCCGCCTGGAGCGCACGGGCGGCGCGCACGCACAGGTCGTCATCGGGCAACTCACCCGGCGCCTCGTCGCTGCGGCTGATCCGCCCGTCCTGGCGAAGCTCCAGGTGCAGGGTGTCAAACCAGTCGATCAGCATGAACACCGACTGCAGCAGGTGATAGCCGTCCGGCCGACGGCCCACCACGTGCAAGAAGCTGTTGAGTTTGGCCGGCGCCAGGATGTCGTAAATCGCTTTCACGGGCGGGCCATGGGCGCTTGGGGTTTACCGGTCCAAAACGATGCGCAATTCCACCGCCGGGCCGGGCTGTCGCCGGCTGGCCTGCAGTCGACCCTGGCTCAGGCTCGACAGGTCGGTCAACCAGCCCTCCACCGGTGTGGGCACGCCCGAGAGCCAGTCAAACAGGGCGGCCAGGGGCAGGGCTGCCCCAGTGGCCTGCACCAGCAATTCTTCCATCGAGCGATACAGCCGTGCATCCGAGCCCGACCTCAGAACCGCCTCATCCGGGCTCCATCGGGCCGAAGCCAGCGACGTGCCCAGAGGGGAAATGAGTTGCAGCAGACCCTGTTGGGGGCTGCCGCTGAGTTCAAAGGCCGCAGAAAACGCCTGGGGCGGGTCCGATCGCACCTGCATGCTCAGTCGACCACTCCATGTCTGCGGAGATGTAGCCGGTCGTCGGCTCGCGCATCCCGTCACTGCGAGCACCGCAGCCATGACGAGCGTCCTTCGGTCCAGTGTTGACATCGTCTGAGGTGAAGCGCAAGTCGGGCTCAATTGCGCCCTTCAAGGCTTGACCTGCAAGCGTTTGAGCGTTTCCTGAAGCGTTTCATTGTCCTCGCTCAATTGCAGCCCTTCGCGCCAGATCGCCCGAGCCTTCTCGTTTTGGCCCAGGCTCCAGAGGATTTCGCCATAGTGGGCGGCGATCTCCGCATCGGGTTTGGCTTTGTAGGCGGCCTCGATCACGCGCAGCGCCTCTTGCCTGTTGCCCAGACGAAACTCCACCCAAGCCAGGCTGTCCTGGATGTAGGGGTCGGCCGGGGCGTATTCGATCGCCTTTTGAATCAGCATCTTGGCCTCTTTGAGTCGCAAGCCCCGATCGGCCAGTGAGTAGCCCAGCGCGTTGTAGGCCGGGTGATAGTCGGGCTTGAGCTGCATGACCTGGCGCAGCAGCGCCTCCATCTCATCCATCCGGCCCAGCTTTTCGGCCAACATGGACTTTTCATAGATCAGTTCATGGTCCCTGGGCGCCGTCGCGACGGCCTGACTGATGAGCTCGTAGGCCGCACGGTGCTCTTTGAATTCGCGCAGCAGGTTGACCTCGGCCAGCAGCTTGCGCCGTGCATCTTCGGCCGTCGGTTCCGGCAGTTGCTGAATCAGGGCCCTGCCTTGTGCCAACTTGCCTTGTCGAGCAAGCAAGGAGGCGCGCCGGCTCTGCGTCTGCACCAGCAGCTCGCGGTCGTTGATCTGCGAAATCCATTTCTCGGCGGCCGCCACATCACCGCGCCGCTCAGCGATTTGGGCCAGCATCAAATGGGCCTGGGACACACCGCGTCGGGCGCGCTGGTCTTGTTCACCGCCTGGATTTGAGTTTTTCACCAAAGCCAGATAGCGCTCCAGACTCTGCTGTGCGGCGCCTGTCTGGGGTTGGTCCATTTGCAGCGAACCCAAGAGCAGCCAGCCATCGGCAAAATCTGGTTGTTCGCGCGTCAGGCGCTGAAGTATCCCAAAACCCTCTGCGTAGCGCTGCACTTGTATCAGGTTGCGCGCATAACCCAAGAGCACATCGGCCGCGGAGCGGGCCGGCGGCGCAGCATCAAGGTATTGCCTGACCAGAGCCTCGGCCTGGGGCTGGCGTGGCTCCATCAAGTCCAGTGCCAGTTCGACTCCAGCCTGACTGCGCGCGCTCGCGCTCAAGGCCCGGCGCGCTGCTTCGAGCGCTGCGGCCGCGTCGCCAGCAGCCAGTCGCAGCCGTCCGATGGCAGCCCAGGCGGCATCGGCAGTCTTGGGATCGGCCTTGGCAGCTGCCAGGGCCTGCTCGCCGACCGTGGCCGCCAATTTTCTGTCGCTGGCCCGGGCATAGAGGGTCGGCACCAGGCTCACCAAGCGAACTCGATCGGCCTCTGCCGTCAGTTCGAGCACCGACCTGAGCACCTCGCCGCTGTCACTGACACGGTTCATCGCCAGCAAAATTTGCAGCACATAGCGGCTCGCTTCGAGCGAACGTGGGATGGCTTCGCGCCAGTTGCGCGCCACCTGCAAGGCCGTATCGCCTGCACGCGCGCCCAGGGCCAGATCGGTGGCGCGCCGGTACAGTGCTTCGTCCTGAGTCTTGCGAGCAGCATCGAGCAGCAAAGAGACGGCTGCACCCGTGTCTCCGTTGGCTGCGTTCATTTCTCCGAGCAGGACCTGATAAAACAGCTGAGCTGCGGAGGCGGTTTGCCGGCGCGCCTCGGTCGATCCGGCGCCCGCCGAGCCCTGGGCGTGCGCTTGGGGCCAGGCCAATGTCAAGCCGAGCAGGGCACAGATCAGCGTTGTTTTCATTGGCTCATGATAATGGAAGCCCAAAGCCACAGCGTCCCGGTCTTTTACGTATGCCAGAACTTCCCGAGGTTGAGGTCACCCGACTGAGTTTCGCCGACCAGATCTCCAAAGCCCGCATCAAGGCTGCCTCCCTGGGCAAGCCCCTGCGCTGGCCTTTGGGCTGTGCCACCGAGTCACTGACCGGCCGCACGGTCACCGGGGTTCGTCGCCGGGGCAAGTACTTGCTGCTCGACCTCCAGCCCCAAGGGCTGCTCCTGATGCACCTGGGGATGTCCGGCAGCGTGATGTTTGATCGCCATCTGCCGCCGCCGGGCAAGCACGACCACTTTGATCTGGTGACCACTCACGGCACGCTGCGGCTGCACGACCCAAGGCGATTTGGAGCCGTGGTGTATTCGACCCGTCAGGACGACGAGCCCGCGCACAAGCTGCTGTCGGGCCTGGGTGTCGAACCGCTGGGCCCGGACTTCGAGCCGGCCGCTTTTCACCGCGCGCTCAAGGGCAAGGCGGCGGCCATCAAGCAGGTCCTGCTGGCCGGCCAGGTGGTCGTTGGCGTGGGCAACATCTACGCCTGCGAGGCGCTTTTCATGGCCGGGATACGACCGACCACCCGGGCCCACAAGATCAGCCGGGCGCGGGCGCACCGCTTGCACGCGGCCATTGTTGAGGTGCTGGCTCGGGCCGTGGCCCAGGGTGGCAGCACCTTGCGCGATTTTTCCAACGCCATGGGCCAGGCGGGCCATTTCCAACTGACAGCGCAGGTCTATGACCGTGCCGGCCTGCCCTGCAAGCAGTGTGGCGCGCCCATTCGGCGCATCGTGCAGCAGCAGCGCTCGACCTACTATTGCCCCGCATGCCAGCGCCCGTGAAAGCCTGCGCCGGGCCATCGGCGGCCGTCGTGCGCCAGTTTGCGACGCGTCTGCTGGCCTGGCAGCAGGTTCACGGCCGCAGCGATCTGCCCTGGCTGGCCATCCGCGATCCCTACCGGGTCTGGCTTTCGGAGATCATGCTGCAGCAAACCCAGGTGGTCACGGTGCTGGCTTACTACGACCGTTTTCTGACGCGATTTCCGACCGTCCACGATCTTGCCGCGGCTTCGCTTGACGAGGTTTTGGGTCTGTGGAGCGGCCTGGGGTATTACAGCCGCGCCCGCAATTTGCATCGCTGTGCGGTGGAGGTGGTCGAGCGTTTTGGCCAGTTTCCGGGCACGGCCGAAGAGCTGCAGAGTCTGCCGGGCATCGGTCCGTCGACCGCCGCTGCCATCGCCTCGTTTTGCTTCAATGAGCGCGCCGCCATTTTGGATGGCAACGTCAAACGGGTGCTGGCTCGGGTCCTGGCTTTTGACGCTGACCTGGCGCAAAGCGCCGCGCATCGCCAACTGCTGCAACATGCCCAGCAACTCTTGCCCAGTGCCCAGCGGATGCCCGCTTACAGCCAGGCCATCATGGACCTCGGTGCCACGGTCTGCCTGCCACGCCAGCCCCGATGCCAGAACTGCCCCGTAAGCGGCCTGTGCCTGGCCAGGCTTGAGGGACAGGTTGAGCGCTATCCGGTCAAATCGCGCAAACCCAAGCGATCGAGTCTGCGTTTGTGGCTGCTCTGGGCGGTCCGCGCCGATGGAGCGGTCTGGCTCGAGCGCCGTGCCGACACCGGCATCTGGGCTGGCTTGCAGTGCCTGCCGGTGTTTGACGACTTCGAGCAACTCGCGCGCAGGCTGCCCGCGAGATCGCGCAGCCGTGTTCAGGAATTGCCAGCTTTTTTGCACCTGCTGACCCACCGGGACTTGCACCTGCACCCGGTGCGGGTGCAGGTCAATGGCCGCTGGGACGGCGTGGGCAGCGGGCAATGGTGGGCGCCTTCGGCGCTGGCCGCGCTGGGCCTGCCCGCGCCGGTGCGCAAACTGCTGACCGACGGGCTGCAGTGACGCGGCTCAGCGGCCGCTGCCGTCGAGTTCTCGGTGGCGTTTGAGCGTGTTCCATGTCTGGCCAAAAGACCGACCCAGGGCCTCGACCAGGTAGACCGACCGGTGTTGCCCGCCGGTGCAACCCAGCGCCACAGTGACGTAGCTGCGGTGATCGCGTGCCAGCGGCTCGAGCCAGCGCTGCAAGAACTGCTCGATGGCTGCGAACATATCGGCCACCTCCTGGCTCTCGCGCAGGTAGGCCGCCACCGGCTCGTCGCGGCCGGTCAGCGCCTTGAGTTCGCTTTCGTAGTGGGGGTTGGGCAGCATGCGCACATCAAACACGTAGTCCGCGTCCAACGGGATGCCCCGCTTGAAGGCAAACGACTCGAAAACCAGGGTCAGCTGGGCGGCCGGTGCCTCGATCAGGTCCTTGATGTAGAGCTGCAGCTGCGCGGAGCGGATCATGCTTGAGTCGATCACGTGGGCATGCTCTCGCAACTGGCCAAGCAGTTCGCGCTCGAGCTCGATGGCCTGTACCAGAGCGCGGCGCTGGTCGCTCAGATCCTGGCGAGATAGCGGATGCAGACGCCGAGTTTCCGAAAAGCGCCTGACCAGCGTATCGGTGCTGGCATCTAGAAAAATCGGAGTGATGGCCAAGCCTTGTGCCCGTAAAACCTGCAATTGCTGGGGCACGATGTGCAGCGATGCGGCACTGCGCACATCCATGGCGATGCCGATTTTGCGTGCGCCGTGTTGGCGCTCGAGCGCCACAAAGCTGTCGAGCAACTCGGGTGGCAGGTTGTCGACACAGTAGTAACCGGCGTCTTCAAGCGCGTGCAGGGCCACCGACTTGCCGGAGCCCGACATGCCGGTGATCAGCACCATGTCCATGGTGTTGGACGGCGGGTTGTTCATGGCCCCAGCATTTCGCGGGCGTGGGCCACCGTGGCTTGCGACAGGCGCTCTCCGCCGAGCATGCGGGCGATTTCGCTGACCCGCGCTTGGCCCTGCACCGGCTGCACCGTGGTGGCGGTGTTCTTGCCCCGGCTTTCCTTGGTCACCACCCACCTGGCGGTCGCGGCCCAGTTGCTTCATCAGACGTCCCACGGTTTCGGCCACCGCGCCGCCCACGCCCGAGTCGACCTCGTCGAAGATCAAGGTCTGCGCCTGCCCGAGTTGACTGGTGGTCACCGCAATGGCCAGCGCGATGCGCGACAGCTCGCCGCCCGAGGCCACCTTGCCCACCGGACGCGGCGTGGCCCCCGGATGGCCGGCCACCAGAAACTGCACCTGCTCGAGCCCGCTTTGCTGTGGCTCGGTCAGCGGCTCGAGCCTTACCTCAAACCGTCCGCCTTGCATGCCCAAGCCTTGCATGGCAGCGGTGATGGCCCGCTGCAGCTCAGGCGCTGCCTTGGCTCGCGCCTTTGACAAGGTCCGGGCCTGCTGCATGTAAGCCTGATGCGCCGCGTTCAGGGCGCTTTCAAGTGCGGCCAAATCGGCTGCGGCGTCGAGCCGTCGCAACTCCTGCTGCCAGCCCTCGAGCAAGGCCGGCAGTTCGGCCGGCGGCCGCTTGTAGCGCCGTGCCAAACCCATCCAGAGTGCCAGCCGCTGGTCCAGATCGGCCAGGGTCTGCGGGTCCAGGTCGGCGTGCCGGGCGTAGCCGCTGAGCGAGTGAGCGGCGTCTTCGGCCTGGGCCAGCGCGCTGGCCAGCACGTCGGCGATGGCCCTGAACCGCGGTTCAATGTGGGCCTGGGCCTCGAGCACTTCACAGGCCCGGCTGAGCAGTCCGTTTGCGCTCGTGTCGGCCTCCTGCAAAACGTCGAGTGCCTCCTGTACGGCCGCTTGCAGGGCCTGTGCGTTGGCCAGGCGGCTGTGCTGAGCGTTGAGCGTCTCCCATTCATCGGGTCCGGGCGCGAGTTTGGCCAGCTCGCCAATCTGCCAGTTCAGCCGCTCTTGCTCGCGGGCCAGCGTGTCCTGAGCCTGGCGCGCTTGATCCAGGGTGCTTTGGGCCGCCCGCCAATCGCGCCAGGACGACTCAACGGCTTCGGTGCAGACCCCCGCGTAGGCATCGAGCAGGCCGCGCACCTCGTCCGGGCGGGTCAGGCTTTGCCAGGCATGCTGACCATGAATGTCGACCAGTCGCTCACCGAGCTCTCGCAGCTGCGCGGCCGTGGCCGGGCTGCCGTTGATCCATGCGCGGCTCTTGCCTTGCGCATCGATCGTGCGTTTGAGCAACAAGTCATCGCTGGCGTCTATGCCAGCATCATCGAGCCGGGCGCGCAAGTCCTGCGGGCAGTCAAAGCAGGCGCTGATCTCGCAGCGCGCAGCCCCCTCGCGCACCACAGAGGCGTCCGCCCGCGCGCCCAGGGCCAGCTGCAGCGCGTCGATCAAGATCGATTTGCCCGCTCCGGTCTGGCCGGTGAGCACTGAAAAGCCATCGGCCAGCTCGATTTCGAGCGCATGGACGATCACGAAGTCGCGTAAAAAAATACTTTTCAGACTCATGGCGGACGGGGCTCGGCGGCTGGGTCGGTGGCACTATCGTACGCGAGCAAAAAGAACTTGTTAACCGCCGCCTTCATTCCAGTGCAGTTTTCGGCGCAGGGTGTCAAAGTAGCTCCAGCGCTGAGGGTGCAAAAACCGCACCTGGTGGGGCGAGCGCCGCACCACGATCCGGTCGCCATGGAGCAGTGTGGCCAGCGATTGCATGTCAAAGTTGGCGCTGGCATCGCGCCCGGCCACCAGTTCAATGGCGGCCTCGCCCCGATCGGGCAGCACGATCGGTCGGTTGGACAGGGTGTGCGGGGCAATCGGCACCAGCAGCCAACCGGCAATCGAGGGGTGCAGCAGCGCTCCGCCGGCCGACAGGGCGTAGGCGGTTGATCCCGTGGGCGTGGCAATGATCAGACCGTCGGCACGCTGGTTGGCCACAAAGCGGCCATCGACCTCCACGCGCAGCTCCACCATGCCAGTGGTTGCCCCCCGGTTGACCACCACGTCGTTCATGGCCGTGGCGGAGAAAACACAGCGCCCATCGCGGATCACGCTGGCCTGCATCATGGCGCGTGACTCTTCTTCGTATTGGCCCTCGAGTATGGGTCCGAGCACCGCCCGGTAGCCCTCCAGCGGGATGTCGGTGATAAAACCCAGGCGCCCTTGGTTGATGCCGATCAGCGGCACGCCGTGGGGCGCCAGCCGCCGCCCGATGCCCAGCATGGTGCCGTCACCGCCAATCACCAGACCCAGGTCGCACTGCGCGCCGATCTGCTCTACGTCGAGTGCAGGATAGTCGCTCAGTCCCGTGTTGTTGGCTGTTTCCTTTTCGAGCGCCACCTCACAGCCCTGGCGGTGCAGGAACTGGGCGATGTCTTCCAGGGCCGAGCGTGAGCCGGCGGCCTGATACTTGCCCACAAGCACGACATGTCGAAAACGTGAGGTCATGGGTAAATTACATCACAGGGCAAAAGACCTCCCGTCTCCGTAGAATGGGACCATGCTCGATGAACGCGCCAAACTGCTGCTCAAAGCCCTGGTAGAACGCTATATTGCCGACGGCCAGCCTGTGGGCTCGCGTACCCTGAGCCGCGCGTCGGGGCTCGAGCTTTCTCCGGCGACCATACGCAATGTGATGAGCGATTTGGAGGAACTCGGCCTGATCGCCAGCCCCCACACCTCGGCCGGGCGTATTCCGACGGCCCGTGGTTACCGCCTGTTTGTCGACACCATGGTTTTGGCCAAGCGCGACCCACGCGTTTTTGAATCCATCGCCCAGCCTTCCCTGGCGCCCGATCAGCCGCAAAAAGTGATCAGCAATGCGGCGCAAATGCTCTCGAGCCTGTCGCACTACGTGGGGGTGGTGATGGCGCCACGCCGCTCGTCGGTGTTCAGACACATCGAATTTTTGCGCCTGTCTGAAAAGCGCCTGCTGGTCATCATCGTTTCGCCCGATGGCGATGTGCAAAACCGTGTGTTGTTCACTGAGGTCGACTACACCCAGACCCAATTGGTGGAGGCGGCCAACTTTCTCAATTCGCACTACGCCGGCTTGGGCCTTGAGGAGGTGCGTGAGCGGCTCAAGAGCGAAGTGGAGGCGCTGCGCAGCGAGATCGCCAGCCTGATGCAGGCGGCGGTGCAGGTGGGATCTGAAGCCATTGAGTCGCGCGATGAGGTGGTCATTGCCGGCGAGCGCAACTTGCTGACCATGACCGACTTTTCAAGCGATATGGGCAGTTTGCGCAAACTGTTTGACCTGTTCGAACAAAAAGCCCAGCTCATGCGCCTGCTCGATGTATCCAGCCGGGCCGAGGGTGTGCGGATTTACATCGGCGGCGAAAGTCAGGTGGGGCCGTTTCAGGAACTGTCGGTGGTCACGGCGCCTTACGAAGTCGATGGCCAGGTGGTGGGCACGCTCGGCGTGATCGGCCCGACCCGCATGCCCTACGACAAGATGATCCAGATCGTAGACATCACGTCCAAATTGGTCAGCTCTGCCTTGAGCCACAGCCGCTAAAGCCCAGGCCGTGCGCGGCGCGCAGGGCCTGCAAGGCATCAGTAGTGCCAGTGTGGCGGCCTGGCCCCGGCAATCGGTGAGCGAAAGCAGGGTAGGTGTCCACCGGTTAAATTGCCCACAAAAACGGTGCGCAGATCGGGCCCGCCGAAAGCCAGGCTGGAGCAATTGAACAGCGCTCTCTGACCACCCGCATCGATGTCTTCACGGGTCAAAAAGCCTTGCGCGTGGTGATCGTCGGCCGTCGCGCTCAGTGCGGGATCGGGATCTTGCATCACCACCTGCGCGCCCACGCCGGGCAACACGCGGACGATGCGGTTGGACACCACGCAAGCCACCCAGATCCCGCCCTGCGCATCAAAGGCCAAGCCATCGGGAAAGTCGCCGTCGGTGAATTGATGCACCACTTCTTTGGGGCCAAGGCGGCAAGGGTCCTGTTCAACGATGCGAAAGCGCGAGAGCCGGCGACCGTAGGTTTCATTGACATAGACCCACTGCCCGCTCGGGTCAACCCGGCACTCATTGGTAAATGCGATCCCATCGGCCACGATGCGCGCGCCATGCCGATCGATCACCGCAATGAATCCGTCGGCGCTGTGCGCGTTGAAGGCCCGCTCTCGCGGCACCAGACGCGTGCTCAGCGACATCCAGATCCGCCCCTGTACGTCGGTGTTGACAAAGTTGGCGTTGCTCAGCGCTTGTCCCTCGACCTCCATCAAGAAGGGGCTGGCGCGATGCTGAGCATCGACGCGCCACACCCCTCCACCGCTGGCAGCGCTCAGGTTGGCCACCAAAAACTCCCGTTCCCGCGTCAGGGCGATCCCGTTGGGCAAAAAACCCTCGGGCATGCCCACCAGAGTCTTTCGCGCTAGACCAACCTGGCGCACGGCGCTGATCTGGTCGGAAACAAAAATCTCGCCTTTGGCGGTGATCACGACGCTTTCTGGTCGCCGCAAGTCTTCACCAAAGTGGCTCAGGGCGGTCAGATCGAGCGTTTCGAAGGTGTTCATGAGGCTTTTCAAAGGAGTGTCCTGAAGCGTACGGCATACCAATGACCGCGCAGCGCGTTGCAATCACGCCGGTTAGTAACTATGCCAGCACAGCGCCTGAGCACCCAGCACCGATGGTCACCAAGGTGCCCGCGTCCGGCATCGGGCCCGCGGGGCGAGTGCTTTTGGGGTTTGAAGCAGAGGACTGATAAACACGTCAAGAATTGGGGCTGTCTATAAATACTCAATCGGATCAACAGCTTGCATCACTGCGGGGTTCAAAATTTGCTTGCTCACCGCCTTCACCATTTGCTGAAAAGCCAAGCATTTCGGCAGTCAAAAAAGGGCAAAGTACAATCCATTCTGCGGGCCTATAGCTCAGTTGGTTAGAGCAGAGGACTCATATTTTTCAAATGTGCCTTACACGTGGAAACTGTGTAAGGGATGGTGTCAAAGTCGGTGAAAGCTAAGTGCAGCGATGCATATGCCAACGCCGAGCCAAGCTTGGTGAGCAATCACCTTGAAGGTGTAGAGACTTGACGGCACCCACCTACCGCTCAGGCCATGGTGAAGGCAAAGTCCAGGGAGTGGTGAAAGCTACGCAAACCGGAATCCTTTGGTCCCAGGTTCAAGTCCTGGTGGGCCCACCAAAGACCACCCATGAACTTCACGCCATACCGTTCATGGGTTTCGCTGCGTCTCTGTGGCGGCGCTGTTGCTGAAAAACTCTCTTGGCCGGAACTGGCCGAGAAACCGGAAATGAACCGCCGCTGTCCCGAGCCGCTGCGGTAACGCCCCGGTTCGGGCCGGCTCGTGGCAGGTTGCGGGTCAGGTTTGAGTGCGGGCAAACCGCGCGCAGACCCCTTGCAGCCAGTCTGCGAAGGCTTCGCGCGCGGCATGCGCGGGTGCCGCCGGCGGTCTTAACAGGTAATAGCCCGAGGCGTGGGGGCATTCGTGCGGATGGGCCTGCACCAGTTCCCGTCTTTGCAGCATCTGATCGGCGATCGATCGGCGTGTGAGCGCCACCCCAAGACCCAGACGGGCAGCCTCCAGGAGATGGGTGGAATCGGTAAACGCCATCCGGCTGGCCGGGCGATGCACCCCGTGTCCGCCCTCGACCAGATCTGCCAGCCAGGCGGACCAGTTTTCACTGGCGTGCAGCAAGGGCAGTTGCAGCAGCGCGTGAAGCGACTGCGGGGGTTCGGGTCCGAGCAGGCCGGGCGCCGCCACCAGCAGCAGCGTATCGCCCATCAGGGCCTGCACATCGGCCTCGGGCCAGCGGCCATGGCCAAAGCGGATGGCGCAGTCCACCTGCCCTTGGTCCAGATCCGCATAGGCCATCGAGCCCAGCAGATGCAGGCGAACGAGGGGATGCCAGCGCATGAAGTCCTGCAGTCTGGGCAACAGCCAGCCATTGGCAAACGAGGGCAGCACCGCCACCCGCAGGTCCTGCGTCGGGGTCCGGCGGCCATGACCGCGCACCCGCTCGGTCACATCCACAATGTCCTGCAAAGCCTGGCGCACCTGGTAGCCGTAGATGCGCCCCGCTTCAGTCAGCACCCAGCGGCGAGCCTGGCGCTCGATCAACGCGACGTCAAGAAATGTCTCCAGCGCACGGATCTGGTGGCTGACTGCGCCAGCAGTGAGCTTGAGCTCTTCGGCGGCGGCTGCAACCGACCCCAGCCGCACCCAGGCGGCAAAGGCCCTCAGCGCGGGCAGGGGTGGCGAGCGGCCTGTCATGTCAATATTTTTCGCGCAGGCATCGAAAAAAATGCAGCCCAGGCGCAGCAGGGACTTCCTAGACTTTTAAACGTTGTCTATTTCATGACAACGCTTTTAAAGTCTAACAAGGAAATCACTATGCTGATCGACTCTTTGCGCGCCTTTCTGGCCGATTATTTTGATGTCTTGCAGAACCAAGACATGGCATTGTTTGACCGGGTGTTCCATGCCGACTGCGTGCTGTATTCGCAGCAGGACGGCCAGCGCACCGTGCGCCCTTTTGCCGACTACCGCAAGATGGTGCAGGGGCGTGCATCGCCAGCTTCGCGTGGGTGCCCCCGCGACGAGCACATCCTCATGGTGGATCAGCTATCGCCCACCATGGCCCTGGCCAAGGTGCGCCTGCGCCTGTTTGATAGCATCATGGAAGACCACCTCAACCTGATGCTGCACGAAGGCCGCTGGATGATCTATGCCAAACATTTCTACCGTGCCGGCAGCGCTGTCTGATCGGCCTGACTTGGTGCCGTCAGGACACTGCGATACCCGCATGCAACGCCCTGTGCTGAGCGACAAGCTGCCGGTTGAACAATTTCGCGCCTGGTACTGGCTCAAAAAGGAATTGCAGGCCTATTGCCGTACGCATGGCCTTTGCGGCTCTGGCAGCAAGGAGGATCTGACCGCCCGGATTCTTGCCCATTTGTCGGGCCACACCCGGCCGGCCGAGGGCGCCGCTGCCGCCCGGCCCACCCGCCAGGCCATGCCCTCGGTTCTGACAAGCGCCACCGTGATCACCCCGGGTTGGCGGCTCAATGCGGTCTTGCGGAGCTTTTTTGTCCAGCACACTGCGCCAGGCTTTCGGTTCAACCAGGCGCTGCGCGATCTGCTGGCGCATCCGCAGGGACGCACCCTGGGCCAGGCTCTGGAGATCTACCGGGCCAGCCTGCAGGCGCCACGGCCGCAGATTGGCCGTCAGTTCCAGTTCAACCAGCACATCCGTACCTTCTTTGCCAGCCATCCTGGTGCCACCCGCGCCCAGGCCCTGCAAGCATGGCGTGAAAAGCGCCAAAGTCCGCAGATCCTGGAATTTCCGTCCAGTGAGCCATAAGGCATCTCAACCAATCTCGCGCCAATCGAGATCCTGAGACAACGTATCGCCAAAATCAATGGGGGCACCGCGATCCTGCGCCTACAGCTCGGCAATGCTGAGCTGACGGGGCGGGTGTTTCAAGGACATCCCCCGGGGCGCCAACCTCACTACAGGATTCGACTTCGGATCGCGGTGGTGATGACTTCGGCCACCATGACAACGACGAAGATCACGGCCAGGATCAGGCCCACCTGGTCCCAGTAGAGGTTGTTCATCGCGCCGTCCAGAGCCACGCCTATGCCGCCCGCCCCGACCAGACCGAGGACCGCCGACTCGCGGATGTTGATGTCCCATCGCAGCAGCGCCAGCGACCAGAACGAAGGCTGCACCTGCGGCCAGTAGCCCTTGGCCAGCACCAAAGTGGCAGGTGCGCCGCAAGCCGTCAAGGCCTCGATGGGGCCAGGAGCCGCTTCCTCCAGGGCCTCGCAAAACAGCTTGCCCACGAAGCCGATGGACCGGCAGGCGATGGACAGCACACCCGCCAGGGCCCCAGGGCCGAACACGGCGACAAACAGCAGGGCCCAGATGAGTGAGTTGACCGAGCGCGTGGACACGAAGATGAGCTGCGCTGCGCTGTTGAGCACCCGGCTGTGCGTGATGTTGCGCGCCGCCAGCACAGCCAGCGGCACGGCGATCAGCAGCGAGAGCACAGTGCCCAGCGTGGCAATGTGAAGCGTCTCGATCAATGCAGCCTGCACGGCCTTGGGGTAGAAAGCCCAGTCGAAGGGCCACATGCGCTGGAACAGGTCCGCCGTCTGCTCAGGGGCGTCATAGAGAAATTCTGGGATGACCTCAATCTTCTTGAGCGACCACACCAGCGCGGCCATTGCCACGATGTAGAACACCGAACGCGCCAAGCGCTCGGGCCAGGTCAAGCGCTGCCAGCGGCGCGGCGCCTTGGTCTCTAAGGCCGTGGACGTTCTCACCGGAACACCTTTTTAAGCCCAAGTGACAGCAACTCGGCCAGCACGATCAGGGCGATGATGAGAATCAGGATGGTCAACACCACGTCGTAGTCAAAGCGCTGATAGGCCGTAAACAGCGCCGCACCGATGCCGCCGCCGCCCACAATGCCCACCATGGTGGAATTGCGCAGATTGCTGTCAAACTGGTAGGCGGACAAACCGATGAAGCGTGCGAAGACTTGCGGCATGACGCCCATCACGAGCACCTGAGCGAAACTCGCGCCTGTGGCGCGCACTGCCTCGACCTGGCCCTCGTCGAGCTCTTCCAGCACCTCGGCCAGCAGCTTGCCCACAAAGCCCATCGTTGAGACAACCAGCGCCAGCACTCCGGCCAGGGCGCCGAAGCCCACGGCCTTGACGAAGAGGATGGACACAATCACCGGATGAAACGATCGGCACACAGCGATGACCACGCGCGCCGCTGCAGACAGGGCTGCAGGTGACAAGTTGCGTGCCGCCATCAAGGCCAGGGGCAGCGAAAGCAGCACGCCTGCGAAGGTGGAGATGACGGCGATCTGCAGGCTCTCCAGCAGCCCTTGTGCGATGAGGTCGAGCTTGTCGCCTTGAGCGTTGGGCGGAAACATGCGTCCGAGCAGCCGCACCGCTTGCGGCCAGCCACCGACAATGCGCTCGAGCGAGACCTCCAGCTGCGCAAGCGCATATACGATGTAGACCGCCAGACCCAGCCAGGCCAGACGCGAGGTGAGCTTGACCGGGAAGGCTTTGCGCTGCAAATACCCCGGCGTACGGGCCACTGAGCTCAAGACTGCCAATCCTCTCCGCCGTAGATCGCGCTCAGTTCGCTCTCGTGCAGGGCCTCGGGCACACCGTCAAAGACGATATTGCCCTTGGACATGCCGATGATGCGACAGGCGTACCGGCGCGCCAGCTCGACGTTGTGTATGTTGATCACCACCGGAATGCGCCGCGATTGCGCCACACCGGCCAGCAGCTCCATGATCTCCACGGCGGTGCGCGGGTCCAGCGAGGAGGTTGGCTCGTCGGCCAGTATCAGGTCAGGCGCTTGCATCAGCGCCCGCGCGATGCCCACGCGCTGCCGCTGACCGCCCGACAGGGCATCGGCACGGCGCGTGGCGAACTCCGGATCCAGGCCCACCGAGGCCAGCAGGTCAAAGGCCTGCTCAATGTCCTGAGGCTCAAAGCGGCGCAGCAGTGGTCGCCACAGAGGCAGTGTCCCCAGTCTGCCGCACAGCACGTTCTCGATCACCGACAGTCGCTCCACGAGGTTGTATTCCTGGAACACCATTGCGATGTGACGCCGTGCCTCGCGCAGGGCCCGCCCTTTCAATTGCGCCATGTCGACGCCGCGCAGCAGGATCTCGCCAGACGAAGGGTCCACGAGGCGGTTGATGCACCGAATAAGCGTCGATTTGCCCGTGCCCGACGGGCCGATGATGGCGACCAGGCCCTCCTCGGAGATGTCCAGGTTCAAGCCGTGCAGCACGGGCTGCCCCGGCCTGTAGGCCTTGGTCAGCCCGCGCAGGGCCAGGACCGGCGCGCTCAATTTTTCTTCTCAGCCGCCCGCTTGGCAGCGGCATCTGCCTCGCGCTTTGCCTCGATATCGTAGGCCGCCTTGTTGTAAGGGGTGCCGGACTTTTCGGCCACTTCGCGCACCACGGCCCAGTCCTTGGCATAGGTGATGGGCAGGAAGCGGTCGTCGCCGTTGAATTCCTTTTGCATGGCGGCCGGAAAGCGGAAACTGTAGAAGCATTCCTTGAGCTTGGAAGCCAGCTCAGGCCTGAGATCGTGAGCGTGCGCAAACGAAGAGGTGGGGAAGTTGGCGCTGCGATAGACGATGCGGAAGTCCTCCCGCTTGACCGTGCCCCGCGTGATCATGCGGTCAAAAACGTCAGAGGCCACGGCCGCCATCTCGTAGTCGCCCGAAGCCACGCCCAGGATGGACTTGTCATGGCCCCCCGACATCATCGGCTTGTAGTCGGTGTCGGGCGTCAGGCGATCCGCAAGCTTTTGGAAGGGGCTGGACGCCTTGACGATGGCCAGCAGGTTGTAGCCGCGCACCTCGGCGCCGGTGCCCTTGGCCGCAAAGGGCACTGCGCCGGCCATGTTTACCGCAAAGCCAGTGGGGCCGGTGGAAAACCCGGCAAAGTGCAGCCGGCCCGAGCGCATTGCCTCGATCTCCGCAGCATTGGACTGCACTGGGAAATAAACGGTGCGCTTGCCGACGCATTTCTCCAGGTGCTCCGTGAAGGGCTTAAAGATGTTGGCATACACGGCGGGGTCTTCCACGGGCGTATATGCCCACACCAGCGTGGAGGGATCGCGTTGCTTGGCCCTGTCGGTCGGCACGTCCGCCACCAGATCCCTGTTGGCGTCGCAGTATGGGGTGTCCAGCTGGCCGCGGTTCGGGCAGGCGTCTTGGGCGACGGCACTTGAAGCCAGCACCATCAGGCTGACGATGCAAAGTTCGCGCAAGTCGGGCGTGGACATGATGTGCTTCATGGTGTTATCTCCTGTGTTCTTCTGGTGGGTGAACGGATCGAGCAGATCCAAATCGATTATCGGGCAGTCCGGCTTAGCGCGGGCCACCGCACCGGACATGACTGAGTAGCC